>DATFFZ010000245.1:0-18329 GCA_035249845.1 Gemmatimonadaceae bacterium
TGCCGTCGACGTCGGCCAGAACGATGTCCCCGCGCCGCACGTCGCCCGGTGGAACCAGGAGTACCTGATCTCCCTCACGGATCGTGGGGCTCATGCTCGGACCGTGCGCGCCGACCCAGAGCGATCCGCCTCCGGCCAGCACCTGGCGCACGAGAGCGAGCAGGGCCACGGGGGAGAGCGTCGTGCGATGGCGAGGAAGCCGTTGCCATTCGCCGGTCATCTCGCCCCCTGGAATCTGGCACGCACCCGCCGGGCGGAGAGCGCCACGAAGGCGGGGACGTCACCGCGGAGGTGGCGGGGCCAGATGATCGCGCCGAGCACCCGCGCGGCATCCAGCGGCGAATCGGAGTGGGTGATGAACTCCCTGATGCCGTGCGTCACGCAGCGCCCCTCGGGACCGAAGCCAAGTGCACGGAGCGCCGCCACGTCCCCGTGCGCCGCGGGCTCCAGCAGCGATGCGCGACGTACCGCCCAGTCGAGCCATTTGGAGAGACGTGCGCGGCGGGCGAGCGCCTCCGCCTCGCGCCGTTCGGCGAGGTCGAGACTCCGCCAGAGCGTGGCGAAGTCCACGTGCCAGAGAAGCGACGGCAGCTGGTGCTTGGCCAGGTGCGCGGCCAGGTACACCGGGAGCGCGGCGCCGGCCAGCGTCGGCAGCTCCCCGCCTGATGACGGGCTCGGCTCCACCATCGGCTCCCGCAGCGGCGCGTGCGCGAGGAGCTCGGACACCAGCGCCGTGTGGACCTCGAGAAAGATGTCGCCGCCGTGCCACTCGCCCCCGGGGCGCAGGTAGCAGTCGTCGAGCATGCTCTCGCTGTAGTGCGGGCGCCACCCGTGCGCGAGCAACGTGTCGCGCGTGCGCCGGCGCGCCTCCTCCGGCACGTAGATGTCGATGTCGTCGGTGGTGCGAGCGCCGGCGTCGCCGTAGAGCCGGAAGGAAAGCGGCGCGCCCTTGAGGACGACCGGCCGCACGCCGCGCGCGAGCAACAGCTCCAGTACCTCGCGCAAGGCGCTCTGCTGCACCCGGCAGTGCGCGTCGTTGGCGACCGCGAAGGCGCGCCACCGCGCCACGTCCCCGGCCGGCGCCTGACGACGGATGCGCTCGCCGCTCCGCACCCAGGCCAGCGCCGCGCAGCGCTCGTCCATGGCGGTGTCGAGGATGGCGCTCCACGACGCGGGCGGGCCCTCGTCGGGCATGCCCATGGCGAGGCGCAGGACCCACGCCACCCGGTCGAGCGTCTGAGGATGGGCGCCGGTGAGCTCGTCAGGCATCGTCGGAGGATCGCCCACGCGTGGTGACCAACCGCCGGATCCGATTCGCCACCTTGCGGGCGGCGCCGTGGCCGTTCCGGGAACCGTCCTGACCGTAATAGTAATAGTAGTAGTAGCCGTAGCCGCCCGCGAAGGCGCCCTGGCGGAAGTCGACGTCGTTGAGCACGGAGCCGAGAATGCGCGCGCGCACCGTCTGGAGCTGCATGATCGCGCGTCGTGTCGCCGCCTTGGCCGTGGAGCCGACGCGCACCACCAGGATGGCGCCGTGGGTCATGGTGGCCAGCACCGCCGCATCCGTCACGGCCAGGAGCGGCGGCGAGTCGAGCAGCACGATGTCGAACTCCGCAGCGCAGTCGCGCAGAACGTCGCGCATGGCGGTGGAGCCGAGGAGCTCGGCCGGGTTGGGCGGAAAGCGCCCGCTCCCGATCACCGCCAGATTCGGGATCGCCGCCTCGCGGACCACGTCCGCGAGCCTGGCGTCCCCCACCAGCACGTCGGTGAGACCCGGCGTGCGCGGGACGTCGAACAGCTTGTCGATCACCGCGCGTCTGAGGTCGGCGTCGATGAGCAGCGTGCGCTGCCCCTGCTGCGCGAACGTGATGGCCAGATTCGCCACCGTGGTGGATTTGCCATCGGCCGGACCGGGGCTGGTCAGCACGATGGTGCGGACCTCCTGCTCGACCCTGGCGAACGCGAGGTTCGTGCGCAGCGAGCGGTACGCCTCCGCCACCGGCGATCGGGGATCGACGTGGGTGACGAGTCGTTCCTCCACGCTGCGCTCCCCGCCGCGCCCGTTGGCGGCGGTGCGGATTCGCGGAATCGTCCCGAGCACGGTGAGACCGAGCCCCACCTGCATCTCCTCGGGCGACTTCACCGAGTCGTCGAGGTTCTCGAGCAGGATCGCCGCGCCCAGCCCGAGGAGCAGCCCGAAGATCATCGACGTGAAGAAGATGCGCTTCCGGTTGGGCGCGATCGGCGCCGTCGGCTGCTGCGCCTCATCGATCAGGCGCACGCTGGCATCCTCATCACGCTCGGCGATGCGCGATCGCTGCAGCTCCGCCTGGAGCTGGTCGTACACCGCCTGCACCGACTTCATGTCCGACATGAGGCGCGTCTCCTGCGCCTCGAGCGATGGGTAGCGCTCGGTCTCCCCACGCAGACTGGCGATCGTCGATTGCAGGCTCTCGACGCGCGACTGCAACCCCTGCAGATAGAGCCCGCTGGCTTCGCGCAGATCTTCCTTGGTGCGCGAGATCAGCCGGTCCACCGCCTTCACGTCGTCGTGCGCCGACGTCTTGTTCTGCGCCAGCAGCTCCTCGCGCTGCTTCACCAACTCGAACCAGCGCGTGTACAGATTGGAGATGTAGTCGTTCTCCTGCACCGCCTCGGTACCGGCCAGCCGGCGCAGCTCGTCGGTGGCGGTATCGGCCGCCTCCAGGCGCCCGATCAGGCGCAGGTACACGCGCTGCTTCACGCGCGCCGCGTCGAGCTCTCCCTCGAACTTGTGAATGCTCGCCACCAGCGCGGTTTGCTCGGCGTTCACGTTGGAGAGCTGCGCGCCTTCCTTGAACGCCCGGAGCGCATCCTGCGCCGTCTGGAGCTGCGCGCGCTGCGCGTCCAGCTGCTGGTCGATGAACTGCGTCCTGTTCCGCGCCCTCGTCAGGCGATCGCGCGCCGAGAACTCCCGATAGGCGAGCGCCACCGCGTTGGCGGTCTCCTTCACCAGCGCCGGCTCCGTCCCCGTCACCGAGATCTCGACGATGTTGGTGAGCGGAAGGCCGCGGGTCACGATCGGCCCACGCACCTGTCCGGCCGCGCTCCGCTCGGAGATGACCTGCAGCGGCACCTCGCGCTCGGCGATCGGCGGCCGCGTGGGAAGCTTGATCGTGATGCCGCGCACGCTCAGCGCCTCGCCGTAGCGCGACATCCCGAGCACCTCGGCTCCACGCCTCAGCGCATACACGTTGTCCCGCAGGTCGAGCACGTACGAGCCCAGCTCCGCCGTGCTGTCCACCTTCGGCGGAACGTTCCCGAACAGCACGCTCCGGTGGATGTGCGGCGGGCGGCCGATCTGCAGACGCAAACCCAACATGTCGGCCGCGACCGAAGCCACCGCGTCGCTCTTGATGACGATCTGCTCCGACTGGATCGGGTCCACCCGATAGTCGCGATAGACGGGCGTCTGCAGCCCCGAGATGGGCGCCTGTCCTTCGCCGATCCGCACCGTCGCGGTCGCGCGGTACATCCGCGGCTTCTGCACCGTGCGCCACATCGTCACCGACACGACCAGCAGGAAGACGCCCAGCACCGCCCACCACCGATGCCGCACCGCCACGTAGGCGTTGCGCAGCGCCTGAGCCCGGTTCTCCTGCTCGAAGAGAACCGGCTCGGGCGCGACGTCGGGGAGGCGGTCGGGAGAGGTCATTGCTGAAGGGTGACGACCAGCGTGGCGATGCTCAACGCGGCGCCCATGAGCTGGAGCCCGAACCCGACGTTCTCGCGCGTGAGGCCACCGCGCCTCGGTACCACCAGCACGTCGTTCGAGTAGAGTACCACCCGCCCGGTGGCGCTCCCCGCCAGCGCGCTCTGCAGATCCACCGGGAAACGCTGCGACTCCCGCACCACGTAGGCGCGCCGGAGATTGGCGCGATCGGTCGGCCCGCCCGCGATCGTGAGCAGCTGGATGAGCGTGGTCCCCGGATCCACGGGAAGGAGACCGGGCGTACGCACCTCACCCAGCACCGACACCCGGATCAGCGGTGACACCGCGATCTCCGGGTTCGCCACGCCGCGCCTGACGAGCTGCTCCGACAGCCGCTGCTTGATCTCGGTGGGGGTGAGCCCCGCCGCCACGATGTCGCCGAGCCCGGGGATCTGCACCACCCCACGGCTGTCGATGAGATACTTCCCCGTCATCTCGCGCTCGCGGTACACCGCGATGTCGAGCACGTCGCCCGGCCGCATGACGCCCACGTTCCGCGGCACGGTGCCGAGCGCGGTCGAGTCCTGCGCGCCGAGCGCCGCCGGCGTCGAGACGCCGAAGGCCAGTCCCGACGCGATCACGGCCGCCACGAGAGCGAGACTACGGATAACGGAACCGATACGAACCGGCAAAGTGCACTCGCAGGTAGTTGGTGGCCGCCGAGGCCTGATTGTTCACGTCGTTCACGCGCGCCACCTCGGCCCGGAACGTGAGCGGAATGATCGCGTCCAGCCACTCCGCCGTGACGTCGCCGAGCCATGCGCGCTGTACCTCCGGCCGTGCCGTGCTCACCGATGGAAATGGCTCTCCGGCATGGCCCACCGCGCTCACGCCCGGACGCTGATCGATCCGAAGCGCGCCCCGACGCCAGCGGGCGACGCCCCCGGACAAACGAAGCCTCGATCCGCCCCATACTTCGCCTTCCGCCCGCAGCATGTCGGCGTCAGGACCGAGCTCGCTGCCGAGCGGCTCGTCGTACTGCTGGTAAACTTCGTTGTAGAACCGACGCATGTACGTATAGCTGTCCACGCGCCGATACTCTACTCCCACGGCGGCCGGAACAACCAGCGGCAACGGGTACGTCGCCTTCAAGCGCCACGCGAGTTGGTCCGGCACCCGCTTCCGGTCTTCGGCGTCGATCTGGATGTCGTCGACCGCCAGCTCGCCCGTGATCACCGCGCGCCCGGCCGCCACGCGTGTCCCGGCGAAGAACATGATGTTGTTTCCGGCGGGGTCCCCCTCCCGGCTGACGTCATGCTCGGTGACGATGAAGGGCATGACGGGGTTGGCGAAGGAGAAATCAAATCCCCCTCCCTCGCGGGACAAGACCGCCGTCTCCCCGAGCGTGAACTCCCACACCGGCGTCGGCCGCCAGGTGATCGCGTGCGCGGCGATCATCCGGTGCAGACGCACCGGCCCCTCACCCACCGGCAGCTCCCCCTGATCGCCCTCGAGCACGACGTCGTTGATCGACCCGAACAGCGCCTTGATCTCGAAGCGCCCCTGCCCCCACTTCGCGCCGGCCGCCACCCGGTCGATGGCCGGCCCGTGCGCCGAGAGCACGAACGACTCATCCCCCTCCCCGAGCCACGCCTCGCGTACCCGGCCGAGCGACAGCCGGAGGCTGCCGATGCTCCCGTTCAGGTAGGCGTCGTCGAAGTCGAGCACCCCGTCGGTGGAGCGGAAGGGACGCGCCCGCGTTCGCGGATCGTTCCGCGCGTTCGTCTGCGCGTACACCTCGGTCACGCCCACGATGCGTCGCCCGCCATTCCACGTCAGGCGCGCCCGGGCGATCCCCACCGCCTCCGGCGACCCATCCTCCTTGTCGCGGATGTCGCTCCACAGCGGGCGGAACTCGGACTTGTTGAGACCCGTCGCCCGAACCGTCGCCGCCGCGCCGAAGGTCACCGCGCGCTGGTCGGGAGCCTCCTCACCCGGAGCGGGCTCCACCGCGGCAAAGCGCGCCAGCAGCGCGTCGAGCAGCGCGCCGGCGCACGACTCATCGCCGCGCGCCGCCGCCAGCGCTCGCCGAACGTCACCGAGCTGATAGGGCCGGTACGGAGACACCCGCGCCCGGCGGCACCCCTGCCGCGCCAGACCGTCGAGCTGTACGTAGCCGGGATCGCCGAGCGGCAGGGTCACCAAGGCGTGCTGCGCCCCGGCGCTCGCGGCGACCAGACTCACGGCCACCGCGACGAGCGCCACCCGACCGAATGGCATCACCCGACGAGGCTCGTTGCCCGGGTCTCTCCGGCGCCGACTCCGCTGCGATCGCGGATCGTCGCCAGTAGTGCCGCCTGAGGCGCGAACTCCGGCACCAGCTCCTGAAGTCGGCGGAGGATCGCTCGCTCGTCGCGCGCGTTCACGGCATCACGCAGCCCATCCAGGCCGCGCTCGCTGAGCGGCGGTGCCTCGGTCTTCACCACCCGGATCTTCTCGTAGCGGGTGGCCATCGTCTCTTCCCCAGCCGACGTCAGCTGCTCGTGCAACTTCTCCCCAGGACGGAGACCCGTGTACACGATCGGGATGTCGACGTCCGGCTCGAAGCCGGACAGCCGAATCAGATTGCGCGCGAGGTCGACGATCCGCATCGGCGCGCCCATCTCCAGCATCACGATGCGGTCGCGGGCCTCGGCCAGCACGGAGGCCTGAAGCACGAGCTGCACGGCCTCCGGAATGGTCATGAAGTAGCGCGTCGCCTCCGGATGCGTGACCGTCACCGGTCCGCCATCGGCGATCTGCTCGGCGAAGAGCGGAACCACCGAGCCGTTGCTCCCCAGCACGTTGCCGAATCGCACCGCCACGAAATGCGTGCGACGACGCTCGTTGACGCAGAGCATGAGCTTCTCGGCCAGACGCTTGGTGGCGCCCATCACGTTGCTCGGGGCCACCGCCTTGTCGCTGGAGATCAGCACGAACTTCGCCGAGTGCGCGGCGGCGGCGTCGGCCACGTTCAACGTGCCGAACACGTTGTTCTCCACCGCCTGCGCCAGGTGGCTCTCCATCATCGGCACGTGCTTGAACGCGGCGGCGTGATAGACGATCTCGGGGTGCGTCTCCCTGAAGATACGCTGGACGTCGTGCGTCTCCCGGATGTCGACGATCATCGCCTGCACCGCCACGTCGGGCGCCTTGCGCTTGAGCTCCTGCTCGATGAGGAAGAGCGCGTTCTCGCTTCGCTCCAGGAGCGCGATGCTGGCGGGACCGTACGACGCGATCTGCCGCGCCAGCTCGGAGCCGATGGAGCCGCCGGCGCCGGTGATCAGCACGCGGCGTCCGGCGATGTCGGCGCGGATCCCGGACGAATCGAGGTTCACCGGCTCGCGGCCGAGCAGGTCCTCGACCCGCACCGGACGCACCTGGCTCAGGTGCACCTGACCGGAGAGGGCGGCGATGGCCGGGAGGATCTTGAAGGGAAGCTTGGACTCCAGGCAGCGGTTGACGATCTGCTGGATCGTGTCGCGCGCGGCCGAGGGGATGGCGATGATCAGCTCGTCGGCCGGGCGACGAGCGAGCACCTCGAGCAGCTCGTTGGTGGCGCCCAGCACCTCCACGCCATGGATGTGGAAGCCGATCTTGCGATCGTCGTCGTCGAGGAAGCCGACCGGGAGATAACCCAAGCGCGGGTTATTGTGCATCTCCCGAAGGAGGAGCTCGCCCGCGTCGCCCGCGCCGATGATCAGCACCCGGCGGAGGCGCGGGGCGATCTTCGGGCGGCGGCGCTCACGCACCGCGCGCAGGACGAAGCGCGCCCCACCGATCAGCGCCACGGTGAGCAGCCCGTCGATGATGATCACCGAGCGCGGATAGCCGTACCCTCGGCCGACGAAGAGCAGACAGGCCGCGAACACCAGGCTGCTCACGGCCACCGCCTTGAGCAGATCGATCATGTCGCGCATCCCCACGTAGCGCCACCAGCCCCGGTAGAGGCGGTAGTAGGCGAACGCGAGAAGCCGGACGCCGACCAGTAGCGGCAGCGTCCGGATCCACATGTCGAGATACGGCTGTTGCAACAGCCACTCGAGGCGGAGCAGGAACGCGAGGGTGTAGCTCACCACCACCAACGCGAGGTGCACCGCGATCAGAAAGGCCGTGCGATACCGAAAGAGGAACGTGACCAGAGGAATTGGCGGGTCTGAGTCAACGACGTCGCTCAGGCGATCACGCGCCGCATCAGCAATTTTCTTGCCCACTGGGGTTTCCATTTCTTACCTGGATCCGAGCCCGGCAACCTATATCGAGACGCGCCGCGGGGTTGTGATGCAGCGCACCTCGGCTACCCATGTGCGTGGGTGGGAGCGCGAGCGGCGCTCCGTGCAACTCACTCAATTGACTTCGACGACCTGCTAGGAGCGACCGTAAAATGCCCGAACGGCGCCGATCGCCTCGTCTTGCTGCACCCGTGTCATCTCCGGATACACCGGCAGCGAGATCACCTCGCGAGCGGCACGCTCCGACTCCGGGCAGCTCCCCTCCTGATAACCGAGGTAGGAGAAGCAGGGCTGCAAATGCAGCGGTAGCGGATAGTAAATGGCGTTCCCGATCCCGCGCTCCTTGAGGTGCTTCTGTAGCGCGTCGCGCTCCCGCACGCGAATGGTGTACTGGTTGTAGATCGGCTCGTTGGCGGGATCGATGCAGGGGGTGCGCACCTCGGGCACGTCGGCGAAAGCGGCGTCGTAATACCGCGCGTGCTCGCGCCGCGCTTCGCTCCACGCCGCCAGATGCGGAAGCTTGGCGTGGAGGACGGCGGCCTGGATGGTATCGAGCCGGCTGTTGTAGCCGACCTCGTCGTGAAAGTACTGGACGGCGCCGCCGTGCACGCGAAGACGCTTGAGGCGGGTGGCGAGCCTCTCGTCCTGCGTGAGCATCATCCCCCCGTCGCCGTAGCCGCCGAGGTTTTTGGACGGGAAGAAGCTCAGGGTGCCGATCGCGCACCGCTCGCCGGCCATCGTCCACCTGCCGTCGATCTTCCGGCGCGCGCCGATCGACTGCGCCGCATCCTCGATCAGCGGGATGTCGGGCATGAGTCGCTCATATCGCTCGATCGGCGCCATCTGCCCGAACAGGTCCACGGGCACCACCGCGCGCGTGCGCTCGGTGAGCGCTTCGGCAGCCAGCTCCGGCGACAGGTTGTACGTGTCCGGATCGATGTCGGCGAACACCGGCTTGGCGCCCACGTTGTGGATCGTCCCGGCGGTGGCGAAGAAGGTGAAGGGCGTGGTCACCACCTCGTCGCCGCGGCCGATGTCCAGCGCCCTGAAGGCGAGCAGCAGCGCATCGGTGCCGCTGGCGCATCCGATGGCGAATCGGGCATTCGAGAGCTCGGCCACCGCTGCCTCGAGCCTGGCGACGGGGTCGCCGAGGATGAAGAGCTGATCGTCCACCACGCGCATCAGCGCCTGGACGACCTCGTCCTTTATGCGCGCGTGCTGCGCGCGAAGGTCCAGCAGTGGTACCGGCATTCACTCGTTCCAGGAGGTATCACAATCGCTGGCCGATGAGGCCAATCGTAGATATTGCATTGACTTGCGCGCGAAGTCAACTCGTCAGGCTCACTCCACCGACGTGGCGCGCGCCGCTTCGTGCCACTCCTGAAGCGCGCGCACCCGCGGCCGTCTGAAGCGCAGCGACAGAATCGCGTCGCAGGCGGCGCTGGCCGCGGAGAGGGTCGTGGTGTAGGGAATCGAGTGCGCCACGGCCGCCTGGCGCATCGTGTAGTCATCGCGTTGCGCGTGCTTGCCGAGCGGCGTGTTGATCAGCAGCTGCACGGCGCGGTTCACGATCAGGTCCACGCCGTTCGGCCGCCCCTCGTGCACCTTGAACACCCGCTCGGCGGGAATGCCGCGCGACCGCAGGAAGCGCGCGTTGCCGGTGGTGGCCATGATCTTGAACCCCATCTCGTGAAAGCGCCTGGCGATCGGCGCCACGCTCGGCTTGTCCGAGTCGTTCACCGTGATGAGGATGGTGCCGGACACGGGCAGCGCGTTGTCGGCCGCGATCTGCGCCTTGGCGAAGGCGCTGCCGAACGAGTCGGAGATCCCCATCACCTCTCCGGTGGAGCGCATCTCCGGCCCGAGGATGGGATCCGCTTCCGGGAACTTGTTGAAGGGGAACACCGCCTCCTTCACCGCCACGAAGGGCGGGAGAATCTCCTCGGTGAACCCGATCGCCTCGAGCGTCTCGCCCAGCATCACGCGCGCGGCCAGCGACGCCAGCGGCACGCCGATGGTCTTCGACACGAAGGGCACCGTGCGGCTCGCCCGCGGGTTCACCTCCAGCACGTGGACGATGCCGTCCTTGATGGCGAACTGCACGTTGATGAGCCCCACCACGCCGAGCGCCTTCGCCAGCGCCTCGGTGTGCTGCCGCATCGTGTCCAGATCCTCCTCGCCGATGATGTAGGGCGGGAGCACGGACGCCGAGTCGCCCGAGTGAATGCCGGCATCCTCGATGTGCTGCATGATGCCGCCGATGACGACGCGATGGCCATCGCTGATGGCGTCGACATCCACCTCGTAGGCGTCCTCGAGAAAGCGGTCGATGAGCACCGGCCGGTCCTCCGACACGCGCGCCGCGTGCGCGAAGTACTCGCGCAGTGATGGCTCGTCGTACACGATCTGCATCGCGCGGCCGCCGAGCACGTACGACGGCCTGACGAGCGCCGGATAGCCCACCCGCTCCGCCACCAGCACGGCTTCCTCCTCGCTGGTGGCCGTCCCGCTCGGCGGCTGCGTCACGCCGAGCCGGCGGGCGATGGCCTCGAAGCGCCGGCGATCCTCGGCGATGTCGATCGCGTCGGGCGACGTCCCCAAGATGCGCACGCCGGCCGCCTCCAGCGCTCGGGTGAGCTTGAGCGGGGTCTGCCCACCGAGCTGCACGATGACCCCGATCGGCTGCTCGCGGTGGACGATCTCGAGCACGTCCTCGAGCGTGAGCGGCTCGAAGTAGAGCTTGTCGGAGATGTCGAAGTCGGTGGAGACGGTCTCCGGATTGGAGTTCACCATGATCGTCTCGTACCCCTGCTCGCGGAGCGCCAGCACGGCGCGCACGCAGCAGTAGTCGAACTCGACGCCCTGCCCGATGCGGTTGGGTCCGCTGCCGAGGATCATCACCGAGGGCTTCCCGCTGCGCGGCGCTTCGCTCTCCTCGTCGTAGCTCCCGTACAGATACGGCGTGGCCGACGGGAACTCGCCGGCGCAGGTGTCGACCATCTTGTACGCGGGGCGGATCTGCATCGCCCAGCGTCGCTGACGCACCGCCTCCTCCGACTCCCCGCGCAGATCGGCCAGCTGGCGGTCGGCGAAGCCGAGGCGCTTCATCCGCCGCAGGTGGGCGGCGCTCACGTCGCCCAACGCGGCGTACGCTCGCTCCGCCTCCACCAGCTCCTGCATCTGCCCGAGGAACCACGGGTCGATGGCGGTCAGCTCGTACAGCTCCTCGATGGAGAAGCCCAGGAGCAACGCGCGCTTGAGCTGGAAGATCCGTTCCGGGGTCGGTTGACGGAGCGCGCCGCGGAGGGCGTCCAGCGTCTCGTCAGGCAGCCGGTCATCGGCCTCGCGCCGGCCGATCTCCCATCCATGGCGGCCGATCTCCAGCGCCCGGAGTCCCTTCTGGAGCGCTTCCTTGAACGTGCGGCCGATGGCCATCGACTCGCCCACCGCCTTCATCTGCGTCGTCAGGCGCGGGCTGGCCGACTGGAACTTCTCGAAGGCGAAGCGGGGACACTTCACCACCACGTAGTCGAGCACCGGCTCGAACGAGGCCGGCGTGGTCTTGGTGATGTCGTTGGCGATCTCGTCGAGGCGGTAGCCCACGGCCAGCTTGGCGCCGATGCGCGCGATGGGAAATCCGGTCGCCTTCGACGCCAGCGCCGAAGAGCGCGAGACGCGCGGATTCATCTCCACCACCAGCATCTCGCCGTTGGCCGGATTGATGGCGAACTGAATGTTGCACCCGCCGGCATCGACACCGATTTCCCGGATGATCGCCACCGCCGCGTCGCGCATGGTCTGGTACTCGCGATCGGTGAGCGTCATGGCCGGCGCCACGGTGATCGAGTCCCCGGTGTGCACGCCCATCGGATCGATGTTCTCGATGGAGCAGACGATCACCACGTTGTCGGCGTTGTCGCGCATGACCTCGAGCTCGAACTCCTTCCATCCGAGCACGCTCCGCTCGATCAGCACCTGGTGCACGGGGGAGAGCTCGAGACCGCGTCTGACGATCTGCTCGTATTCCTCGCGATTGTAGGCGACGCCGCCCCCCGAGCCGCCCAGCGTGAAGGAGGGGCGGATGATGGCCGGGAAGCCGACATCGGAGATGATCGCCAGCGCCTCATCCCAGCTGCGCGCGATGCCGCCGCGCGCCATCCTCTGCCCGATGCGGCGCATCGCGTCGGCGAACTGCTCGCGGTCCTCGGCCAGCTTGATCGCCCGCGCATCGGCGCCGATCAGCTCCACGTTGTACTTGGCCAGCACGCCACGCTCGTGCAACGCCATGGCCACGTTGAGCGCGGTCTGTCCGCCCATCGTCGGCAGGAGCGCGTCGGGGCGCTCCTGCTCGATGACCATCTCCACGTACTCGGGAGTGACGGGCTCGATGTAGGTCCGATCCGCCATCTCCGGATCGGTCATGATGGTGGCCGGGTTCGAGTTCACGAGGATCACCTCGAACCCTTCCTCGCGCAGCGCCTTGGTCGCCTGCGTGCCGGAGTAGTCGAACTCGGCGGCCTGGCCGATCACGATCGGTCCGGACCCGATGATCAGAATGCGATGTATGTCAGCGCGACGCGGCACGGATCAGATCGCCCAGGATGTCGTTGAGGGTGCGGGTGGGACTCCAGCCGGTGGCGCCGCGGAGCTTGGCGGAGTCGCCGACGAGCACGGGAACGTCCACCGGCCGAACGAGCGCGGGATCCACCTGCAATCTCGCGTCGACTCCGGTGAGAGCAAGCACGCGCTCCGCCACGGTGGCCACCTCCACGCCCTCGCCGCTGGCCACGTTGTAGACCTCGCCCGGCTCGCCGCGCTCGGCCAGCGCGACGTACGCGCGCACCACGTCGCCCACGTGCAGGTAATCACGTATGGGGGTGGCATTGCCGATGGGAAGCTCGCGCCGCCAGGCATTGCGCAGGCCGAGCGCGCGCTGCACCAGCGCGGGGAGGAGAAAGTTGCTCGCCTGCCCCGCCCCGCTGTGGTTGAAGCTGCGCGTGGCGATCACCCGGACACCGCCGCTGCGCCACGACTCCAGCGCGACGATCTCCTGCGCGCACTTGGACGCCGCGTACACCGACACGGGTCGCTGCTCGGCGCCCTCGCCCAGCGGCATCTCCTCGGCGTCGTGCTTTCCGTACTGCTCGCCGCTGCCGACGATCAGGACCACCGGGTCGAGCGTCCCCGCCGCCACGCGGGTGCGCAGCTCGCCAAGAAGGCGCGCGGCGCCCACCACGTTGACCTCCAGCGCGCCGCCCGGGTCGGCGCCGGCGGCGGGCACGAAGGAGACGCCCGCCAGGTGGAAGATCAGCTCTGGACGCGACTCATCGAGGGCGCGGGTGATCTCCTCGCCGCGGCGAACGTCCACCGACAGCCAGCGAATGCTGCGCCGCTCATCGAGTGAAAGTACGGAAGTCGGAATGACGTCGCCCAGCACCGCGCCGGTCACCGGCCAGCCGCGCTCGAGCAGCTCGCGGCAGAGCCACTGCCCCACGAAGCCGCCAGCCCCGGTGATCAGCGTGCGCACGTCAGCGTCGCGTGCCGTGGCGGGAGAGATCGGCCTCGACCATCATCTCCACCAACCGCTGGAACGAGATCGTCGGCTTCCAGTCGAGCATCCGCCTCGCCTTCGTGGAATCGGCGACCAGCAGGTCGACTTCGGCCGGGCGGTAGAAGCGCTCGTCCTGGACGACGTGCTCGCGGTAGTCGAGGCCGACGCAATTGAAGGCGATCTCGCACAGCTCGCGCACGGACCGCGTCTCGCCCGTGCCCACCACGAAGTCCTCCGGCGAATCCTGCTGGAGCATGCGCCACATCGCGTCGACGTAGTCGCCGGCGAAGCCCCAGTCGCGCCGCGCGTCGAGGTTGCCCAGTCTGAGCTCGCGCTGGAGCCCGAGCTTGATGCGCGCCGCACCGTCGGTGACTTTGCGGGTGACGAATTCCAGTCCGCGGCGCGGGCTCTCGTGGTTGAAGAGGATGCCCGACGCGGCGAAGAGCCCGTAGCTCTCGCGGTAGTTCACCGTGATCCAGTGCCCGTACACCTTGGCCACGCCGTACGGGCTTCGCGGGTAGAAGGGGGTCGTCTCCCGCTGCGGCGATTCCACCACCTTGCCGAACATCTCGCTGGAGCTCGCCTGATAGAAGCGCGCGCCGGGCGCCGCCTTGCGCATCGCTTCCAGCATGCGGGTGACGCCCATGGCCGTGAACTCGCCGGTGAGCACCGGCTGCGTCCACGACGTCTGCACGAAGCTCTGCGCCGCCAGATTGTAGATCTCGTCCGGCTTGGCGTCGGCGATGGCGTCGACCAGCGAGTGCTGATCGAGCAGGTCGGCCGAGACGAGCTCGACCCTGTCCACCAGATGCGCGATCCGCTCATACGGGGTGGTGGAGCTCCGCCTGACGATACCCACGACACGGTAGCCCTTGCCGAGCAGCAGCTCGGCGAGGTAGGAGCCGTCCTGGCCGGTGATCCCGGTTATGAGCGCGGTCGGCATGTGAGCGCGGGGCGCGCGGAGTGGCGAACGGGAAGCGGCGGCGCGGAGCGCGCCCTCCCGCTCCCCGCTCCCCGATGGAAAAAAAGGGAGCCCTCAGTGAGCTCCCTCTCTTCAATCGCGCGACGAGCCGCTCTCGTCACGCGACCTGCTTCCCTCGCGGGGCGCGCTGGATCTTGCCCGCGTTCAGGCAGCGCGTGCACACGCGGATCTTGGTCGGCTTGCCATCCACCAGAATGCGCGCCACCTGGAGGTTCGGCTTCCAGACGCGGCGCGTCTTGTTGTTGGCGTGCGAGCGGTTGTTCCCGAAGGCCACGCCCTTCCCGCACACGTAGCACTTTCTGTTCTGCATCAGTCAGTCCTCGATCAGCTCGATGCGCGCCATCTCGGCGCCATCGCCCTTGCGGTGTCCGGTCTTGAGAATGCGCGTGTAGCCGCCCGGGCGCTTGGCGAACCGGGGTCCGATCTCCTGGAAGAGCTTGTCCGCCGCTTCGCGCTTGTGAATGTGACGGCCGGCCAGGCGCCGCGCGTGCAGCGTCCCGACCTTGGCCTTGGTGATCAGCTTCTCGACGAACGGACGCAGCTCCTTCGCCTTCGCCTCCGTCGTCACGATCGCCTCGTGCTCGATGAGCGACGTGGCGAGGTTCCGCATCAGCGCCAGCTTCTGCTCGCTGGTGCGCCGGAGCTGCCGTCCTGCCTTCCGGTGACGCATGGCCCTTACTCCTCCTCGTCCGGCGCGGCGGCCGCGGCGCGGCTGGGCGGCGTCCCCCAATCGGTGATCCGGACGCCGTCGGCCGACTCCTCGTACCGCATGCCGAAGTTCAATCCTTCGCGCTCGAGCAGATCGGCGATCTCCTGGAGCGACTTCTTGCCGAAGTTCTTCACCTGGAGCATCTGCGCCTCGGTCTGGCGCACCAGATCCCCGAGCGTGCGGATGTCGGAGTTCTTGAGCGAGTTCACGCTGCGCACCGACAGCTCCAGCTCGTCGATGGGCGTCTTGAACAGCTGCTGCAAGCGGAGCGCATCACCGGAGTGGTCGCCACCGCCGGTGAGCATCCCGGCCGAGTGCGAGCCGAAGTTGGCGAAGTACTGGAAGTGCGTCTGCGCCAGCGCGGCCGCGTAGCTCACCGCCTCCTCGGGGGTGATCGTCCCGTTGGTCTCGACGGTCAGCGTCAGGCGATCGTAGTCGGTGCGCTGCCCCACGCGCGTCTCCGCCACCGAGAAGTTCGCGCGGCGGACCGGATTGTAGATGGCGTCCACCCGCACCAGGTCGATCGGCAGTCCGCGGTCGAGCGGGTGCTGATCGGCTTCGATGTACCCGCGCCCCTTGTTGACGTACAGCTCGATGTTGATCTCGCGGTCGTCCTGGAGCGTGAGGATGTGGTGCCGCGGATCGACGATGCGCACCGCGCCGGTCTCATCGATGTCGGCGGCGGTCACCGGGCCCGCTTCCGTCTTGCGGATGCGGAGCACGGTCTCATCCACGTCGTCGGCCAGGGTGAGGGTGAGCGTCTTGAGGTTGCCGATGATCTGGTGGACGTCTTCCACCACGCCGGGGATGGTCTGGTGCTCGTGGAGCACGCCGTCGATGCGGAAGGCCCAGATGGACGACCCGCGCAGCGACGAGAGCAGCATCCGCCGCATGGCGTTGCCGAGCGTGTGGCCGAAGCCGCGCTCGAGCGGCTGCAGGCGGAATTCCGCGACGTTGGGCTGCTCGTCGCGCTTGGTCGCTTCGACGAGCTGCGGCCTGACGAGGCCGGTGAGATCGATTGCCGTTGCCATGACTGTGTGATTCCTCTCTGGTCTCACCGAGGGCGTTCCCCCGGCGACGCCTCACCCCGCCCCTAACGCGCGGTGAGCCCGTGTGGGAGTTAGGGTCCCGACCTACATCGGGACTCGGCCATCGGGACTCGGCACTCGGCGGATGAGCCGAGTCCCGATGACCGATGGCCGAGTCCCGATGCGCTACTTCGAGTACAACTCCACGATCAGCTGCTCCTGCGCCGCGATCGGAATGTCGTTCCGCCCCGGGCGCTCGAGCATGCGACCGCTGAACGTGTCGCGGTCGACCGCGATCCAGGAGAGCGGCGCGCCGCGCGTCGACTGGTCCATCGCGGTGAGGATCGACGCCTGCTCCCGCGAGGCGGGGCGCACGCGCACCTCTTCACCCGGCCGCACCAGATAGCTCGGCACGTCCACCTGGCGTCCCTTCACTTCGATGTGACGGTGACGGATGAGCTGGCGCGCCGCCTTGCGGCTGGGCGCGAATCCCATGCGGTAGACGATGTTGTCGAGCCGGCTCTCGAGCGCGGCGAGCAGGTTGTGGCCGGTGATGCCCGGCATCTTGTTCACCCGCTCGAACGTGTTGCGGAACTGGCGCTCGCTCACCCCGTAGATCCGCTTCACCTTCTGCTTCTCACGCAGTTGCTTGGAGTACTCCGAGCTCTTGCGGCGGCGCGAGCCGCTCTGGCCGTGCTGCCCCGGCGCGTACGGGCGACGCTCCACCGGGCACTTCTCGGTGAAGCACTTGGTGCCCTTGAGGAAGAGCTTCGTTCCTTCGCGACGGCACTGGCGGCAGCTGGGTCCGGTGTAGCGCATCGATCAGACCCTCCGCCGCTTGGGCGGACGGCAGCCGTTGTGCGGGATCGGCGTCACATCCTTGATCGACTTCACCTGAAGACCGGCGGCGGCGAGCGCCTGGATGGCCGACTCCCGCCCGCTCCCGGG
Organism: Gemmatimonadaceae bacterium; assembly: GCA_035249845.1. Lineage (GTDB taxonomy): Bacteria > Gemmatimonadota > Gemmatimonadetes > Gemmatimonadales > Gemmatimonadaceae > DATFBY01. The sequence continues at coordinate 17,181 of DATFFZ010000245.1, forward strand.
ACCCTGCACGCGCACGTGCACGCGGCGCACGCCGAGCGAGAGCGCCTCACGAGCGCACTGCTCCGCCGCCACCGTCGCGGCGAAGGGCGTGGACTTCTTGGAGCCCTTGAACTGCGCCTTGCCGGACGAGGACCAGGACACGGCGTTGCCGTGCATGTCGGTGATGGTGATGATCGTGTTGTTGAAGGTCGCGTTGACGTGCGCGATCCCTTCGGAATCGACCACCCGCTTCGACTTTTTCGCCGAACCTGTGCGTGCTGTCGCCATGAAACTCGGTGTCTCGCTGATGAGTGCGGATTACTTGGTGACTTTCTTCTTCCCGGCGATCGCGCGGCGCGGCCCCTTCTTGGTGCGCGCGTTCGTGTGCGTCCGCTGCCCGCGCACGGGGAGGCCCCGGCGGTGGCGCACCCCGCGATACGAGCTGATGTCCATCAACCGCTTGATGTTCATCGCCGTCTCGGTGCGCAGCGCGCCCTCGACGCGGAAGTCGCGCTCGATCGCCTGACGGAGCTTGTTGATGTCCCCGTCGTTGAGATCCTTGACGCGAATGTCGGGGCTCACGCCGGTGTCGGCGAGGATCTTCCGCGCGCTGGCGTGGCCGATCCCGAAGATGTACGTCAGTCCGACCTCGACCCGCTTCTCGCGTGGGAGATCGACGCCTGCGATTCGTGCCATGTCAGCCCTGCCGCTGCTTGTGCTTGGGGTTGCGCTTGCAGATGATGCGCGTGACGCCGTTGCGCTTGATCACCTTGCAATGCTCGCAGATCGGCCTCACGCTGCTGCGAACTTTCACGGAGTGCTCCGGGGTTCTAAACGTCGGGTTTTCTAGTCAAGCTTTTCAATGTAGCCGACTTAGGGGGTCGGTTCAAGGGGCATCGGGCCGAGTCCCGAGGAGCCGAGTCCCGCTCACCTGGCTAATTGACCCCTCACCTCCTCCACCACCCTCCTCGGCTCCCCTGCCTCGGTCACCACCCGACCGAGAACCAGGTACCGCGCGCCGGCACGAGCCGCTTCGGCCGGCGTCACCGACCGCGCCTGGTCGTGTACCGGCCCGCCGGGAAGCCGGATCCCGGGCACCAGGAGCGCCAACGCATCCCCGTATCGCGCGCGGACGAGCGCCGCCTCGGCGCCGCCGCACACGATGCCGTG
>DATFFZ010000246.1:0-20226 GCA_035249845.1 Gemmatimonadaceae bacterium
CGCATCGCCACGCCCATCACGCAGGACTCCTCGGCGCTCCGCGGACAGCCGCCGGCCACCCCGTTCTCCGCCACCGACGGCACCGCCAGCGGCTCGGTCACCGGCACCACCGACACACCCATCTGCAGTGGCAGCGTCCACCCGGCCACGTCGTACGGTTGCTCGGCGGGACCGCCTGGCCACTGCTCGAGACGCGGAAATCGCTGTGGCTCCATGAGGTCCTTCACGTGCGCGCGATACGGCTGGGCCATCGACACCACCGTCGTTCCCGGACCGAACTTGCGTCCACCCACGGCGAACGAATCGCTGGCGCTGCGCAGCTCGACGCCGCCGTCACGCAGCACGCGCTCCAGCTCGCGCACCGCGCCACCGTCCGCCTGACGAGGTAGGACGAACGCGTACGGCGGCTGCGTCTCACCAAGCCGGATGGCCTTCCGGCCGAGTGCCACGAAGTTCCGCACGTATTGCTCGCGCTGCTGGGACATCATCTTCACCAGCGCCTCGGACGCGATCAGCTCGTAGTCGACGATGTCTCGAAGGCGCCAGGTGCCGCCCGGCCACGGATTCGGAAAGTTCATCCGCGTTGCATACCGAGGGAGACCACGCGCGTGTCCGCGTAGCGCCGAGGAGTCCTGCGTGATGGGCGTGGCGATGCGCACGCTGGCCGCCTCGGTGAGGATCCCGACCATGTTGTGACGCGTCGGCGTCGACCGCGCGCCGCCGTGCCACCAGAGGTCGTAGATCACCTGGTCGGCCACCCCGGGCTTGCCGCGCTCTTCCAGCGCCAGCGCCATCTCGGCGCCAATGTGCGCGATCGCGCGCACGATCAGCGGATCGACGTTCGGGTTGATCGGATCGACGAAGGGCGGGACGAAGAGACGCGCGCCCGTGTTTCCCATCTGGTGCACGTCGTAGAACACTTCCGGAAACCATTCACGATAGAGCAGGTCGGTGACGAGCTTGGTCTCCTTCTGCGTCACCATGAACCAGTCGCGATTGTTGTCGTGGCCGACGTAGTGGTGATACAGCCAGGGAAGAGGGCCGCCCTCGTGCTTCCCGCCGAGCCCCTTGCGATACCAATCCACCACCATGTCGGCGCCGTCGGGATTCATGGACGGCACCAGCAGCACGATCGTCTTCTCCAGGGCGCGCTGAAGCGTGTCGTTGGTGGCCAGCCGCCAGGCGAGCTCCATCGCCATCTGCGACGATGCGATCTCGGTCGCGTGGATGTTGCACGAGATCAGCACGACGGAGGGTTGCGTGGCCACTAACGAACGCTCGTCCTCGGCGGTGAGCGAGCGCGGATCGGCGAGGCGTGCCTGGCGCTCGCGCAGCGAGTCGAGTTGCCGGATGTTAGCGGGGGACGAAATCGTCGCCACGACGAACGGGCGCCCCTGCGTGGTGGTGCCAAGGGAGTCGAGCTTGACCGCGGGTGAGGCAAGGGCGAGTTTGCGGAAGTAGGCGACGATCTGGGTCCAATCAGCCAGCGACCGGTCGGCGCCCACCTCGAATCCGAGGTGCTCCTTCGGCGTTGGAACGCCCTGTGCCGGGCTCGGTTGAAGGGGCGCGACGAGCGCCAGAAGCGCGACGAGGACAGCGGGGGCGGAAGCGGGAACGGAAGCGGCACACGAGGTTCGAATCATCGTTCCAGGCGGTGACAGGTTGAGCGGATTCGATTGCGAAAAACTTGACGGACGGGGCGAGGGCGCGTGAAGGCGCCGATGCTACCTCCGTACGTCGAGAACTTCCGGAGCGCGGTGTATGGCACCGTCTTCGGCGCGCGAATGGATGTGGTGCACCGGCTCCATCGAGGCGACCGGCTGATCCTGGTCCCCGATCCGCCGGGGACGGACAACCCAGCGGTGTGGGTGCACGCGGAAGGTGGCGATGTGGTCGGCCATCTTCCTTATACGATCTCGAGCTGGCTGGTCCCCTGGATGCTCGAGGGCGGTCGCTGCGGCGCGCTGGTGGAGCGCGTCGGCACCGACGATGAGGCCAGCTGGCGCCGCGTGATCATCGCGGTGCACTGCCACATCCAGGCCGCCGGCTGATCCGCTAAATCAATTTCAGTTCGCGTCCCACCTTCTTGAACGCGGCCACCGCCGCGTCAAGATCGTTCCGCGTGTGCGCCGCCGAGAGCTGGCATCGGATGCGCGCGTGCCCCTGCGGCACCACCGGATAGCCGAAACCGGTCACGAACACGCCCTCGTCGAGCATCATCTCGCTCACCTTGATGGCGAGCGCGGTCTCGCCGACGATGATCGGCACGATCGGCGTCTCGCCCGGGAGCGGCTTGAAGCCGGCGTCCTGGATGGCGTCGCGGAAATACCGGGTGTTCTCGTGCAGCCTGGTGACGCGCTCCGGGTGCTGCTCCACGAACTCCACGGCGGCCAGCGAGCTGGCGGCCACGGTGGGCGGGAGCGCATTGGAGAAGAGCTGGGGACGCGACCGCTGCGTGAGGTAGTCGGCCAGCGCCTCCGACCCGGCGGTGAATCCGCCGGCGGCGCCGCCTAACGCTTTCCCCAGCGTGGAGGTGATGACGTCCACCTCCCCCATGACCCCAAAATGCTCGGCCGTCCCCCGCCCGTGCTTGCCGAGCACTCCCGAGGCGTGCGAGTCGTCGATGGCGACGATGGCATCGTGCTGGCGCGCCAGCTCGAGGATGTCGGGGAGGCGCGCGATGTCCCCCTCCATGGAGAAGATGCCGTCGGTCCAGATGATCCGCCGCCGCGCACCTCGCGCCGCCTGCAGCTTCTCGCGCAGGTCGTCCATGTCGGAGTGCTTGTAGACGGCGGTGCTGCACCGGGTGATCGCCTTCGCCAGCCGCATGGAGTCGATGATCGACGCGTGATTCAGCGCGTCGGAGATGACGGCATCCCCTTCCTCGACGACGGTGGCGGTGAACCCCTCGTTGGCGTTCCACGCCGACACGTAGCTGAGCGACGCCTCGGTGCCGACGAAGCGGGCGAGCGCCTCCTCCAGCTGCCGATGGATGGTGAAGGTGCCGCAGATGAAGCGGACGCTGGCGGTGCCCGCGCCATAGCGGTCGAGAGCGCACTTCCCGGCCTCGACCACGGCGGGCTCGTTGGCGAGGCCGAGGTAGTTGTTCGACGACAGAATGATGACCTCGCCCCGGCCCGCCATGAGCACGCGGGAGGCCTGAGGAGAGTCGAGGTAATTCAGGCGCTTGTAGACGCGGTCCTTCTTGAGTGCCTCGAGGGAGGACTCGAGCTCCGACGTGAATCGTGTATTCACAGTGACCTCAGTGCGAGGGCCGATGTGCGATCGACATATGACGATACGACGATTGCATCGAGGTGGTGCGATGTGGATGCGCCATGTGCGATCGGCTCCACCAGCCGCTCGGAGCTGATCGCACCTCCTCGATACACATCGCACATCGCACCTGCAATCGTCATATCGTCATATTTCGATCGCACATCCTCGTACCTACGCGATCTCGAAGATGACCTTTCCCGCCTCCCCCGACTTGATCGCCCTGATGGCATCGTCGTAGCACTCGAGCGGAAAGCGATGCGTGATCACGGGGGTGGGATCGAACAAGCCTGACTTCAAGAATCGTGTCATCTGGTGCCAGGTGTCGTACATCCGCCGTCCCGTCACCCCGTACACCGTGATCCCCTTGAATATGAGCTCGGTGGCGAAGTCGAACTCCATCGATTTCGCCGGGACCCCCAGCATTTGCACGCGTCCCGCCGGGCGCACCAGCGCGAACGCCTGATGCATGGCAGCGGCGACCCCGGACATCTCCAGCACCACATCCACCCCGAGCCCGTCCGTCCATCGCTCGACCACCGCGTCGGCGTCCTTCGGATGGATCGCGTCGTGCGCACCCATGCGCCTGGCCAGCGCCAGCCGCTTCTCGTTCACGTCGGTCGCAATGATGCGGGCGGCGCCGGCGGCCCGGCAGATCCCTACGGCGAAGATACCGATCGGGCCGCACCCGGTCACCAGCACGTTCGCCCCGGGAATCTCCGCCGTCAGCGTCGTGTGGAAGGCGTTCCCCATGGGGTCGTGGATCCCGCCGAGGTCATAGGAGATCTCGTCGTCGAGGTGCCAGACGTTGTTGGCGGGCATGGCGATGAACTCGGCGAAGCAGCCGTCGCGGTCCACGCCGATCACCTTCGTGTACGGGCAGGCGTGCGCGTTCCCGGTTCGGCAGAGCAGACACCGCCCGTCCACGATGTGCCCCTCCGCCGTCACCCGATCCCCCTCGCGCACGTCGGTCACCAGCGATCCGACCCGGGCCACATCCCCCGCGAACTCGTGCCCCACGGTGAAGGGCGGCTTGCACCGCCCCCTGGCCCAATCATCCCACTCGTAGATGTGCACGTCGGTCCCACACACCCCGGCCCGCCGCACGCGAATCAACACCTCATCATCCCGGATCGTCGGCTCCGGCACGCTCTTCAACGTGAAGCCGCGCGCGGCCGATTCTTTCACCAGTGCTCGCATGCAGGATTCTGGTCGGGGGAGTGAGGCAGGAGGGGGAGGGAGAGGGAGGAGGGAGGAGGGAGGAGGGGCCCAGACGAGGCATTAGGCATTGGGCATTGGGCATTCGGCATTAGGGTAATGGCGCAGGGATTCCGTCGCGGGAGCCCGAATGCCTAATGCCTAATGCCCAATGCCGCCGTTGCTGTTGCCGTTGCCCTCTCTCCTTCCACCGCCCCTTCGACAAAATTGCCCCCTCCCGTCCACCCCGGGAAGAGGGCCTAATCGTCCCCCGCCGCCGCATGCTCGCGGCGCGCCGAGGCCGGCTCCTTGTCGCGGTAACCCTGTCGCACCGCCTCCACCTTCACCGCGCTCACCTTGAACTCCGGGATGCCGGCATAGGGGTCGAGCGCCGGATTCGTGAGCAGGTTGGCGGCGGCCTCGCGGTAGTGCATCGGGAGGAAGAGCTGGTGATGCCCGACTCGCGGAGAGATGCGGACCGCCAGCTCCACGGTGCCGCGGCGCGAGGAGACGCGAACCGGGTCGCCGTCGGCGACGCCGAGTGAGCGCGCGTCGTCGGGGTGCATCTCGATCGTCGGCGTCGGCTCGCGCGCGTCGAGACCCGTGGAGCGGCGCGTCATCGTGCCCGTGTGCCAGTGGTAGAGTTGGCGCCCCGTGTTCATCCAGAACGGGAACTCCTCGTCAGGCAGCTCGGCGGGAGGCATGAACTCCACCGGCACCAGCGTTCCCTTGCCGTCGGTCGTCGGGAAGCGGTCGTCGAAGAGGAAGGACGTGCCCGGATGCCGATCGTCAGGCACCGGGTACTGGAGACCGCCGCCACCCAATCGCCGGTACGAGACACCGCGCCACGACGGCGTCACTCGGGCGATCTCGTCCATCACCTCCGACGGCGTGTCGTACGGCGTGCGGAGGCCCAGGCGGCGCGAAAGCTCGATCAGGATGTCGAGATCACGCCGCGCCTCGCCCGGCGGCTCGATCGCCGCGCTGGCGAGCTGGATGCGGCGCTCGGTGTTGACGTACGTGCCGTCCTTCTCCGCGAACGACGAGCCGGGGAGCACCACGTCGGCGTACCGCGCCGACTCGGTGAGAAAGAGATCGTGCACCGCCAGGAACTCCAGCCCGCGGAACCACTCCTCGGCGTGCGACACGTCCGGGTCGGATATGATCGGGTTCTCACCCATGATGTACATCCCGCGCACCGGGCTCCCCTCCTGCACGATCTGCGTGACCTTGAGCCCCGGCGTGAGGGAGAGCGACTCCTCCGGCACCCGCCATTCGGTCGCGTACTCCCGGCGCACCGCCGGGTCCGTCACGCTCCGGTAGTCCGTGTAAAACATCGGGATCGCGCCGACGTCGCTGGCGCCCTGCACGTTGTTCTGTCCGCGGATCGGCATCATCGCCGCACCCCACCGCCCGATCGACCCGGTGGCGAGAATGAGGTTGAGCAGGGAGGCGACGATGTCCGTGCCGGTGCGGTGCTGGGTCAGCCCCATCGCCCAGAGCGTGGCCGAGCGCGGCCCGCGCGCGTACAGCTCCGCTGCCTGACGAATGAGCGCCGCCGGGACGCCGCAGATCGACTCCGCCATCTCGGGCGTGTACGGCTCCACCGCGCGCACCGTCTCGTCGAAGCCGTGCGTGCGGGCGCGGATGAACGCCTCGTCGTGCAGCCCCTGCTCCACGATGTGGTGCAGCATCGCGTTGAGGAGCGCCACGTCGGTGCCCGGGAGCATCATGAGGTGGATGTCGGCCCGGGTGGCCAGCTCGATCCGCCGCGGGTCGGCCACGATGAGCGTGGCGCCGCGCCGCTGCGCGCGCTTGATCGCCGCGCCGAACACCGGGTGCGACTCGGTGGTGTTGGCGCCGAGGATGAAGATGACGTCGCTCTCGTGCTCCACCTCGCGCATGGAGCCCGAGGCCGCGCTGGTGGCCATGGCGCGCTGCATCGCGCTCACCGAGCTCGAGTGGCAGAGCCGGGTGCAGTGATCCACGTTGTTGGTGCCGATGGCGGCGCGGAAGATCTTCTGGAGGACGTAGTTCTCCTCGTTGGAGCACTTGGCCGAGCTGAACACCGCCAGCGAATCCGGACCGCGCTCGTCGCGGAGGCGGGCGAGCTCCTGCGTCACCAGCTCCATCGCCTCCTCCCAGCTGGCCTCGCGGAAGGGAGCGTACCAGTCATCGGGAGTGGCCACGCGGTCGCGTGGGTCGCCGAGCGGCCCCTCGCCCACCGGGAGCTGCTGGAGCGGGTTGGTCTGCGGGCGGCGCTTCTTGGTGCGCCCTTCTCCCTGAATGGGGGCCCACGGACCGCCGCGGCGTCCCCACGCGGCGGGGGTGGACTCGTGAGGCTCGAAGTGCCACCGGCCCTCGCGCTTCACCCACCCGCGGCGGATGAGCGGCCTCGTCAGGCGGTCGCGGTGCATGGCGAAGTCGAAGCCGAAGCGCCCCTTCACACAGGTGGAGCCGTCGTTCGGCGTCACCTCGTAGAAGCTCGGGCTCTTGACCCGCGCGATGTCGTTGCCGTGGACCTCGAGGTCGATCTGGCAGCCGACGCCGCAGTAGGGGCAGACGCTCCGCACCGTGCGCGCCGGCTTCCGCATCGCGTCGGCCGCCATCTTGGCCAGCGGCAGCACGTCGTGAATGGCGCCGGTGGGGCACACGCGCACGCACTCACCGCACCAGGTGCAGGCCGCGTGCTCGGGATTCCCGTCGGCGCCGACGATGATCTCGGCGTGCTCCCCGCGCTGCGCCACGTCGAGCACGCCGACCACCTGGATGTCGGCGCAGGCGCGAACGCAGCGGGTGCAGAGGATGCACGTGGACATGTCGTGCCGGATGAGCGGATCCCCCTCGCGCTCGTCGCCGGTCCGGAGCGGGAGGGACGACCGGCGCGTGGTGGGGACGTCGTAGCGTCGCACCATCTGCTCGAACTCGTTGCGCGCGCCGTCCGGCGGGATCTCCTCCACCGGGTAGCGCTCGAGCAGCATGCGCAGCACCGCGCGTCTCGACTCCACGGCGGCCACCGATTCGGTGGTGACCACCATGCCGTCCGCCGCGGCGGTGGCACATGCGGGCACGAGCTTCGGCTGTCCCGCCACCGACACCAGACAGATGCGGCAGTTCCCGACGATCGGGAGCGACGGGTACCAGCAGAGCGTGGGGATGTCGACGGCCAGCTCGCGCGCCGCCTCGAGGATCGTGGCGCGCTCGGGGACGGTGACTTCCCGTCCGTCGATCGTCAGCGTCGGCATCGAGACCGGTCGTGGAGAAAGGGGCTCATACTATCATATATGCCTTGCTGAGCGGCTCGATGCGACCCCCGGTGGGGCACTGGAGCGGGTCAACCGCGCGCCAGCCGCGTGAGCAGGCGGTCAGCGGCGGATTCGCCGCTCATGACGGCGCCCTCTATGAGGGGCATCGTCAGGTAGTCCCCCGCCAGCGCGATCGGCGCGTCGACGGAGGACGCCAGCGCATTCGCGCGCCGGCGGTCGGCGCCGAATCCCGGGCGGGCCAGCGGCGTCCCTTCGTCCATTCTATAGACACGCGCGCGCCTGACGCGCCCGCGGATCTCCGGGAGCAGCTCCTCGATGTCGGGGAGCATGGCGCTCACCACGTCGTCGGCGGGCGCGTCGGACAGCCGAGCCGCGTGCTCCGGATTTGGCCAGGCCAGCACGACGTCGCCGCGCGCGGCGGAGGGCGCCTCGCTCCCCAGCTTGGCGCCGTACACGGCGCAGGCGCTCACCACGCGCGTGGGATCGGGATCGGCGAACATGCCGAACGCGCCGCGATCGAGCGCGGCGTCGACGGCGAGTGCCAGCGTGATGGTGCGGCGTAGCTCGAGGGCGTCGAGCCAGGTGACGAGCTCGGGCGGCACTCCATGCAGTGAATGAAGGAGCACGCGCGCGGTGCGTGGGCCGGTGGCGACGACGGCTCCGTCGGCGCTCCATCCCTTTCCGTTCGAGTGAACCGTCACTCGCTCGCCGTCGAGCTGAAGCGCGTCCACGACCATACCAGTTTCGCGAGAAACGCCGGCCAACGCCCGCTCCAACTGTCGGGTCCAGCCGCCCACCGGCGCCAGCACGTCGCTGTCGCTTCCGTAGTGACCGAGCCCGAGGAAGAAGCCGAGGCTCGCCTCGTGGCCGTGCGCGGCGTAGAACGAGTTGAGCGGCGGCTCCACCAGCACATCCGCCACGTGCGCGCCGACGTGAGCCGAGACGTACTCGCGCGCGCTCTGGCGATCGAGCGAGGCGGGCAGACGCGCGGCGCTGGCATCGAGGTGCGAGCGATGGCGCGCCAGCAGCGGCAACAGCGTTCCCGCCAGCTTCAGCTTCTCCATCGCGCCGAGTCCAGAAAACGCTAGAAGGCTTCGGATGGAACCGAACTGGACCGGTAGTCGCCGTTCGTCCCTCACATAGACATCTCGTCCCGACGTGACGCGCAGCGCGTGCGCGCCGTCGCGCTCCAGCAGCCGTCGCGTGTGCGTGAAGGAGCTGGCGATCACTTGCGCGCCGGTGTCGACCGCGATGTCGTCGAGCAGGTCGGTGCGCGCGCGTCCGCCGAGCTGCTCGCGCGCCTCGAGGAGGGTGACGCGTACGCGCGATGCGTGCAGTCGCGCGGCGGCGGCGACGCCGGCGAAGCCGCCGCCGATCACCACGACGTGTGTCTCACTCATCGATGCGAGCCGTCATTCATCGTGTTGCGCGCGGTGCGAAAGACGTGCGTGGACTATTGCGTGCAATTTTTTCCATTCTTATAATTGCGCCAGATCAACCACGGTAGTCGACCATCGCACGAGGACCGCGCGTGGCGCAATCCAGACGAGAGTTCCTGAAGCAGGCATCAGCGGCCGCCGCGGCAACCGGACTCGCTGCCTGTAGCAGCACGACGCAAGCCCCACCCGCCGCGCCGTCACCCGCGCCCACAGAAAGTGCGCAGTCGCAGAGTGGTGACGCTTCCTTCAAAGAGCTGGCCATGCGCGCCCTCGACGCCGCCAAGTCCGCCGGTGCGGATTACGCCGACGTGCGCATCAGCCGCGTTCGCAATCAGAACATCTTCACGCGCGAGCAGCGCGTCCAGGCGCTGGTGGACACCGACACCTTCGGGTTCGGCGTGCGCGTGCTGGTGGGTGGCGCGTGGGGATTCGCCGCCAGCCGCGACCTCACCCGCGACGAGGTGGCCCGCGTGGCGCAGCAGGCGGTGGCGCAGGCGAAAGCCAATCGCGCGGTGCAGGTGCGACCGGTCGAGCTGGCACCGGTCACGCCGGTGCCCAACGGCACCTGGCGCGCGCCCGCCGAGATCGATCCGTTCGACGTGCCCATCGAGGAGAAGGTCGCGCTCCTCCTCGGCGCCAACGCCGCGGCCATGAAGGTCGAGGGCGCGCGCTTCGTCAACTCGGCGATGTTCTTCGTGAAGGAAGAGAAGACCTTCGCCTCGACCGACGGCAGCATGATCGTCCAGACGCTCTTCCGCTCCTTCCCGCAGATCACCATCACCGCCGTCGCCCCCGATTTCTCCGACTTCCAGACCCGCCAGGCGAACGAGATCGCGCCCATGGGGCGCGGCTACGAGCACGTGGTGCAGGCCAAGCTCCTCGAGAACGCGCCGCGCTGGGCGGAGGAGGCGGTGCAGAAGCTCTCCGCCAGGCCCGTCGACGTGGGTCGCTACGATCTGGTGCTGCACCCCACCCACCTCTGGCTCACCATCCACGAGTCCATCGGCCATCCCACCGAGCTCGACCGGGCGATGGGCTTCGAGGCGAACTTCGCCGGCACCTCCTTCATCTTCCCGCCCGAAAAGTTCCTCGGCTCCTTCAAGTACGGGCCGGAGTTCATGAACGTGCAGGGCGACCGCTCGCAGGTCGGCTCGCTCTCGGCGTGCGGGTGGGATGACGAGGGCGTCAAGCCGGACGACTTCCTCATCGTCAAGAACGGCGTGTTCAACGACTACCAGACCACGCGCGAGCAGGCGCCGCTCCTCTCCGACTGGTATCGCAGCCAGAACCTGCCGCTCCGCTCGCACGGCTGCTCGTACGCGCAGTCGTGGTCGGACATCCAGTTTCAGCGGATGCCCAACGTCTCCCTCCTTCCGGGCGAGCGCGACATCTCGTGGGAGGACATGATCGCCGACACCGATCGCGGCATCGCCATCATCGGCGACGGCTCCTTCTCCATCGACCAGCAGCGCTACAACGCGCAGTTCGGCGGGCAGCTCTTCTACGAGATCAAGGGCGGGAAGCTCGCGGGGATGCTCAAGGACGTCGCCTATCAGCTGCGCACGCCCGAGTTCTGGAACGCCATGGACATGATCGGCGGGAAGTCGAGCTACTTCATGGGCGGCTCCTTTTTCGACGGCAAGGGACAGCCGCAGCAGGTGAACGCGGTGAGCCATGGCTGCGTCCCCTCGCGCTTCCGCAACATCAACGTGATCAACACCGGACGGCGCGCATGAGCAAGCCGAAATCGTTGTTCGTTCAGGCGGCGCGCTATCTCTCGCGCGGCGACACCGAGGCGCTGGCCAAGCGGGTGCTCGGCTTCTCCGGCGCCGAGGAGGCCCGCGTCACCATCACCAGCGGCGTGCAGGGGAACACGCGCTTCGCGGTGAATCAGGTGTCGTCCGGCGGCGACAACCACGACACCACCGTCACCGTGCGCAGCGCGTTCGGGAAGAAGAGCGCGTTCGCCACCACCAACAAGCTGGATGACGCGTCGCTCAAGGCCACGGTGGAGATCTCGGAGAAGCTGGCGCGGCTGTCGCCGGACGATCCGGAGGCCATGCCGGAGCTCGAGGCGCAGCAGATCCCCGAGCGCATCGATTGGAGCGACGCCACCGCATCGCTCGATCCCACCGGACGCGCCGGCACCATTCGTCCGATCACCGATTCGGCCAAGCGCGAGAACCTCGTCTCCACGGGCTATCTGGAATCCACCGCCGGATCGTTCGCCGTCGCCAACTCCAAAGGACTCTTCGCCTACGGCCGCTCGACGTCGTCGATCCTCACCACCACCGTGCGCACGCCGGACGGGACCGGCTCCGGATGGGCCGGCGCCACCGATTGGGATGTGAGCAAGATCGCGCCGTCCGAGCTGTCGGCGCGGGCGGTAGACAAGGCGAAGCGCTCCTCCAATCCGGTGGCCATCGAGCCCGGGCGCTACACCGTGGTGCTGGAGCCCACCGCCGTCGGCAATCTGGTGCAGCTCATCGCCTTCTCGCTCGCCGCGCGCAACGCGGACGAAGGGCGGAGCTTCTTCACGAAGCCGGGCGGCGGAAACAAGATCGGGATGAAGGTGGTGGACGAGCGCGTGACGATCTACTCCGATCCGCTCGATCGTGAATCGGCCGCCAACACGTTCTCCGCCGAGGGGCTCCCGGTGGGGCGCACCGCGTGGATCGAGAACGGCGTGGTGAAGAATCTGGCCTACGATCGCTATTGGGCCGAGAAGCAGGGAAAGACGCCCACGCCCTTCACCGGCTCGTTGCGCATGACCGGCGGTGAGGCGACGATCGACGAGATGATCGCGTCCACGCAGCGCGGTTTGCTGGTGACGCGCTTCTGGTACATTCGCCCCGTCGATCCGCGCACGATTCTGTTCACGGGGCTCACGCGCGACGGCACGTTCCTGATCGAGAACGGAAAAATCACCCGCGCGGTGAAGAACCTGCGGTACAACGAGTCGCCGATCTTCATGCTCAACAATCTGGAGGCGATGGGACGTCCGATACGTGTGCCATCCGGCGAGTCGGGCAGCGCCGGTGCGGCAGTGGTGGTTCCTCCGCTCAAGGTGCGTGACTTCACCTTCACGAGCCTGAGCGACGCGGTCTAGAGATGTCGTGCGCGCCCGCGCGCGCACGCCTCGCCGGCGGTCCACCGGGGGATCGTCTGGCGATCAACACTCCAGATCTGGAGACGATCCATGGCAGCACGAAAGAAAGGCGCGAGAAAGAAGGGAGCGCGCAAAGGCGCGCGGAAGGGCGCCCGCAAGATGGCCCGCCGCAAAGGTGGAGCCCGTAAGAAATCGTCGCGGAAGAGATAAGCGGCGGTGAAGGAAAGGAGGCCAGCGAACATCGCTGGCCTCCTTCCACATCCACATCGCACCTCCGCGATGCAGTCGTCGTGTCGTCGGGTGTCGATCGCACATCCGACATCGGCGACCTATCGTGCGTACCTCGCCCCCGCCAGCTCGACGATTCTGGCGACGAGCACCTCGTACGCGATTCCCATCTCGCGCGCCGCGCGGGCGAACTCGCTCTCGCGCTCGAGGTAGCAGTTCGGGTTGGCCTCGATCACGTAGATCTCGTTCCGCGGCGTCACGCGGAGATCCACGCGGGCGTAGTCGCGGAGGCGGAGGGCGTGAAAGGTGTCCACCGCCACCGCCTGCATGCGCTCGGTGAGCTCCTCGTCGAGCTCCTCCGGGAAGATGGAGCGCGTGCCCGCGAACTCGGCGCCCTCGCCTTCGCCCTCGTCGCCCCACTTCGCTTCCCAGCTGGCGATCTTCGGGCGGTCGGCGGGGAAGTTGGAGAAGTCGAGCTCGATGATCGGCAGCGCCTCGGCGTTGGCGTTTCCCAGCACGCCCACGTAGAACTCGCGCCCCTCGATGAACTGCTCCACCAGCGCCGGCTGCTGAAACTCCGCCTGGAGCGCGTCGATCCGCTCCAGCAGCTGCTTGATGTCGTACACCACCGCCTTGCTCGACACGCCTAACGAGGCGTCCTCCTGCGGTGGCTTCACGATCACCGGGAACGCGATGTCCCCCGCCCAGTCGAGCGCGCCGCGATAGACCGTGGCGAACTCCGGCGTCTTGATCCCGTGGAAGGAGAGCACCTTCTTGGTGAGCGTCTTGTCGCCGGCGAGGAGGAGCCCCGCCGGACTCGAGCCCGTGTAGCGAAGGTCGAGCAGGTTGAGCAGCGCGGCGACGTTCGACTCCAGCGCGCTCTTTCCGCCGAACGACTCCGCCAGATTGAACACCAGCTCGGGCTTCGTCTCGCTGAGCGCGGTCACCAGCGGCTCGACCTTGTCGGCCACCGGCAGCCGCGTCGTCTCGTGCCCGTTGCCGCGCAGCGCCCCCTCGAGCTGGTCGAGCACCGGGTCCACCGGCGGCTCGAGCGCGTCGGCGGCGTGCAGGATCGTGATGTTCACGTGGCTGGTCTTCCTTACTCGTCGTCCGAGGGAGTGCCGTCCAGGGCGTTGGTGTGCCGGTAGTTCATCATCACCGCCGTGCCGAACGCCGTGAGCTCGATCAGCGTCGACGCCTCCAGCCCGCGCACGCGAAGACCCAGCGCCGCCGCGCGCTGCGTGAGCAGATCGACGAAGGCGCGCGTCGTCATCGCGCCCTCGCCCGTCCAGTAGGCGATGCGCCTGACGATCTCACGCCGATGCCGGCGCAGAAACGCCGCCGCATCCTCGCCGGCGGGCGCCTCGGCGGCGGTGGCGAAGATGGTGCGCAGGTCGCCGTCGAAGTGCCGCTCGTCCTCCACCGGCAGCGGCTCGAGCGCGTCGCTGTAGTGCTCCTCGATGGTGTAGTCCATCGCCTCCACCGGCAGATCGTCCTCCGTCACCGCCGGCACCTCGGGCATCTCGCTGCCCACCTCACCCATGAGCTGTTCGACGTACTCCAGCTTGCCTAACGCCGGCCACCCCTGATACTCGGCCCGCCAGTCCAGGCCCGGCGTGAGCCACACCGCGAACGTCTCGGCGAAATCCTCGTCCGGGTGCTTCTGCGCGTACCATCCGAGGATGTGACGCACGTAGGCACGCGAGAACGGATTCACGCGATAGCGCTCGCGATACGGACGCGAGTACGGGCCGAAGATGCGGCGCCACTCCGGACGATCGTAGAGGCGGTACGCGTAGTTGAACGCGTGCCCCGCCTCGTGGCGAAGGTAGCGCATGACGTCGAGCTCCCCCTCGACGTCGATCGCATACTCCTCCTCCAGCTTGAGCAGCCGCGGGTCCGCCAGGTAGAACGGGACACCGATGAGCGGTGTCCCGTCCGGGCATCCCCATTGGTCGCTGAGGTAGACCGGCGGTCGCAGCACCAGCGACTTCGCCGCCAGCTCCTCGTACAGCCGGTTCACCAGCTGCTCGAGCAGCGTCCCCTTGATGGAAAGCCCGAGCTCCGAGATCCGCTGTCGAAGCAGCGACCCCTTCTCGGCCTCGATTTCCTCGAATCGATCCTGCACGGATGGGGCAAGGGCAAGCAATGTACCGAGGAGCGGGGAGCGGGAAGCGCAGGCGGGAACGGTCTCATCCGTTGTCCCAACGCTCCCCGCTCCCCGGTTCGCTCCTCCCGGCAGCAAAGACGCCGGCGAGCCTTGTACTTCGCTCGCCGGCGTTCGACGCGTCGCAGGGTTGGCGGAGAACGGTTAGGCCGCCTTCGTCTCCGGCGCATCGACGTCAGGGGCCGGGCCCCAGACGTACGCGGACACTACCGGTGCGGGCTCATCACGACGGCCGCGCGAGATCACGATGCCGATGGGCTCTTCTATGGTAGTGCTCGACGGACGTGTTGCCGCCATGTCGATTCCTCGCAGGAAGGGCTCCGGTTCACCCGGAGCGACCCCCATAAGGCAGGGGCGGTGCCAATCGTAACACAAATATATCTCTATGAAATACAAGGGCTTACAAAACACGAGGCCGGCGAATCCTCGCCGGCCGTTGCACTTTGACACGTCCCGTCCGTGTCCGATCGTTACGCCACGCTCTTCTTCGCCAGGAACGTCTCCGCGCTCCTGAACCCCGGCTCCACGAAGATCTGCCACCCCCGATAGCTCGCCTCCAGCTCCTCCAGCGCCACCAGCCGCTCACCACCAGCGCACGTCTCCAGCATGTGCACTCCGCCGGCTGTCGTCGCGTCCTGGAGCAGCGAGATCGCGCGCTCGCGCTCCAAACGCGAGAGCGACGCCAGCGCGCCTGTGGTGCACACCACCGCCTTGAGCGGTACCTCGGGAGAGTAGCTCCCCAGGTCGGCGATCATCCCGTGAACCAGGCCCGTGAGCCCCACCTCGGTGGCCGCGTGCATCACCCGCTCGAGCACATCCTCGGTGCTGTCGAGCGCCGTCACCTCGCAGCCGTTCGCCGCCAGGTAGAGCGCCGGCCCGTCCTCCCCTCCGCCGGCCACCAGCACGTGTCCCTCTCTGGTGCTCTCGACCGTGCGCGCCAGCATCCCATCGGGACGGAGTCCCCAGCGCTCGGGACGGCTCAGCTCCTTGAGCGCCCTGAGGCGGCGCTTCCGCCAGGCGGCGTAGGTGGGCATGCGAAGCCGCGCGCGGATGATCCGATCCACTTCGTCGCAGAGGAGGAGCTCCGTCAGCGCCAGCTGCGTCTGACCGGTGAGACTCGCCACCGCCTCGTCTCCAATGGAGAGAAGGACGTTCCGTGGCACCGACTCCTTGTAGTCCTCGATTTCCCGCTCGACGTACAGCTCGTACTCGTGCTTGAGAGAGCGCGGTCGATAGGCCATTGGCGAGGCGGTACGGGAGACGTGAATGGCGACCATCTAAGGTAGACGGTCCGGCATCCGATGCAACCCCTCGGGCCAATTCAAGTTGGCTCGATGTGCACCAATACCTCAGACTCTCCAAGGGCGCGCGCGATACACGCCTCCACCTCGTCGGCCACCTCGTGCGCCCGGGTCACGCTCGTCAGGCCGCTCACCCCGATGGTCACCTCGGCCAGCACGGTGCCGCTGGCGCTCGAGCGCGATCGGACGTTTCGCACCTCGAGCACCTCGGGGATGCTCGACACCAGCCGGCGAATCTCCTCGGCGTCCACCGCCCGCGCGTCCACCAGGACCGGCACCGTCCCGCGCACGATCTCATAGCCGTTCCAGGCGATGACCAGCGCGACGACGACGGCCAGCACCGGGTCCACGATGCCGAAGCCGGCGCGCGCCAGGAGCAGGGAGCCGAGCGCTGCGGCGGTGACGTAGATGTCGGTGTTGGTGTGCGCGGAGTCGGCCAGCAGGAACGCGCTCTGCAGCTCTCGCCCGCGGCGACGCTCGTAGCGCACCACGAAGAGGTTCACCACCATGGTGAGCGCGATCAGCGTCAGCTCCAGCGTCGACGGCGCGCGAGGCGTGGTGCCGGCCAGGGCGCGCGTGATCCCTTCGCGCAGCAGCTCGAAGCAGGAGATCGACAGGAAGCCGACGATGCCGAGCGCGCCGAGCGTCTCGAACTTGGCGTGCCCGTATGGATGGTCCTCGTCCGGCCCGCGCGCGGCCAGCTGCACCAACACGATGCCGAGGATGTTGTTCACCAGATCGAGCGATGACTCGAGCGCCGCGCCGATCACCGAGAGCGCGCCGGTGCGTACGCCGACGACGATCTTCACCACCACCACGGCGAGGTTGAGCCACAGGATGACCAGGAGCGTGCGCTTGACCGCGGGGACGCGTTCGGCGCGCTGCTCGGCGGTGAGCGCCACTGTCGGGGTTTCCACCCGTGGATTCTCGCAGCCGCGGCGAGGGCGTGTCAACGTGTTCGCCGGGGCGAAAACTTGAGCGCGCTCGGGGCGCGAGATAGCCTACGTCATGCCTGAATTGCCCGAGGTCGAGCGAGCCGCGCGGCTGGTGGAGCGAGCGGCGCTCGGCAAGCGCATCGTGGAGCTTCGTGTCCTCCACCCGGCGCTCGTCCGGCGGGTTCCGTCGGATCGCGCCGAGCGAGCGAAGGGGCGGCGCATCGTGGGTGTGGAGCGTCGCGGAAAGCACCAGCGGCTGAGCCTGGATGACGGCGCGGCCATCGAGGTGCACTTCATCATGACCGGCGATTGGGAGATTCTGGCGGCCGACGCCGGCGATCCCGCGCACGTGCGAGCCGCCATCCTGCTCGACGATGGGAGCAGGGTGGCGCTGGTGGATCCGCGCGCGCTCGGCAGGCTCACCGTGGTGGAGCCCGGGGAGAGCACGCTCCCGGTGTTGGGGCCGGAGCCGTTCGACGCCGGATTCGACGCCGCCTATCTACGTCGCGCGCTGGCCCGTCGTCATGGACCGATCAAGCCGGTGCTGCTCGACCAGCGAGTGGTGGCGGGGGTGGGGAACATCTACGCCGCGGAAGCGCTGTGGGAGGCGAAGATCTCGCCGCGAGCCGTGGCGTCACGCCTGTCGGTCGCTCGATTGCAGCGCCTGGTGCGTGCGTTGCGCGCCGTGTTGCGTCGCGCGTCACCGGCGCGCTATTCGGACGACGCGGGCGTGTCGCGGTGGCGCGTGTACGATCGTGAGGGCGCGCGCTGCGTGCGGTGCGGATCACGCATCGCGCGGCTCGTCCAGGCGGCACGCTCGACGTACTATTGTCCGCGCTGCCAGAGGAATTGAGAACCCGCGGCGAGTGGGAAGCGGGGAGCGGGGAGCGGGTGAGGAGGAGGGAGGAGGAGAAGGGCGCATGCGTCGTGTCGTTCCCGTGATGGCCATCGCCGCGGCGGCGATCTTTTCGATCGCGGTGTATTCGCGGCTGCCAGACGTCATGCCCATTCACTGGGGAGTGAGTGGGGAGCCCGATGGCTTTGCGCCGAAGCCGTGGGCCGTGCTCCTGCTGCCGTTCATCGCGCTCGTGGTGTACGGGATATTGGTGGCCGTTCGCCGCCACGCCTGGCGTCATGCGGGCGACGCCGCGTTCGTGCGCGCATCGGAGACGACGATCGCGCTGGTCGTCTCCTTCCTGAGCTTCGTGCACATCGTGGTGCTTGGCAGCGCGCTGGGCTGGAGCGTGGACGTCCCGCGGTTCATCGTGTTAGGCATCGGCGTGATGCTGATCCTGCTCGGCTTCCAGATGGTGGAGATGCCTCGCAACCCCTGGTTCGGCATTCGGACTCCCTGGACGCTCCGCAGCGACCGCGTCTGGCAGCGAACCCACCACGTCGGCTCGCGCGTGATGGTGCTCTGCGGCGTGGCCATGGGCTTCTCCACCCTGCTCACCGCGGCGTGGATGGTGAGCGTGGTGTTGCTGACCGCGCTGGTGATGGTGGTGAGCACGATCGGGTATTCGTACTGGATCGCCAGAAGCGATTGAAGAGCGGGGAGCGGGGAGAGGGAAGCGGGAAGCGCGGGCGGAGACGGTAGTCATCAGGTGTGCCGGCGCCCCCCGCTTCCCGCTTCCCGCTCCCCGCTCCCCGCTCTTTTAATCCATTGCCTCCACCAGCGCCCCCTTGATGTAACCACTCTCCGGGATCGTCAGCACTTCAGGATGATCGAGCGGTTGGCCGCGGAGCTCGCGGAGGGCGAGGCGGCGGCCGCTGTCGGAGGCGGCGGCTTCGAGCATCTCGAGGAAGAGCGACTTGCCGAGGTGGAAGCTGCAGCTGGCGGTGAAGAGGAGGCCGCCGGGGGCGAGGAGACGCATCGCGCGGAGGTTGATCTCTTTGTAGCCGCGGAGCGCGCCGGGGAGCGACGCGCGCGATTTGGCGAAGGCCGGCGGGTCGAGAACGATCGTGTCGAACCGCTCGGCGCGGTCCGAGGAGCGCGCGCGCAGCTCGTCGAAGGCATTGGCTTCGACCAGCTCCACGTTGTGGATGGCGTTGAGCTCCACGTTCTCCTTGGCCCGCGCGAGCGCGGCGGCCGAGGAGTCGAGCGCGATGACGGTGTCGGCGCCGCGCGCGAGGTGAAGAGCGAAGGAGCCGTGGTAGCTGAAGCAGTCGAGTGCGCGCCCGCGCGCGACGCGTCCCGCCAGCGCGCGATTCTCTCGTTGGTCGAGGAAGGCGCCGGTCTTCTGCCCATCCCACGGCGCGGCGAGGTAGCGGACGCCGTGCTCGCGCACCTCGATCGTGCGCGGGACCTCGCCTCGCAGGAGCTCGGACTCGACCGGCAGTCCTTCCTTGGCGCGTACGGTCACGTCGTTGCGGGCGAGGACGCCGAGCGGTGCCGTGAGGTTGGAGAGCGCATCGAGGATGTGGTGGCGGAAGTGCTCGAGTCCGGCGCTCAGGAGTTGCACCACCAGCCAGCGGTCGTAGCGGTCGCAGATGAGCGATGGCAATCCGTCTGCTTCGCCGTGGACGAGGCGGTAGGCGTTGACGTCGCCGGCAGGGTCGGCCAGCGGCTTTCGTCGTGCGATGGCGCGAGCGAGTCGTTCGTGCCACCACTTGCCGTCGATGGTCGCCTCGGGATCGCGGTCGAGGAGCCGGAGGGAGATCTCGGAGCGTGGGCTCCAGAGCGCCCAGCCGAGGTCGCGTCCGCGGTGGTCCTGCACGCGCACCGCGCCGGGCGCGCTGGTGGGGGCGATGGTGACGTCGCTTCGGTAGATCCAGGGGTGTCCCGCGGCCCATCGTCGCGCGCCCTTGGCGCTGACTTGCGCGATCATGGGGGAAGGCTAGGGGCGGGGGACGGGAGGGACCAGGGTCGGTGGTCGAGCACAGAAGAGCGCCGGTCGGCGAAACCGACCGGCGCCCTCGTTGGCGATTGCGTTCCCGCTGCGTTGACCCGCGTGTTCAAACATGCTATTATTCCAAGCTTGTCCGCGACCTTTTTGCATCTGCGTCGCGACCGCTATTTGACAACTGATGAATGGTAGATCGTGGGATGTGAATTCTCATTTGCTTCGGCGGCGTGGCATGCATCGATGGTTCGATGGATGTGCGTCGGTGAAGCGCGAGAGACTGATCACAGATCAATGCGCGTAGTGGCTTGGCTATGCAGTGTTGTAGTCAAGCGAGAGAAGGCATGTGGGGGATGCCTGGGCACACGGAGGCGAGGAAGGCCGCGGTAAGCTGCGATAAGCCAGGGGGAGCCGCACACAGGCAGTGAGCCCTGGATGGCCGAATGGGGCAACCCGGCGGCGCGC
>DATFFZ010000247.1:0-29340 GCA_035249845.1 Gemmatimonadaceae bacterium
ACCGCCCGCGACAACGCCCCGATCAGCTCCACCAGCTGCCGCCTCACCGGCGCGCTGAACCCCGAGAGCAACCTGGCGTTCTCGCCCACGATCTCCGCCTCCACCCGCCTGTACCGCTGTGCACCGGCACGCGTCGCCTCGATCAGCGTCGAACGCCCATCCCCGGGATTGGACACCCGCCTCACCGCCCGCTTCCGCTCCAGGCCATCCACCACGCGACTCAGCGTGCTCTTGTCGAGATACATCTCGGCGGCCAGCTCGTTCAGCGTGATCGGCCCCCGCCGCAAGAGAATCTCCAGTACGTAGCACTGCGTGATCGTGAGACCGTGATACCCCACGCGGTCGCGATCGCGGAACTGATACGCGCGCAGCAACTCGGTCATGGCCGCGTACAACGCCGCCGCATCCGCCTTCGACGACGCCGTCGTCGTTCGAGCTCGCTTCGCGCCGCGCGGGGAGTCGTTCATGCGGCCGAAGCTAACACCCCGGCTCGGCAGGCGAAACCGTGACCCGCGGCCCCGCCGCAGATAGTTGCGTATAGCAACTACATTGCCTACCTTGGCGGATCGCCATGCGCGTCGACATGACCCTCCTCACCCGATCCCTGCGCCACGCCGCACGCTCGCTGCGCCGAGCGCCCGCGTTCTCGCTGGCGGTCGTCGCCAGCCTCGGAATCAGCATCGCCGCCATCACCACGGTCTTCTCCATCGCCGACGCGGTGCTCTTCCGACCCCTCCCGTACGAGAGCGCCGACCGCCTCGTCTGGATCTCCTCGGTGCGGACGCAGCGCTCCGATGCACCGTTCACGGTGGCGGAGTACGCGGACTACCGGGAGCGCGCGCGCACCATCGACATCGCGGCCTATACGGCGTGGAACGCCGGGATGGCGACGCCGACGGGCGCCCGCCGCCTCCAGGGGATGCGCATCTCCGCCAACGCCTTCGACGTCCTCGGCGTCTCGCCCTCCGCCGGACGCTTGCTGCGCGACGCCGACGACCAGCCGGGCGCTCCGCGAGCCGTCGTCCTGAGCCACGGATTCTGGATGGACCAGTTCGCCGGCGATCGTCGCATCATCGGCGACTTGCTCCGGCTGAACGACGAGCCGCACGAGATCGTCGGCGTCCTTCCGCGCCACTTCCCGATGCCGCTCCGCGACGTCGACGTGCTGGTCCCTCTCTCGCCGGAGCTCGATCCGAACCGCCACGTCCGCACGTCCACCAGCTTTCTCCTCCTCTTCGGGCGAGCCCGCGGCGATGCATCGCTCGCCGTCGCCGGGCAGGAGCTGTCGCGCATCGCCCACGAGCTGCGCTCGCGATTCCCCACCGAGTACGCGTCGCGACTCGGCGTGAGCGTGACGCCGATGCGGGAGTACCTGGTGGGGGACACCCGGCAGACGTTCGTGGTCATGCTCGGCGCCGCTACACTGCTGCTGCTGATCGCGCTCGCCAACGTGCTCAACCTCGTGCTCATCCGCGGGATCGCCAGGAAGGGCGAGCTGGCGCTTCGACGAGCGCTCGGCGGATCGGGGCGACAGCTGGCATACGGAGTGGCGAGCGAGGCCGTGCTGCTCGCCGCGGCCGGCGCGACGGCGGGAATCCTGCTGACGAACTGGGCCGTCTCGCTGGTCAGGAGCAGCTCGATCGGAGTCCTCAGACTGGATGAATCGCAGGTTGACGAGCGGACGCTAGTCTTCGTGGTCGCCATCGCGATCCTGGCCAGCCTCCTCTCCAGCGCATTCCAGTTCGCCTCCGTCGCGCGCGCCGCGCCTCGTCAGGCACTCTCCGCGATCGGACGCGGCCAGCACGGCTCGCGCGGCGAGGCGCGAGCTCGCGGAGCGCTGCTGCTGGCACAGGTGGGCTTCGCCGTGCTGCTCACGATCGTCACCGCCACCATGGCGCTGAGCCTCGCCCGGCTCCAGGCGGTCCAGCTGGGGTATCGCCCGGACTCGGTGTTCGTGGCGCGGATGGCGATGCCGCCGCACAGGTACCAGACCGTCGGCGACCTGAGCCGATTCGCCGGGGAGCTGGAGGCCAGCCTTCGCAGCGTGCCGGGCGTCGTCGCGGCCGGCGCGATCTCGATCGCGCCGCTCAGCGGCGGTCTCGCGGTGATCCCGTTCCGCGTCGGCGGGCGGCGGCCGGCGCACGAGCGCGAACGACTCGAGGCGCATCTTCGGGCGATCACCCCCGGCTACCTCACGGCGGTCGGCGCCACGCTGAGAGCCGGACGGGACTTCTCCGACGCGGACAACGAGGTCGTGGCGCCGGTGGCGATCATCAGTCGCGCTCTCGCCGAGCGCTACCTCGCGGGCATCGATCCGCTGGGCCAGGAGATTCTCGTCGATGACAACAACGTTGGTCCCCGGCCGATCATGGTGGTGGGGGTGGTCGACGACATGCGTCACGTGACCATCGAGGGACCCGCGCCCGTCGACATTTACATTCCGATGGCGCAGCTCCACCCCGACAACCTCCGCCTCGTCACCAACAGACACTTCTGGACCGTCAGAGTCGAGTCCGGCGCAAGCGACTATCCGCGCGCCTTCGCGCGCACCCTGGCCGCGATCGATCGCGACGTCGCCCTCTCACGCGTCGAGCCGATGCGCACGTACGTGGATCGGAGCCTCGCCGCTCGGAAGTTCAGCGTCGTGGCTCTCCTCGGATTCGCCGTGATCGCCCTGGTCCTGGCGACCATCGGCGTGTACGGCGTGGTGTCCTACTCCGTCGCGCAGCGCAGGCGCGAGATCGGCGTGCGCCTGGCGCTCGGCGCCACGTCGGCCGGCGTCATGCGCTTCTTCGTGGCGCCTGCCGTGAGGCTGGCCCTCCTCGGCGCCGCGATCGGCGTCGCCGGTGCGCTCTCGACACGGCGCGTGATAGCCGGCCTTCTCTTCGGGGTGACGCCGGCGGAACCCGTGACGATGGGGATCGTGGCGACGATGCTTCTGCTGACGTGCGCGATCGCCGCCGCGATTCCGGCCAGACGGGCGGCGGGGACCGATCCGGCGGTGGCCCTCCGAGATAGCTGACACGCACGCCGCTACCTGGCATCGGACAGCGCGCCTCCAATATTCGTGGACGAAATGAACCGCTCGTCCCGATTCCGGGTCTTTCCTCCATGACGAAGACTCCGCCGCGCGCGGCGGATCGTCCCAACGAGCTGGTCCGCGCCGCCGCGGCCGGGAACGCGGGCGCCTTCGCGGCGCTGGTGGCGCGCTTCCAGGACGTCGCTGTCGGCTACGCCTACGCCCGGCTGGGTGACCTGGCGGAGGCGGAGGACGTCGCGCAGGACGCCTTCGTCGACGCCTGGCGCGAGCTGGCGCGGCTGCGCGAGCCGGCAGCGTTCGTGACGTGGTTCCGCCGCATCGTGCACAAGCACTGCGACCGTCGCGCGCGGGTGACCCGGCCGGTCTTCGTGGGCGCGGAGGACGCGCCGCTCGCCACGACGGAAGACGGAAGCGCGCTCGACGCGATCACGCGCCAGGAGAGCTCGCTGCAACTGCGCGCCGCGGTGCGGTCGCTGCCTGATGAGCAGCGTTCCGCGGTGGTGCTGTACTACTTCGCCGAGTGCTCGCTGGCCGAGGTGGCCGAGCTGCTCGACGTGCCGGTGGGAACGGTGAAGAGCCGGCTGCACACCGCCCGATCCAAGCTTCGCGCCACACTGACCGAGATGACCGAGCACCTCCACGACAGTCGCCCATCGCGCGACCAGCGCTTCCTCCGCGTGGTAATGCAGCGCCTCCTGGCGGCCATCCGCGACGATCGCGCCGACGAGGTCGCGCGCATTCTCGGGGAAGATCCGTCGTTGGTCCACGAGGCGGCGCCGCACCCGGCCTGGGGTGGGGAGCCGCGCGCGCTGCACGTGGCGGCCGAGTGGGGGCGCACCGCGATCGTCAGGCGTCTGCTCGATGGCGGCGCGGACGCGGACGACCGCGTGGCCAGCTACGGCTCCTGGACGCCTCTCCTGCTGGCGATCGTCAAGGACCATCCCGACACCGTGGATCTCCTCCTCGCGCGTGGTGCCACGGTGGGTCTGTACGAGGCGGCCGCGCTGGGGGACGAGCCGCGCCTGACGAGTCTCCTGGCGGCCGAGCCGATGCTGGCGCGTCACGCCGGGCCGGCCGACACCACGCCCCTTCACTTCGCCGCCACGCCCGAGGTGGCGACCATCCTTCTCGAAGGCGGCGCCGACCCCTCTGCCCGTGACGGATACGGCGGCACCGCCGCCCGCGCCGCGGCGTACAGCCGCCGGAGACGATCTGCCGTGGCGCGCTTCCTCATGGAGCGCACCGGCGAGGACGACATCTTCCTCCGCGCGGCGATCGGCGACGCCGACGGCGTCGCGCGCATGCTCGATGCCGACCCGGCGCTCATCGAGGCGACCGATCCGCACCTCAACCCGGCGATGGGGCGTGGCGCCACTCCGCTCCACATCGCGGCGGCGCTCGATGAGCTGGCGGTCATGCGGCTGCTTCTCGAGCGCGGCGCGCCGGTGGGCTCGTCAGGCGCCGACGGGTCGACGCCCCTGCACCACGCCGCTTATCACGGCCGGATCCGGGCGGTGGAGCTGCTCCTCCAGCACGGCGCCGACCCGCGCGCCCGGGACGCCCAGCACGACGCCACGCCCTACGCCTGGGCGCGATTCTTCGAGCGACGGGAGCTGGTGACCTGGATGGAGGCGCGCGGACTCGGCGAGGAGGAGACGTCCAACTAGTCGGCATCGGGATCGGCCCGATGTTCTCACCCGATGAGTCGCAGTTGCCCCGGCGCCAGCGCCCACAGCAACGTCGCAACCCCTTCTCGCGGCTTGCCGTGCAACGCCAACAAGCACGCCGCGCCCTTCTTGAACTCGATGACGTGCCCCATCTCCCCCGTGAGCAGCCAGGTCACCAGACCGGAGAGGTGCGGCTCGTGACCCACCACGGCGAGGCGCTCACCCTCGCCGTGCGTACGGAGCCAGGGCAGCAGCTCTTCGGGGGAGCACTCCGGCTCGAGCGCGTCCACGCGCTCGATCGGCGTCGAGCCGAAGGCGCCGGCGACGATCTCGGCGGTCTGCCAGGCGCGAACGAGGGGGCTCGACGCCAGCACGTCGACGGAGTGCACGATCCGCTGGAGACCCTCGGCGGCGAGACGCATCTTCTTGCGTCCCTCGGCGGTGAGCGGGCGCTCGGCGTCGTCGCGCCCGGTGCGCGCCCATACCTCCCGCTCCTCGGCGATCGCGTGACGGATGACGAGCAGCTCCATGCGCTGAAGCTAGCGTCGTCACCCGTTTTCCTACCAGGCCACTCCGATCTTGAAGACGACGTCGAGCGCCTGGTCGTCGGCGATCACGTCCTCGGTCAGACCCACGCGCCACTCGCGGCCATCGCCGGTGCGCACGATCCACCCGAAGTCCTGCGAGATCTCCGGACCCTCCAGCTCCCGCACGCCGGTACCGCGGTAGTACGGCGAGTGCATGAAGACGAAGTAGTAGAGGGCGTGCGTGTCGCCTAACCGTACCCGAATGCCGCTCGAGGCCGACCCGAATAGCTCGCGCTGCATGGTGGCCAGCGCTCCGTGCGCCGGCGTGTAGCCGACGCCGGCAGTCCCTTCGTACAGCCAGCGCGATCCGAAGGGCGCGCGCAGCGTGTGCACCACCGCGAACGATGGAACGCCGCGACCCATCAGCTCCGTGCTCCCGCCCGTGGGGATGGTGACGGACACCAGAGTCTGATTGCTCTCGTTGTGCCGGCGTCCGAGGGTGACGCGTGCGTCGCCCAGCGCCAGCGGCGCCTTGTCGCGCACCAGCGGCTCGGAGCCGCCGATGATCAGCGTGTCGGAGTAACGGTTCCGCGGACGAGTCTCACGCCCTTCCATGTAATGACCCATCCGGTGGTGCACCCAGTCGATGAACCCGTCGAGCTTGCCGTCGTACGACCCCTCGGCGTTCACCGACATGGCGAGGAACACGTTCTCGCCGAGGTCGCGCGAGGCGTCGAGCTGGAGGCGCATGATCTCGCCGTCGAAGAGATAGCGCGTGCCGTCGGTTCGTATCGGCGCGGCCTCGATGGCGTTGCCGTAGTCGAGCGAGAGGCCCACGCGCCACCCGGCGCTCGGCATCACGTAGGGCGCCATGAACAGCCCGGTGCGGCGAACCGAGCTCGGGTTGATCGGCGCGTGGGTGGGGAGACCGTCGAGCGCCGGGAGCTGCGCCAGTAGCGGCGCGGAGAGCCCGAGCATGAGAAGGACGACGATCGAAGAGCGCGTGGAGAGCGGCATGAGTCGGCGGTCCAGGGTCGGCGGTCTGCGTTCGAGACGTCGCAGACGTTATTTGCAAAGCCGACTCCAGACTGTCACGCTCCGACCTCGAATGCTCACGAACGCGCGGCGACGCGCTCGCGCTGTCACATTCTAGGCCAAAAACATCACACAAAACGCATCACGATTCGTCGCCGATCCGCCGCGACGGAAAGACACGTCTCACTACCAGGGAGGAGGGAGGAGGGAGGAGGGAGCAGAACTGCAGCCTCGGCACCTCACCATGTGGCGGACAGCTTGAAGATCACATCCAGCGACGGGTCGTCGCGGTGGGTGTCCTCGGTGAGGCCGAGTCGGACTTCGCGGCCGCTCGGCAGGCGCGTGATCCAGCCGAAGTCGTGCGTCAGCTCGGCGGCGTCGAGGTGGGCCATCCCGGTGCCGCGATAGTAGGGCGAATGGGCGAAGAGCGAGTAGTAGGCGAACTGCCCGCCCCACAGCTTCAGCCGAAGTCCGGTGGAGCCCGAGGCGAACACCGTGCGCTGCACGTCGGCCAGCGGGCCGTGCGACGGCGTGACACCCACGCCCGCCGAGCCGGCGATGGTCAGGCGGTCGCGCACGCGCCACCGCGCGGCGTGGATCACGCCTAACGAGACGGTGCCGTGCCCGTAGCGGTCGGGCGACGTCCCGACGGGGAGGGTGACGGTGAGCAGCGTCTGGTTGCGCGCGCCGTGACGGCGGCCGAGCGTCGCCCGCAGATCGCCCAGGTACAGCGCGGCGCGCTCCCGCACGGCCGAGGTGTTCCCCACCCGGATCGTGTCGGCGAAGTGGTTGGTGGGGCGGTTGTCGCGCACCTGCATCGTGATCCCCACCCGCGTGTGGAACCAGTCGAGCAGCTCGTCGAGCATCCCGTCGTAGGCGCCGCCGAGGTTGAGCTGTCCGCTCACGAACGTCGACGCCCCGATGTCACGGGTGGCCGAGAGCGTGGCGCGCATGTACTCGGCGTCCAGCAGATAGCGGGAGGTGCCGGTTCCGAATCGCCCGCGCGCGGATTCGGCGGCGCTGCCGTACTCGACCTCCACGCTCCCGCGCCACCCCGGGTGCGGCTCGATGAAGGCGGGAGCGAAGAGCGCCGTGCGCGACGCGGCGTTCGGGTTGAGCGGCGACAGCGCGGGCACGGTGCCTGACGAGCGCCGGGTGAGCATCGAGGGAGTGGCGATCGGCGAGATACCCGGAGACGTTCGCGGCCGGCGAGGGCGGAATCCGTGCTGCACCGTGTAGGCGGGGTTGAGCAGCGTGACGGCTATCTTCTCGCCGAAGTTGAAGCCATCGCGCGAGGCGCGTCGCGTGTAACGGTGCGCCAGCTCGCCCAGCAGCGCGCCGGTGGTGGAGGTGAAGAGGAGGTCCTGGGTGCTGGGATGCTCCATCCACGCCTCGTACACGTACTCCCAGCCGAACGACGCGACGGTGGAGAAGACGAAGGAGCGCCACGGCGTGGCGCCGTAGTTCCGCTCCATGAGATACGTGTACATCCCGAAGACGGGGTGCGCCACGTAGTTCCAGGGCCAGGGGTCGGCGTCCCATCGCGGGAGCGAGCTATACGCGTCGAGGAACTTGGAGAAGCGCTTGTCCTCCTTCCCCCACTTGGATGTGTTCTCGGGGAGCGACCAGAGCGCGGCGAAGGTGAGGACACCCACGCCACCGAGCAGCAGCGCGTTGCGGCGGGTGTAGCCGTCCGGCTCGAGCCGCGCGAACGCCTCGGCGGAGATGAGCGGCGCGAAGCGGGTGGTGTCGAGCGGCTGCAAGGGGGGCAGCCGCGCGGGGGGAAGCACGGGGAGTGGCGTCGCGGAGCCGTGCAGGCTGGGCGCGAGCGCGGCTTCGCGGCGGAAGCCGACGGGTGAGTCGAAGTGGTCGTCGCCGTTCTGCGCCGGTACGGCAGGCGCCGCCAGCAGGAGCGCGGCGCATGGAGCGAGAACCAGCGCGTTCCGGTTGCTCATACGCGTTCTACGCGGCAACCGGCCCTCCTTTCTCGTTAGGTCACTCGAATCTGCGCACCTCTCCCATGGGCACGCGTCCCGGGTCGCCGACGTAGGCGAACTGGATGTTCTTCATGTACGTGCGGGCCACGCGGCGGACGTCGTCGGGCGTCACGCGTCGAATCTCGTCCATGAAGCGCCCCGCCACGCGATAGTCGCCGCGGTAGAGCTGCGCCCGGGCGAGCGATTCCGCCTGTCCGGCGTTCGTCTCGTTGTCGTTCCAGTAGTCGGTGATGAACTGCTCCACGTACTCGCGCAGACCCGCCGCCTGGAGCCACTCCCGCTGGAGACGCTCGATCTGCGCCCGCATGAGCGGCAGCACCTGATCGGGCGACACCGTGGTGGCGTACACGGCCCCCGAGGTGATGGCGCGGTCGAGCACCGGCGCGTACGCCGCGTAGGAGAGACTGCGCTCCTCGCGGATCACCCGGTGTAGCGATGACGACAGCAGCGCCATGGCCACGCGGAACGCCGGATAGTCGGCGCTGGCCGCCGAGGGTCCGGTGAAGTAGCCGATGAGATAGTTCGTGGGGAGCTGCCGGTTCACCGACGTCAGGCTGGTGGTGCGCTGCGGTACGTCGGGCGGCATCTGCCACTGGTAGTTGCCCCGCGGCAGCTTGGCCAGCGTGGAGCCGACGAGCCGCTCCACCTGCTCGCGCGCGATGTTCCCGGCCACGACGAGCAGCATGCGCGAGGTGACGACCTGTTCCTGGTGGTACTTCTTGAGGTCGGCGACGGTGATGGCGGCCAGCGACTCCTCGGTGCCGACCGGGTCGAGCGCGTAGGGGTGTCCGCTGAAAGAGGCGCTGTCGGCCAGCACCCTCACTAATGCATCGGGCGTGATGCGCCGCTGCCGCGCCGAGGTGAGGAGCTGATCGCGTACGAGGGTGACGCTCTGCTCGTCCAGCGTGGGTCGCATCAGCCGCTCGGCCCACACGGCCCAGGTGGAGTCCAGCTCCTGCCTGATCCCCTGGAAGCCGAACATGGTCCAATCCACGTCGGGGTCGATGACGATGTTGCTGCCGGTGCGCGCCGTCGCTCTCCGCAGCGCGTCGCGCGGATAGGTCGTGGTCCCGTACTCCGACGCCGCCAGCATCAGCGTCTCGATCCCAGCGGTCTTGGGCGTCACCTGCCTGGTTCCGCCTAACAAGTAGACGTGCACCGCGACCACGTCGTTGGCCGTGTTGCGCCGGTGAACGACCGGGATTCCGCCCACGGCGTAGGAGGCGGTCAGGGTGTCCTGCGCGGACAGAGGGGCCGCGAGAAGGAGCAGGATCAGGGAGAGAGTCAGACGCATTCCATCAGCTCAGAAAGAGAAAAGCGCGCCGTGGCATTTCTAGTTCGTCCCGTTCACCCGGACGAACTCCTGCACCACCGGCTCGATCTGCCGGCTCATCTGCGGGCTCACCAGGACGCCGAGCACTTTGGGCTTGCCGATGATGTACCGGCGGGCGTATTCGCGCAGGTTCTCGGACTTCTGCGCCGCCATGGCGTCCACGTAGCCCATGTAATACTCGAGCCCGACCACCGCCCACCAGAAGGCCATCGTGTGCGCCAGCGCCGAGGTGCGCTCCAGACCGAACACCGTCTCCACGATGCGCTGCTTCTTGACGATCTCGAGCTCCTCGTCGCTGAAGTAGCCGGGGTCGTCGAACTTCTCCAGCTCCTCGCGCAGCGCGGCCAGCGCCGGCCGAAGCTTCTCGGCGCTGGTGGTGCCGCTGATGGTGATGGGGCCGTTCTGGTCGAGCGTGTAGTAGTGGACGTTGAGCCCCTGAAAGAGCCCGCTGTCCACCAGGCGCTGCTGGAGCGTGGAGCTCGGCTGGTTCATCACGTCGGAGAAGACGTCGGCGGAGTAGGTGCCGTTCACGTCACTCCCCGCGCTCGGGCCCTGCCACTGGAGCAGCACCACCACGTCGTTCACGTCCGCCTGCACCGTCACCGACTGATCGCGGGTGAGAGGCGGCACCTTGGGAACGGGGTGGGCGCGGAAGGGATCCTCGCGCCGCTGCCACGCGCCCCAGTGCTTCTTGGCCAGCGCGAACACCTCGTCCGCCTCCACGTCGCCCGTCACCAGCAGCGCCGTGTTGTTAGGCACGTAGTAGCGCTGGTAGATGCTGTTGAGCAGCCGCGGCGTGGCGGCGTCGAGCGACTCGCGGCTGCCGATGGTGTTCTTGCGCCCGAACGAGGAGCCGTAGAGCTGTTTGGTCATCTCGTTGCGGAGGTGCCAGAGCGGGTTCGACGTCTGCCGCTCGTACTCGCCGAGCACGACCTGGCGCTCGCGGTCCAGCGTCTCCTGGTCGAAGCGCGGGTCGCGGATGGCGCGGGCCAGGATCTCCATCCCCCGCCCGATGTTGCGCGAGGGGAGGGTGAGGTAGTAGGTGACGTGCTCTTCCTGCGTGGTGCCGTTGTAGCCGGCGTTGATCGTCCCCGCGTCGTCGATGAAGCTGTTGCCGTCGAACCCCTGGTAGCCGCGGAAGATCATGTGCTCGAAGAGGTGCGGCACGCCCTCCTCCCCGTTCTCCTGCGTGAAGGAGCCGTTCTTGACGACGACCT
This sequence comes from Gemmatimonadaceae bacterium, assembly GCA_035249845.1. Lineage (GTDB taxonomy): Bacteria > Gemmatimonadota > Gemmatimonadetes > Gemmatimonadales > Gemmatimonadaceae > DATFBY01. The sequence continues at coordinate 10,817 of DATFFZ010000247.1, forward strand.
CGATGGTGGCCAGTGGCACGCTTCGGTTCTCGACGACGATCACCTCGAGCCCGTTGTCGAGCACCTGCTGCCGCACCACGCGCTCGAGCGTGGAGCGCTGTGCCAGGACCGGCATCGGCGCGAGGAGGATCGCGGCGGCGGCGAGAGCGGAGAGCTGACGGAGCATGCGAATGCGGGATGCGGGAAGCGGGAAGCGGGGAGCGGAGAGCGAGAGCCTGTCCCTTCAACATAATGAAGGCGGCCCGAACGCCTAGGCATTGGGCCGCTTTCCTACACCCCGTACGTGGTATGGTGCCTGCGCTCCCCGCTCCCCGATTCCCGCTCCCTGCTCCTACCTCCCTCCGCCGAACCGGTACGCCGTGAAGTCCCGCCAGATTGCCTCGATCAGCTTCTTCCGGGGGTCGATCGTGAGCTTGACGGGATTGCTGGGACGGGTCTGCTCCCAGAGGGTGATCGAATACGCGGCCGGAGAGCCGTCGGGACGAGGGGCGAAATCATCGGCGCGATAGACGTAGACGCCCTGGAGCGCAACGCGCCGGCTGGCGGAGCGGTACTCATCCACGTTCACCACCGCCGGGATGCGAACCTTCTCGACGGGAACGAGTTCCTTGCCGTCGCGGAAGAGCTTCATCTCCTGGAAGTCGCCGTCCATCATGTACTGCATCTTGTCGGGCTCGTAGAACGGGAACGCGGCGCGGGAGGGCATGACGTTGAACACGACCACCGCGCGGCGCTCGGCCACGTACTCGTCCCAGTCGCGCCAGTTCTGGATCGGGTCGATGCGATCGCGGTTCCCCGCCTTCGCGCCCTTGGAGCGTTTCCAGCTCTCGAGCGCGCGCACCGCCTGCGCCTGACGCCACGCCATCACCTGCGGCGTCATCATGAACACGCGGAACGGTCCCTCCGACAGCTGATATGGCCGCACGTCGTACGTGTCGTTCGACGCGATGGCGCGGATCGGCTCGGCCGGGAAGGGAGTGCGCGGCAACACCGGCAACAACGAGTCCTTGGGCGCCAGCGCGCCGAAGGTGGCGATGGTCCCCTTCGCCTTCTCCATGAACGGCGCCAGCTCGGCGACCGGCACCGCCAGCGAGGTGCGCGGGGCGCCGGTCTTGGCCGCCGTGCGGAGGGTGTTGATGGCGACCACGCGTCCGTCGAGGTTGAGGAGCGGACCGCCGGAGTTGAAGTAGTTGACGTTGACGTCGGACATCACCCCCTGCGGCTCCACCGAGTTCACGATCCCGATGGAGAGCACGCCGGCGCGATGCATCGGCGAGCCGAGCGCGAGGACGCGCTCGCCGGTGTTGACGTGCCCGCTGTCGAGCACGGGGAGCACCGCGCACTTGGCGCAGCGCTTCATGTTGATGGCGAGGGCGGCGACGTCGCGCGACTTGTCGATGTCCACCACGCGGGCCAGCACCTTGGTGGCGGAGTCGAGCTGCACGCGCACCTCGTCCCCCTGCACCAGGTTGTGCGCGGTGGTGAGGATCATGCCTGACGAGTCGACCAGGAATCCGGTGGCCTTCTCCTCGCGTCCGTAGACGGTGAAGATCCCCGAGCGATAGCGCTCGAAGAGCTGTGCCTCCTCGCTCACGCGGCGCGTGGGCTTGGGCGGCTCGACGGGCGCCGCCGGGGTCGGGGGCGACGCGGTGCCGTGCCCGTTAGGCACCGCAGGCGCGGAGGCGACGGCGACCGGCTGCGGGATCGCCTCCACCTGCGCGTTCCGTTGCGTCAGCTCGATGGACCCGATGCCGGGCTCGACCGGCGAGTAGATCCCCCAGCGGTAGCGGGTTCCGTTGAGCTCCACCGGGCGCGCGCTCTCGATGCGGTACATGCCGCGCTTGAGCGTGCGCGTGGCGACGCCGTCGAGGTCGGTGGAGATGCGGGTGGTATCGCCCAGCGGTCCGATGACCAGGAGGTCGAGCTGCGGTACCGCGCGTACGCTCAGGTCGCCGCCGATGACGGCGGCGCGGATGCGAACGGTGACGTTGGAGTCGACGACCGGTACCGGCGCCGGCTTGGGCGCGCTGATCGCGGGCGCCGGCTCGGGGCGCTCGACAATGGCGGTGGGCTCCGGCCGCGGATTCGTGGGCGAGCAGACCCTGGCCAGCGCGCCCAGGAAGAGCGGGGTGGCGCCGGCCGTCTTGAGGCGCGTCTTGGCCGTGGCGCTCAGCGGGAAGTCGATGCACTTGGCGGTGGCCAGCTCGAGGATCCGGGCGCTCCGCACGTTGCGCTTGAGCAGCCCCTCGATGTCGGCCAGCGAGTAGGGTTTAGCCTGCGCCGAGAGGGGCGCGGGCTGGACCATGGGGAGCGCGACGAGGAGCGCGGTCAGGAGGGTCCGCGCCAGGTAGTTGCTTCGCATGTCGTTCGTTCCGGGTGATCGCAGGGGGTGGGGGCGACTGAGCCCCGGGAAGTGACGATCAACGGAGGCGCGGGGGAACGGGAACGAAGCGGAATGGGGGAGGAGCGGGAAGCGGGGAGCGGGAATCGGGAAGCGCAGGCGGAGACGGAAGTCATCAGGTGTACCGGAGGTGTGCCGGAGGTGTGCCGACGCTCCCCGACTTCCCCCTTCCCTCTTCCCGGCCTTATTGACACTCCGGCGCCGCCTCACCCCTCTCTTCCGCCACCTCTCGCTCTGCTTCACAGGCGTCCAGCGTCGCTCGCAGCTGCCTGTCGATCTCGCGACGTAGCGACACTATCGCTGGAGTGTCGGGATAGCGCCGATCTAGCTGAGCGAGGCGCTCGGAGGCCGCTCGGAAGCGAACCGTCGCGCCCTCGTACTCCCCTTCCTCCAGACGAGAGGCGCCGACGGACATGTCGGAGCGGATCGGCCTGAGTAGCTGCGCCAGATTCCGGGGCGGCGCCGCCTTCGGCTTGGCTTCCTCGGCCGCCGGAGCGGCGGTGTCGGACGCGGATTTGCCGCTCGAATCGACAACGACCACCGTGGCCGAGTCCCCCCGCGCGGACGGCGGCGCGACGGTGTCGGGTGAGGAGACGAGCACAGCGCTGTCCCGGCGAGCCAGCACCGGCGCGCTGTCGGTTGGCGCGCTGTCCACCACCGCCATCGGGGCCGCACCCCCGCCGGGCTGCGGCGTGGCGTTCACCTTCCACAGCACCCCGGCACCGGCGGCGGCCACCATGGTCACCCCCACCAGATACGGCAACAGCCGGCTCCTCGGCTCGGCACGCCTGGTCCGCTGGCTGTCGACCCGCAAAGCCGCGGCGGAGATCCGCACCGTCCGCTGCCCGCCGGCGGGGACGCCCGACTCGTCAGGCATCCCGGCCACCCACTCGGTGAGCTCGCTCGCCATCTCGCCCACCCGCTGGTAGCGCGCCGCCAGCTCCTGCGAGAGCGCGCGGTCGATCACGCCCTGGAGCTGCGGCGGCCAGGTCACATCCGGGCGGACCTCGGCCAGCTTGCGCGGACGGTCGGTGAGGCGAATCACCAGCGCCTCACGAGAGGTGACCGTCGGAAACGGGAGATGGCCGGTGAGCATGTTGAACGCCACCAGGCCTAACGAGTAGATGTCGGTGCGCGAGTCCAGCACGCCGCCGCCGAGCTGCTCGGGGCTCATGTACTCCGGCGTGCCGATCGCCAGCCCGGTCTTGGTGACGTTCTGCTCGTCCGTCTGCATCGCCTTGGCGATCCCGAAGTCCACCACCTTCACCACATCCATGCCGTCGCGGCCGCGGGTGAGCATGATGTTGTCGGGCTTCAAGTCGCGGTGGACGATCCCGATCTCGTGCGCGGCTTCCAGCGCGCTGGCCACCTGCTCCACGATGCGCGCCGTGCGCCGCGGACCGACCGCACCCTTCTCCAGCACCTTGGTGAGCGGCTCGCCGTCCACGAACTCCATGGCGAGGTAGATGAGTCCGTCGGCCGTCTCGCCGAAGTCGTAGATCGCCGCCACGTTCGGGTGCGCGATCTGGCTGGCGTTCTCCGCCTCCCGGTTGAAGCGCATGATCGCTTCCGGATCGTGCACCATCCCCGCGTGCAGCACCTTCACCGCGCTCTTGCGCTTCATCCGCACGTGCTCGGCCAGATACACCTGCCCCATGCCCCCTTCGCCGAGCTTGCGCACGATGAGGTAGCGGTCGGCGATGACGAGGCCCACCAGGTCGGCGCCCGCCTTCCCCTTCAGACTGGCGCCATCACGGGGACAGAAGCGCTGATCGTTGTCGTAGCTGGTACCGCACTGTGGGCAGATCTTGCTCACGGCCGCTCCGCGGAGGTCATTCTCGGGGGGAGATGCCCCTACGAAAGACTGCGCGGGAGCGTGTCAGGCAACGCTCACGGAGTGCGAGGAGTCCCGGCGTCCCGAGAGGGCGGGAACGGGGCGGGACATACCCGCCGTCCACCGGGCCGAAGGGGACGTCGGGGTACCCCTGCATGCGGAAGGAGAAGGGCATCCGCACGTAATCTTCACCTTGCAGCTGCCTAACTGCGCCGGGTAGAACCGGTACTGAGGGATCACGTCGGCGACTGCGCGCGCGAACTGCGCATCGGTGGCGCGAAGCACCTGGAGCGACCGCATGTCCGCGAGACCAGCGGTGTCCACCACGAACTGCACCAGCACATCGCCGTTGATCCAACGCGTCTGGAGTTCGGACGGATACCGAGGAGCCCGCCGGCTAGCGCGTGCACGTGAACAGCTCTCGAGTGGGGACACGCTCACCAGACTACGCAACAAACTCCATCCGTTTGTCAGGAGCCGCGGCCCCTGGCACATCCCCTGCCCCGTTCTCCAAGCATGGAACCCATCGGTGGCCGCACGTTGTCCGTCTGGATGGAGACGGTCCGGACGGATCGGCACGCACGTCTCGAGCGAAACGCGGAGTGCGACGTCTGCGTCGTAGGCGCCGGCATCGCCGGTCTGACCACCGCCTACCTGATGGCACGGCAGGGGAAGCGGGTGATCGTCCTCGACGACGGTCCCATCGGCGGCGGCGAGACGGGGCGCACGACCGCCCACCTCACCAACGCGCTCGACGACCGCTTCTTCCACCTCGAGCAGCTGCACGGCGAGGAGGGAGCGCGACTGGGCGCCGAGAGCCACGGCGCGGCGATCGATCAGATCGAGGAGATCGTGCGCACGGAGGAGATCGCCTGCGATTTCCGGCGCGTGGACGGCTATCTGGTGCTCGGACCCGACCACGACCGAAAGTATCTCGAGCGCGAGCTGGAGGCGGCGCACCGCGCCGGGCTGACCGCCACGCGCCTCCTCGAGCGGGCGCCGCTCGACGGCTGGGACACCGGACCGTGCATCCACTTCCCCAGACAGGGGCAGTTTCACCCTCTTCGCTACCTGCACGGATTGGCGCGCGCCCTGGAGGTGCACGGAGGACGCATCTTCGGCGGCACGCACGTGGAGGGGATCGAGGGTGAGGAGCGCATCGAGGTGAAGGCCACCGGAGGGAAGAAGGTCACCGCCGCCAGCGTGGTGGTCGCCACCAATTCCCCGATCAGCGACTACGTGGTCACCCACGTGAAGCAGGCACCCTATCGCACCTACGTGATCGGCGCCAAGGTGCCGCGCGACTCGCTCGCCTACGCCCTCTACTGGGACACGGCCGACCCATACCACTACGTTCGTCTCCAGCCCGTGGACGACTCGAGCGACGTGCTCATCGTCGGAGGCGAGGACCACAAGACCGGACAGAAGGACGACGCCGCCGAGCGCTTCGCGCGTCTGGAGACGTGGACGCGCGAGCGATTCCCGGCGGTGGCTGAGGTCTCGTACTACTGGTCCGGGCAGGTGCTCGAGCCGGCGGACGGGATGGGGCTCATCGGGCGTAACCCGGGGAGCAAGAACGCCGTCTACATTGCGACCGGCGACTCCGGGCAGGGGATGACACACGGGACGATCGCGGGCATCTTGCTCACCGATCTCATCCTGGGCCACGACAACCCGTGGGCCACGCTGTACGATCCGTCGCGCGTGACGCTGCGCGCCGTGCGGGAGCTGGCGAAGGAGAATCTCAACGTCGCCGCGCAGTACACCGACTGGGTGAAGCCCGGCGAGGTGAAGTCCGCCGACGACATCCCGCCGCAGAGCGGCGCGGTGTTGCGGCGCGGGAAGCATCGCATCGCGACGTACCGGGACGCCTCCGGGCGCGTGCACGAGCGCAACGCGAAGTGCACACACCTCGGATGCGTCGTTCACTGGAACTCAGCGGAGGGCTCGTGGGACTGTCCCTGCCACGGATCGCGCTTCGATCCGTACGGAAAGGTCATCAATCCGCCCGCCATCTCCCCGCTGGAGCCGGCGCCTGACGAGTGAGCCGGCCGGCGCCGCGAGCGGCGCCGTTTCACGCCGTACTACCCCGACCAGAGGACCTGAATGCGAAAGACGATCGGCTTGGTGTGCGCGGCCGCCGTGCTGGCGTCCGTCACTCCCGCGCGAGGCGCGGCGCAGGATGCGGAGGACGTGGCCGCCTACCTGGCGATGGTGTTCACGCCCATCGGCGCGCTCCCGCCGATGGTCACGCCTCCGATGGCCGGCTCGGCGCAGACACGCAACCGGATAAACGCCCGCTACGGCCGCATCTCCTTCAACGACGCCGTCGCCTTCAACAATCTCGGCGTCGGCATCGACTTCGATCGCGACGGCGGTAGCTGGGGCCTGGTGCTCGGCTACATGTTCGACGACTGCGAGGGAGACTGCGACGGCGTGGTCATGTTCGGCGCGGATCTCGAAGGCGTGCTCGCCAGCTCGCAGATCGGCCAGTCGCCGAGCACCAGATTCAACATGGGGTGGCGCGGCGACGTCGGCATCTCGCGGAGTGATGACCTCACCTCGCTCACCGGCGTCATCGGCGTGCCGCTGTCGGTCAGCGCGCAGAGCGGCTCGCTGCGGATCGTCCCCTTCTTCACGCCGGCCTTCGGATTCGGTAGACTCTCCGACGACAACGACTCCGAGTCGGGCGTGCGCTTTCTCCTTGGGGGCGGGCTGGGCGTGATGAGCAGCACGGGGCTGGTGCTCAACATCGGCTTCCAGAAGGTCTTCATCGATGAGGGTGACACCCAGGTCGGCCTCGGCGTGGCCTGGAACCTCGGTAGCTAGGCCGCGACGGCCTCCATGAGCGCCGCGCTCGTCCTGATCCTCGCGGTGGCGGTGGCGTATCTGGCCACCCACATCGCGTTCGACTGGCTGGCGCGGCGCTTTCTCATCGTCTCCGGCGCCGAGTACCTGGTGCTCGGCATCCTGCTCGGCCCGCACGTGTCGGGCGTGCTCTCGGCGGAGGTGATCGACGGCTTCGCGCCGCTGATCACGCTGTCGCTCGGCTGGATCGGCGCCATCGTCGGCACGCAGTTCTTTCTTCCGGTGCTGGTACGCGTGGCGGGCCTCATGTACCGGATCGCGTTCGCCGAGGCGGCGCTCACGCTGCTGCTGGTGGGAGGCGTGTGCACCCTGGCCATCGCCTGGGCGCTCGGTCTGCCGTACGAGGTGGCGGCCATCCCGGGCGTCGCGCTGGGCGCCATCGCCGTGGTGAGCGCGCCGGCCGGCATCGCGCTGGTGGTGCGGCAGCTCGCGCGACGCGGCCCAATAGTCAGGCAGCTCGAGGTGGTCACCGCGATCGAGGCGCTGGTGGGTGTGGCGGTGATGGGCTTGCTGCTCTGCATCCATCATCCGCCGGGCGGGAGCACGCGGTTGGTGACGCCCACCGAATGGGCGGTGATCACCGTCGGCATCGGGGTCGTCGGCGGGACGCTCTTCCACCTCTTCCTCGGCGGCGAGCGTCACATCGATCGGCTGTTCATCTCGTTGGCGGGCTCCATCGTGCTCATCAGCGGTGCGGCGGCGTACCTCGAGCTGTCGCCGCTGCTGGCGACCATGCTCTTCGGCGCCATCCTGGTGAACACCTCCCGCACCCGTGACGAGATTCATCAGACGCTGGCCGGCACCGAGCGGCCGTTCTACTTCGCGCTGCTGGTGTTCGCCGGCGCGCGGTGGACGCCGAGCCTGAGCAGTGGATGGGTGCTGGTGGTGGTCGTGTTCCTGGCGGCGCGCTTCGCGGCCAAGGTGGGGGGCGCGCGGCTGGCGGCGCGGGCCAACGGCGCGCTACCGGCGTTAGGCAAGAACTGGGGGTGGGCGCTGGTCGGCCAGGGCGGATTGGCGCTGGCGCTGGCGCTCGAGTACCTGTCGCTCGACGCCGCGCCGATGCCGAACGTGGTGTTCACGGCGGCCATCGTCTCGCTGCTGGTGACCGACCTCTCGTCGGCGAGACTGATCCACGCCGTGGTGGCGCCGCGCGTCGCGCCGGCCGCCGAGGAGGCCTAGATGCGGCGGGTCTTCATCCTGGCGCTGCTCTTCCTCGGGATGCAGCTCATCGTCCCGCTGGGGGTGAACGGGCCCGGCGCGTCGGGACGTACGCTGCTGGCGTTCGGCTTTCTCATGCTGGCCGCGTACACCGTGGGGGAGATCGTCACCCGGATATCGCTCCCGCGGATCACCGGCTATCTCGTCGCCGGCATCCTGTTCGGTCCATCGCTGTTAGGCACGGTGTCCACCGACGTGGTGGTGGAGCTGGCGCCGGTCAACCGGCTGGCGGTGGCGCTCATTGCCTTTCTGGCGGGCGCCGAGCTTCGGTGGAGCGAGCTGCGCGAGCGAGGGCGGACCATCGCCACCATGCTCGGCACCGAGATCGTGCTGTCGTTCGTGGCGATCGCGGGCGCGCTCCTGGCGCTGCGGCCCTTCGTCCCCTTCCTCGCCGACCTGCCCCTCGCGGCGGCGGTGGCGCTGAGTCTCCTCTTCGCCTCGGTGGCGGTGGTGCATTCGCCGGCGGTGACGATGGCGATGCTCACCGAGACCGGCGCCCGCGGCCCGGTGGCGCGAACCACGTTGGGGATAGTGCTGGTGGCCGACGTGGTCGTGGTGCTCCTCTTCAGCGGCGTACTGGCGGTGGTGCGCGCGCTCGTTCCGTCACCGGGAGGAGCGAGCACGATGTCGGTGGGTCTGGTGGCGTGGGAGATCGGGGGCGCGGTGCTGGTGGGTGCCGTGCTCGGCCTGGCCATCGCCCTGTATCTGCGCTTCGTGCAGCGCGAGCTGCTCATGTTCGCGGTGGTGGTGACGTTCCTGGGCGCCGAGATCGCGCGGCTGGCGCACGTGGAGACGCTGCTCACCTTGCTGGTGGCCGGATTCGTGACCGAGAACGTGGCCAAGGAGGGAGGCGCCGCTCTGCTCCATGCCATGGAGCGCTCGGCGGCGCCGGTGTTCGTGGTGTTCTTCGCGCTGGCGGGGGCGACGATCGAGCTGTCGCAGCTCGCGTCGCTCTGGCCGCTGGCGATGGCGGTGGTGGCCGTGCGCGGCGTCGCCATCTGGGGCGGGTGCGCGCTCGGTGGACGGTGGGCGCGCGCCGGTGAGGGCGAGCGGCAATACACGTGGATGGGTCTCATCGCCCAGGCTGGGGTGGCGATCGGTCTGGTGACCGTGATCGCCGATGCGTACCCCGAGCGCGGCGCGCTGATGCGGACGCTCCTCCTCTCGGTGATCGCCATCAACCAGCTCATCGGGCCGGTGCTCGCCCGCTTCGCGCTGGTGAGGAGCGGCGAGACAGCCGGGGCGGCGAGCGAGGAGGAGGAAGGCGCGCCGCAACCGGCACCGACCTGACGCGCGCCCTCAGTGCCCGTGGTGCGCCTCGTCCTGCGATGTCGCGCCGTGCGTCCCCCACACTCTCGCCGGATCGCTCTCGTACGGTTGACGTGCACCATCCACCCGAAGAGCTGGGGGAACCAGCGTCCGCCCGCGCTCTCGCACTCGCCCTCGGTGGCGATGGTGCCGGCGGGCCGTCTTTTTCGTAGAGGAGCGACGTCGGCGCGAGCATCGGGGGATCCACCCCTTGCCAGGTAGGGCTCTGCTGCCGAAATAGATTCGCCCGGTCATGTCCACGTCATCCGCTCCCGGCCCCGACTCCGCCTCGACCACGGCTCCGAGCCCGCTGCCCGCTACGGCGACGGCGGAGTCGGGAGGCCGGCCACTGTACCTGCGGTACGGCATCGCCCTGCTCACCACGGCGGCTGCCATCGGGGTGACGCTGGCCGCCAGCGAGTATTTCGCCCGGACCATCTTCCTGCTCGTCTTCTGCGCCGTCGGGATCAGCGCCTGGTACGGCGGGCTCGGACCGGGGCTGGTGGCCACGTTCCTCGGGATGTTGGCGATCCAGTATTACTTCGTGCCGCCGGCCGGATCGATGAAGGCGTTCGAGAGCTCCGATCTGGTGTCCGTCGGGCTCTTCGTGTTGGTGGCGAGCACGTTGAGCGCGTTGAGCGAGTCGCTCCGCGAAGCGCGCGCCCGCGCGGAAAACCGCGAGCGGGAGGCGGTGACGCTGGCCCAGCAGCTCCAGGAGCAGGCGGTCGAGCTCGAGCAACAGATCGAAGAGACCCAAATGCTCAACGAGGAGCTCGAGGAGCAGAACGACACGGCGCACCGCCTGACGAGTGAGCTGGAGGACGCGAATCGTCGGCTGGCGGCGCGGAGTCGCGAGCAGTTGGCCGAAGCGCAGCGCGTGGCGCGCCTGGGGAGCTGGGAATGGCGCATCGGCGAGAGCCGCGTGGACTGGTCGGACGAGATGTATCGCGTGTACGGGCTGGCGCCGGGCTCGGAGCCCATCACTTACGAGCGGTACGTGAGCCTCATCCATCCCGAGGATCGCCAGCTCGCCGAGGAGACGGTGCGGCAGGCCATCGAGAGCGGCGCGCCGTTCACGATGGAGCATCGCATCATTCGGCCCGATGGAGGCGTCCGCCTGATCTCGGGACGCGGAAAGGTCGTCACCGATGACGCCGGCGACCCGGTGCTCATGGTGGGCACCGGGCAGGACATCACGGAGCAGCGCGAGCACGAGATCGCCGCCCGGCGCGCTCTCTCCGACGAGGCGGCACGGCAGGAGTCCGAGCGCGCGCGACAGCACCTCGAGTCGATCCTGGCCAGCATCGGCGACGGCTTCATCACGTTCGACACCGGGCTGCGCTTCACCTACCTGAATCCCGAGGCGCGGCGGCTGCTGCGGCTGGCCGGCCAGGACCCCGACACCGTCATCGGCAGGCACCTCTCCGAGCTCTTTCCGGCGGAGGGAATGGCGCCGCTTCTCCGCGCCGTCGAGCGCGTGGGTGCCAACGGGAAACCGGTGCGCTACGAAGCGTTGCTCGCGCCGCTCGGTCGCTGGGTGGAGGTGCGTGTGCACGCGATGCGCGACGGCATCGCGCTCTACATCCACGACGTGCACGAGGAGAAGGTCGCGTCGGAGCGCACCGCCGCGTTGCAGCGGCTGACGGAGGCACTCTCGGCGGCGCTCACACCCCGCGAGGTGTCGGAGATCGTGCTGCGCCAGGGCATGGCGGCGCTGGGCGCCACCGCCGGCGGCGTCGTGCTCCTCACGCCGGATGCCGGCGAGATGGAGCTGGTGAGTGTCGTCGGCTTCGACGACCGTGCCGTCCGACCGTTCACGCGTTTCTCGGTGGAGCTCCCCTACCCGGCGAACGACGTCGTCAGGCGACGCCGGACGGTGTGCATCGAGTCGGTCGACGAGTGGCGCGCGCGTTATCCGCTTCTGGCGCCAACGATCGAAGCGGGCGGCTATCAGGCGTATTGCGGCGCGCCGCTGGAGATCGAGGAGCGGGTGCTGGGCGCCATCAACTACAATTTTCCCGAGCGCCGCCCGTTCTCCGAGGACGACGAGGGATTCCTGCGCGCGCTGGCCGGCCAGGCGGCACAGGCGCTCGAGCGATCGCGTCTCTTCGAGGCGGAGCGCCTCGCGCGCGCGCAGGCGGAGGCGGCCAACACCGCCAAGATGCAATTCCTCACCATGATGTCGCACGAGCTGCGGACGCCGCTCAACGCCATCGCCGGGTACAGCGAGCTGCTCACCCTCGGCGTCCACGGCCCGATCACCGAGCAACAGCGCGAGGATCTGCATCGCATCCAGCGCAGCCAGAAGCACCTGCTCGGCCTGATCAACGACATCCTGAACTTCGCCAAGGTCGAGTCGGGGCACGTGCACTTCGACCTGGCGGACGTGCCGGTGAACCCGGCGCTGAAGGCGGTGGAGCAGCTGGTGTCACCGCAGCTCCGCACGAAGGGCCTGGAGTACCGCTTCGAGCCCGCGCCCGAGGAGCTGCTGGTTCACGCCGACCGCGAGAAGATGCAGCAGGTCGTCCTCAACCTGCTTTCCAACGCGATGAAGTTCACCCCCGCCGGCGGCCGCATTCGCCTCGATGCCCAGGGCCACGATGGCGTGGTGGCCATCCGCGTGCACGACACCGGCATCGGCATCCCCCCGGACAAGCTGGAGATGATCTTCGACCCCTTCGTGCAGGTGAGCGGCTCCTACACCCGCACGTTCGAAGGCACCGGCCTCGGACTCGCCATCAGCCGCGATCTGGCGCGCGCGATGGGAGGTGATCTGGTGGCGGAGAGTACGGTGGGAGAGGGCTCGACGTTTACGTTCTCACTGCCGAGGAGAGAGGAGCGGGGAGCGGGGAGCGGGAAGCGCGGGCGGAGACGGTAGTCATCCGGTGTGCCGGCGCTCCCCGCTCCCCGCTCTCCTCTCCCCGCTTCCCGCATTTACACATTCACCTCCGCCCTCGCGCTCACTCCATTCGCCGCCGGAAAATACGCATTCCTCACGTACTGACTCACCATCCGGTGCGTGTTGAAGAACGAGCCGTTGATGGCGATCGAGTAGCGCATCACGTCGGCCCAGCCGGCCGGGTCGGTCTTGTAGAGCGGGATGATCGCGTGCTCGAGCTTGGTGTACAGGTCATCGGCGTCGTGCTCGGGGTCGGGCTCGGGCGCGTGCGAGTTGCCGATCGACCAGCCGGTCACGCCCTCGATGTGCCCCTCGATCCACCAGCCGTCGAGCACGCTGAGCGAGGGAACGCCGTTGAGCGCGGCCTTCATCCCGCTCGTCCCCGATGCCTCGAGCGGCTTCATCGGGTTGTTGAGCCAGACATCGACGCCCGCGGTGAGGATCCGCCCGAGCGCCATGTCGTAGTTCTGGAGATACACCACGCGCACGTCGTCGCCTAACGAGCGCGCGGCCTCGAAGATGTGGTGGATGAGCGCCTTCCCCCCCGCGTCCGCCGGATGCGCCTTGCCGCCGAAGACGATCTGGAGCTTCCCCGCCTCGCGCGCGATGCGGCGCAGGCGCTCGACGTCGGAGAAGATGAGATCGGCGCGCTTGTAGGGCGTGGCGCGACGGGCGAAGCCGAGCGTCAACACATCGGGACTGAGCACGACGCCGTTCCGCCGCTCCACCTCGGCGATCAGCAGCTGCTTGGCGGCGGCGTGGGCGTCGCGCACCTCGTCGGCCGGGATCCCGATGGCGTAGCGCAGGTAGAGATTGTCGCGCCGCCACTCCGGGATCCGCTTGTCGAAGAGCTCCTGGAAGGGCGGTGACGTCCACGTCTGCGCGTGCACGCCGTTGGTGATGGAGTCGATGGGGAAGGTCGGGAACATCTCCTGCGACACCTCGCGGTGCCGCATGGCGACACCGTTCACGTAGCGCGAGAGACGGAGCGCCAGCTCCGTCATGTTCAGCTCCTGGCTGTTCTCCGGGAGCGCCGCCGCCAGCAGGCCCAGGTGCGATTCGCCGAGCACCTGCTTGACGAGCGACATCGGGAAGCGGTCGTGACCGGCGGGCACTGGAGTATGCGTCGTGAACACGCAGGCACGTCGCACCGCCTCGATGTCGCTCTCGGTCACATCCCAATGCGCGCGTCCGGCCAGCTGCCGCTCCAACAGCGTGAGCGTGACCAGCGCGGCGTGCCCTTCATTGATGTGGTAGTGCGCCGGATCGTGGCCGAGTGCCTGGAGCATGGCCGCTCCACCCATCCCCAGCACGATCTCCTGACAGAGGCGGTAGTGGTGATCGCCGCCGTAGAGGTAGTCGGTGAGCGCGCGATCGCCCTCGCTGTTCTGCGGGAGGTTGGTGTCGAGCAGGTAGACGGGCACCGTCGCGTGGTTGGTGCCGCGCACGATGTAGCGCCAGGGTCGCACGTGCACCCGGCGGCCCTCGATCTCGATGGCGATCTCGGTGGCCAGCGGCTCCAGGACGTCCTCGGGGCGCCAGTCGGCGGGGAGCTCCGTCTGGTTCCCTTCGGCATCGAGTCGCTGCTGGAAGTACCCTTTTCGGTGCAGGAGGGTGACGGCGACCATCGGGACGTGGAGGTCGGCGGCGCTCCGAAGGGTGTCGCCCGCCAGGACGCCCAGGCCGCCACTGTAGGTGGGGAGGGCCTGGTCGAGGCAGATCTCCATCGAGAAATACGCGACGGTCGCGTTGGTCGCGTCACCATTCATCTTCGAGCCCAATTCATTCACGGTTGACCCGCGCGGCGTCGCGCGGGAGTGAAGGCTGAACGTCACTTGTTTCCTACCAGCGAGGAGACGGCGGCGTTCCGCAATTGCAGGAGTGTGGCCAGCGTGGCTGCGCCAAATGGCGGGTGCGAAGAGGCTTACGCACCTGAGTGACGACCGATCGCAACGCAGGTTGCGGCGGCTCGCCTACGGAAGGACGGTCAGGACGGAGACAGGAAGGGGGTTCAGAACCTCCTCGAGGGGGAGAGCCGGGGCACCCGAGAGGGTGCCGGCGTGGACGATCCGCCCGCTCAGCGCGCACTGCCAGCGTGCGCCGGCGAGCTCCGGTGGAAGGGGAAGATACGTCGCTCCCCAGCAACGCGCACCGGTAGGGGGGTCACCCGGGAGACCGAGGGTGAGGCGGGGGACGACGGTCAGGGAATGCTCGCCCCCCGAGCTCCGCGCGAACGCGAAGAGGTGGTGGGCCGACGGTCCGGCGGCCAGAAGCGGCTCGTAGCCCCCCGCGGCGAAGAGCGAGGGTCGCTCGCGCCGGAGAGAGAGGAGCCGGGCGGTGACGTGCAGCTTGACGCGGCCGTCCTCCGGCCGTTCCATCATCGACGCCAGCAGTGCCTGACGAGTGGCCTCGCCCGACCACTCGCCATCCAGCTCGGAGAGCTGGCGAGCGCGATTCGCCCAGTCCACGGGGCGACGGTTGTCGGGATCGACCAGCGCGAAGAACCACATCTCGTCGCCCTGGTAGAGGTCGGGCGTCCCGGGCGCGGTGAAGTGCACGGCCACGCGGGCGAGGGCGTTCCAGAAGCCGGGCCGCGCGATGCGGCGAGCCAGCGCTCCCATCTCCGGCACGAAGGGCGAATCGTCTTTCAGGATCGCTTGCAGAAACGCCGCCACCGCGCGCTCGGCTGGCTCGTCAGGCGCCGTCCAGCTGGTGTGCGTCTTCGCCTCGCGCGACGCCTTCTCCAGGTAATTCGCCGCGCGCTCGCGCAGGTCGGCCAACGCCTCGTGGCCCTCGTCGAGGGGCCAGACACCGGCCAATGTTTCATATATCAAGTATTCGGTGTTGGCGTCGGGCACCCATCGGCGTCCCACCTTGGTGCGCGCGCCGCCATTCCTGGATCGCCAGCGACGCACCGCTCTCTCCCACTCGTTCGGGATCTCGGAGAGCACGTCGATCCGCGCGCGCACGTCGGCGCTGCGCTTGGTGTCGTGCGTGTTGGTGGTGACCAGCGCGCTCGGCCACCGGCTGGCACGGAGCCGGTTGGCGTGGTGCAGCGTGACCACCGCGTCGCGGAGGTCGCGCTCCGGATCGCTCCCCACCTCGTTACGAGACGCCAGAGGCACGAAGCGGTAGAGCGCGGTGTCTTCCACTCCCTTGGCCGTGGCCGGTCCGCTCGTCTGCTGGAATCGCCCGATGAAGCGCATGCGACGCTCGCGATCTGCCTGATCATGCGCGCCACCCACCCCTTGCCGGAGGATGGCGCCGAGCACGCTGAGCGCCGCCGGCGGTGCCTCGCGCCGGTGCATCGCGCCCTGCATTGCCGCGTCGATGATGGCGCGGTCCGATTCGCCGGCCACCGGCGAGCGGTCGTCGATGTACGTGCGATAGACCGGGAGCGTGGCCAGAAGCTCGACGACGGCGAGCGCGAGGTCGCGTGGCTCGAGCGCCGGCTGCGCCTCGGTGGACGAGGAGAGCACGTCCCGGAGCAACCTCGTCAGGCGGCGAACATCGGACTCCAGCGCGCTGGTCAGGATGCGGAGCTTTCCGCTCAGCGCGATGTGGTGGAAGTCGAAGAGCCGGTCGCCCACGCCCAGAATCGAGCGGTAGGCGCGCTCGATGCGATCGTAGCCGGAGGGTTCGATGAAGATGCCCTCGAGGTCGTTCAGGAACTCGTAGCCGGTGGTCCCCTGCACCGGCCACTCCCGGCGCAGGTGCTCGCCGGGTGAGAGGATCTTCTCCACGAAGATGGGGACGCCGTCGCCCACCGCCGAGCGCAGCCGCTCGAGGTATCCGAGCGGGTCGAGGAGGCCGTCGACGTGGTCGATGCGTAGCGCGTCGACCACGCCGGCGCGGACCCAGCCGAGGATCTTCGCGTGGGTGGCGTCGAAGACGGCTGGATCCTCCTGGCGCATGGCGACCAGGTCGTTGATGTCGAAGAAGCGGCGGTAGTTGATCTCGCGGGCGCCGCGACGCCAGAAGGTGAGGCGGTAGTGCTGCGCGTTGACCACGCGCTCGAGCGCGTCACCGCCCTCGAGCTCGGCGCGGCGGAGCGTGTCCTCGTCGATCGTCCCGGGACCGACGGGGAACGAATTCTCGAAGTATCTCACGCGATGGCGGCCGCCCTCCGCGGCCACCACGATCTCTCGGCGATCGATCACGCGCCGCAGCTCATCGCCCAGCACGGGGAGGAGCACGCGGTCTCCCGTGTCATCGTCGGTGGGCGTGCCCGCCGGCGAGGAAGCCCGCGCCTCCCACTCGATGTCGAACCAGCTCGCGTACGGCGAGCCGCGCCCGCGCGCGAGCACATCTTCCCAGAACGGGTTGGCGCTCCCCGTCCCCATGTGGTTGGGGACGATGTCCAGCACCCACCCCATGCCCCGCGCGTGTAGCTCGTCGATCAGCGCCCGCCACTCGTCGTCGGTGCCCAGCTCCGGGTTGAGCCGGGTGGGGTCGACCACGTCGTAGCCGTGCTCGCTCCCCGGTCGCGCCATGAGGATGGGCGAGCTGTAGACGTGCGAGACCCCCAACCGGTGGAGGTAGGGCACGATCTCACGCACGCTGCCCAGCGTGAATTCCTTGTGCAGCTGGAGCCGGCAGGTGGCGGTGATGGTGGGACGCGTCCCGCGTCCCTCACCCGGCATCCCGTACCTTCCGTCGCCGCGACAGGCAGCCGATCGCCGCTTCGATCTCGGGGTTCGCGCGCAACGACTCGACCGGCACGGACAGACGCCGAGTCCAGCTCGGATACCGATCGGGCCCCACGCCTGGCAGGTTGACCGGCTCCGTTTCCTCGACGATATCGTCGAGCGACAACCCGACGAGCACGGCGGGCGATCGGCACAAGAAGGAATGGACCTGGGCGGCGAGCGGGACACCCGGCTCGGCGAGGGAGGAGCCGGTACGCGTTACGCGCGGCGCGCCACGCGCCACGCGCAGAGCCCGCATCAACGCCCGCTTGTCCTTCTCGCGCGCCATCGTGGCTTCCTTCAATTGCTCGTCGCTCTCGATCAGGCCCACGGACTGCTTGAGCGCTATGTCCCGGCCTTGCCAGAAGCCGGCCAGGGTGGCCATGTCGTGCGTGTTGGCCGTGGTGAGGGAGAGGCGCTCGTAGCCCGACGGCGCGCGGTACCCGCCGTCTCTGGTGCGCTCGAAGTAGAGGACGCGCGAGGCGAGGATGCTCCACCGCTTGAGGGTACCCGGAACCTCGCGCGGTACCGTGCCCAGATCCTCGCCCACCACCAGCGCGCCGGCGCGGGTGCTCTCCAGCGCGAGGATCGCCAGCAGGTCATCCACCGGAAAGCGCACGTAGGCGCCGTCGCGTCCGGATCGTCCGTGCGGAATCCAGAACTGGCGAAAGAGGCCGAGCACGTGGTCGATGCGCAGCGCTCCGGCGTGCCGGAGCGATGCGCGCAGGAGGCTCGACCAGTAGCGATACCCGTCCTCGTAGAGCCGCAGCGGGTTGAGTGGCGGGAGTCCCCAGTTCTGACCGGTGGCCGAGTAGTCGTCAGGCGGCGCGCCGATGCAGACCCCGTGGGCGAAGAGGTGCGGCGACGACCAGGTGTCGCTGCCGCCGGGTGAGATGCCGATGGCCAGGTCCTGATACAGGCCGATGGCCAGCCCCGACGCGCGCGCGACGGCCGACGCATCACCCAGCTGGCGGTCCAGCTCGAACTGGATCCACCGGTGGAAATCCACCGCCTCCGCGTTCGCCTCACGGAACGCCGTGACCTCGGGGGAGCGCGGGTTCTGATAGGGCTCGGGCCAGTCGCGCCAGGAGTCACTCGCGTCGAAGTGATCGCCCAACGCGAGAAACGTGGCGATGGCGGTGAGCGACTCGCCTTCGCGCTCCACGTAGCCGCGGTACGCGCGGCCGCGGCCGGTGTCGGCATCGCGGTGGCGGACGAGAAAGGTGCGATGCAGCGCCTCGAGCACCGGCCGCGCGAGCGCCGCCACGCGCTCGTACCGCACGCGCTCGCCGGCGCGCAGCTCCTCCA
>DATFFZ010000248.1:0-7613 GCA_035249845.1 Gemmatimonadaceae bacterium
GGGCTGCGCCTGCTCGGGCGCCGCCGCACCGGGCGCCTCGCGCGCGGTGTCGCCCGGCGCCGGCGCGACCACCATCACCGAATCGCTCTCGGGACTCAGCACCGCCCCGATCAGCCCGCCGCGTCGCCGCCCCCACTCCTCCAGCTTGTCGATCGCGCTCGGCAGCTGACGCTGGATCTCGCGCCCCTGCGTCCTCAGCGTCGGTGCCACCCAGGCCCCGATGCCGATGAGCAGCCCCACCGACCCGAACACGATGAGCGCCGCGCCGAGCCCGCGCGGAATGCGGTAGCGCTGGAGCACGTCCACCCCCGCCGAGACGGCCAGGGCGAAGAGCACGCCCAGGAAGGCCGTGAGCACCAGCGGGCTGGTGAACCAGAGGAGCCGCAGGAAGTAATACAGGCCCAGCACCAGCGCGGTGGCCCGAAGGATGTCGCGGCTGCGCCAACCATTCTGGCGAGTTCGTCGCTCGCCGCCGGGAGGCGGACCCGGGAGGCCGCGACCCACCTCGGGCGCGTGTGATGGCGGAGTCTCCGGCACGGGCGAGGGCCGGTCGGCTTGGCTCATGTGCGGACGGATGGCAAGGGTGAGGCCGCAAGCGACGCGTGACGCGCCCAATGGTGGCACACGCCGGTCAGCACCGCAAACGGGACTTCAATCTCCACCACCCTCGTGCGAGAATTAGTCTGCGCGCGCCACTTCCGCGGCGGTACGCCGGCGGTGCGCCCCCCTGGCCTGGAGAACCCCGATCGAGTGACCGCAGCGCCCAAGCCGAGCGAGCACGAGCCGCTCTACCTCGACACGCGCCCGGAGGCGGACCGCTTCCTCACCTCCATCGAGCGCGTGAAGACGATCGCCCTCGACACCGAGGGCGCCAGCTTCCACCGCTTCGTCGACCGCATCTACCTCCTCCAGATCTCGACGCGCGACCGCAGCGCCGTGCTCGACCCGCTCCCCATCGGGAAGCCGGAGAAGCTCGGCGCGCTGCTCGAGTCCAAGCAGGTGGAGGTGGTCTTCCACGACGCGGACTACGACCTCCGCCTCCTCCACCAGGATTACGGCTGGCACGCCACGAACATCTTCGACACGCGCGTCGCCGCGCAGATCCTCGGACTCCGCGCCTTCGGGCTGGCCGCGCTCCTCGAGCGCTTCTTCGGCGTGAAGCTCGACAAGAAGCACCAGCGCGCCGATTGGTCGATGCGTCCGCTCACCGCCGACATGCTTCGCTATGCGGCGCAGGACACGATGTACCTGCTCGACCTGCGCGACCGCCTGGAGGAGCTGCTCGATGCCGCCGGCCGCTGGGAGTGGGCGCGGGAGGAGTTTCAGCGGCTGGAGGGGACGCGGTGGGACGCCGCCGCCGCCGCGGACGAGGCTTTCCTCCGCGTCAAAGGCGCGCGCGATCTCTCGCGGCGCGAGCTGGCGCTCTTCCGCGAGCTCGCGGCCTGGCGCGATGGCGTGGCGCGCGAGCTCGATCGCGCGACCTTCCGCGTGGCGGGGAACGAGACACTCTTCGAGCTCGCTCGTCAGGCACCACGCTCGGTGGAGCAGCTCGGCTCGGTGAAAGGGATGCCGCGCGGGATCATCGAGCGGCGGGGCCGCGAGGTACTGGCCGCCATCCAGCGCGGACTCGACGTCCCCGACGACCAGCTCCCGCGTTTCCCCCGCGCTGCGCGCTGGGATCGCGACCCCGACTTCGAGGCGCGCGTCAACCGTCTGCGAGCGGTCCGGGACAAGCACGCCGAGCGATTGAGTCTGGATCCGGGCTTCCTCTGCTCCCGCGAGCGGCTGGAGAGCATCGCCCGCCGCAAGCCGCAATCGCTCGAAGAGCTCGCCGCCATAGAAGATCTGAGGCGCTGGCAGATTGCCGAGCTGGGGGAGGATTTTCTGGCGTCTCTGGCGGAGAAGTGACGAGAGAGCGGGGGTGGCGCGCTGGCTCGCTCCCTGCACGACCACGCGACATGAAGCGCCGTCCGCTGCTCGCCATCCTGCGACTCACCGCTGGGGTCGTGGTCGGGCTCGTCGCCGTCTTCGTCCTCGGGATCGCGCTCTACGCCGATCAGACCGATCCGATCGCGGCGCGCGAGGCGGCGTCGCGGACGCTGCAAACGCGGACGCTGGAGGACGGTGAGATCGTCGAGCGCGTGCTCCCGGTCTATCGGCGGCGCGTGTGGGACTACTACACGGCCACTCACGGGCTCCTCGTCGCCACCGATCGGCGCATCCTCTTCATCGGACTCCCGCCCACCATCCGCGCGTCCTCCGCGCGTGAGGGAGAGCCGCCGCTCATCGAAGAGGTCGCGTTCACCTACGAGGATGTGAAGGCGGCCGCCGGCCGTGTCTTCCTCGGACGCGCGGAGGGGATCGTGCTACGGACGTCCGGCGGACGCGAGCGATTCGGGATCGACCCGCTTCAGCGAGCCGAGGCGGATTCGCTGGTGGAGGCGATCGCGCGGCGGCAGGCTGCGATTCGCGAAGCTGCCGCCCGGGAGCAGGCGGCGCGCGACGAAGCGGCGCGCCGCGCCCGCGCGCCGGTGTGCCACGTCGTCAGGCGGGGCGAGGCGCTGGAACGGATCGCCGCGCGCTACAACGCGACCGTGGCCGCGCTGGAGGAGTTGAACGGCCTCAAAGGTAGTCGGATCCGCGCCGGCGAGACGCTGCTGGTGCGAAGAGGCTCGGCCGCCGATGCGGGCGGAACGCGCTGCGAGCTCCCGCCGCTCGACCAGCTCGCGCAGTGGGGCTTCGCGTCGCCACCGCCGGCCGGCGCGCCCTGAACCGCTAAAAGCCCATGTACGCCCGGATGCGGGGCTCGATCCGCTCCGGCGTCCAGAAGGGGCTCCACACCAGGTTCACCATCACGTCGGTGACGCCGGGGATCGACTTCAGTTGCTCCTCGGCCCCCTGCATGATCTCGGGACCGGAGGGACACCCGGGCGAGGTGAGGCTCATGTCGATGCTCACCTTCGAGCCGTCGATGTTGATCGCGTAGACGAGGCCGAGGTCGAGGATGTTGAGGTTGAGCTCCGGGTCCTTCACGCGACGGAGCGCCATCTTCACCACGTCCTCGGTCAACCCCTCGACGGGGTTGGCGGACGTGACGGTCAGGCCGGGGGATTCGGCCGCGGGTGTCGGTGTCTGGTCGATGCTCATCTATAACTCAACGTCCGGGTCCAGGAGCAAGTTCGCCGTGACATCCTGGCGCTGCAAGACGGCTGCCGGTCGCGGACCCCTTCAGCGCTCCGACCACACCGCCAGCTCGTTCCCGCTGGGGTCGGTGAAGTGAAAGCGGCGTCCGCCGGGGAAGGAGAAGATCGGTCGCACCACCTTTCCCCCGGCGCTCTCCACGCGACGCCGCGCTCCCTCCAGGTCCACGGCGTAGATCACCACCAGCGCGCCACCGCCAGTACCACCCTCGTCCTGCTTTCGAAACCCGCCGGTCAGTCGCCCGTCCTCGAAGGAGGTGTAGTCGGGGCCGTAGTCGGTGAACTTCCACCCGAAGGCATCGATGTAGAAGCGCTTGGTGGTGGCGATGTCGGTGGCCGGCAGCTCGATGTAATCGATTCGCCGGTCGTTCCGCGGATCCAGCGGCGCATCCTGCGCCGACGACTCGGTTGCGCTCATGAGAAGGCCGATGAAGATGGTGAAGGCGAACCGGTGGGCACGAAAGGGGACGGGCACTCGGGTAGCCTGGGCGTTGGCGTCAGCTAATTCTACCTCGGATGCGAAACGGGCGCCCCTTCACGAGGCGCCCGTCGTGACGCGGTGCTGGGACGGAGAGCTCCGCTTTACCCGGTGCGCTTGGCGACCGGCTTGGTGGCGGTCTTCCTGACGGCCGGCTTCTTCACGGCCTTTTTCTTCGCGCTCGCCGACTTGGAGCGCGACACCGACTTCTTCTTCGCCTTGGCCACGCGCTTCTTCATGACGCACTTGGTCTTCCCGCCCACCTTGCGGCACACCTTGTAGTACGCGGTGCGGCGGGCGGTGCGATTCCACCCAACGGCTCGGTCGGCGCGGAAGGCGGCGGGCATCGCCAGGATCGCGTCGGGGTCGTCGGTCACGGCGATCGCGGCGGCGTCGGCCAGGTCGGCGCGAACGTCGGAGATCACCTTGGCCGGACGGCGGGCGCGAGCGGCGTGCACGCGGTTGGTGAGCAGGATGACGAACATCTCGCGGTCCGGGTCGATCCACATCGATGTCCCGGTGTAGCCCGTGTGCCCGAAGGCGCCGTCGCTCAGGTAGCGACCGGAGCCGCCGGTGCCATCGGCCATCGCCCATCCGAGGGCTCGGCTCCCCGCGGCGCGGCGGGTGAAGAGCTGGACCGTCGAGTCGCTGAGGACGCGGACGCCGTTGTACTGGCCGCCGTTCAGCATCATCTGCGCGAAGATCGAGAGGTCGGCGGCGGTGCTGAACAGTCCGGCGTGCCCGGAGACGCCGCCGAGCGCGTACGCGTTCTCGTCGTGCACCTCGCCGCGGAGGGGGTAGCCGCGGGGCGGGGTGACTTCGGTAGGCGCGATCCGGTCGCGCAGGGTCTGCGCGGGACGGAAAAAGGTCTCGGTCATCCCGAGGGGAGCGAAGACGCGCTCTTCCAGGAACGCGTCGAGCCCCATCCCGGTGATCGACTCCACCACGAAGCCGAGGAGCGCGGCGCCGAGGTCGGAGTAGATGAAGCAGTTCCCGGGCTGACAGACGAGAGGGCTCTCGATGACGGCGCGGCGGGCGTCCTCGGGGGTGAACGCGACGCGCCAGAGGTCGCGGCTGGCGGCCAGTCCGGAGCGGTGTTCGAGGAGGTGGCGGATGGTGACGCGATCCTTGGAGCCGCCCTGGAAGCTGGGGATGTAGGTGGAGACCGGGGCGTCGAGGTCGATCCTCCCCTCGTCGAAGAGGAGCATGACCGCCGTGGTGGTGCCGACGACCTTGGTGAGGGAGGCCAGGTCGTAGATGGTGTTGTTCGGGGAGACGGCCGGGCTTGCCGTGCGCCAGTCGAGGCGTCCGAATCCACGCTGCCAGGCGACGGCGCCCTTGCGGCCGACCACGACCGCCGCGCCGGGGTAGCCGCCGGCTCGCACGCCGCGCGCGACGACGCGGTCGATCACCGCCAGGCGCTTGGCTGACATGCCGACGGAGGCGGGGGTCTTCACGGGAAGACCCTCACCCGCGTGCAGCATGAATGCGGCAGCGATGAAGGAAGCGAGCATCACGACTCCAACGCGGACGGGGGCGCACGCTCAGAGTAGAGAGCGCGAGCCTGAGGACAACCGGGACGCGGCCGTCGGGACTTGGCACTCGGCCAAAGTCGCGACGTACGATATGGCAAGCGGTACACCAACTACGAGAAACAGAGGAAGCGCGGGGGAGCGCTTTCAGAGATACCAGCGAAAGCCGGGGGAGTTCCTGCGGGGCGGAGAGCCAGGGCTCGAACTCGAGTCCCTGATCCCGGTGCTGCGGCCGCGCCCATATTAGAAAGTCTCCCCCTATTCGGCAAGACGAGACTGTCACATTTCCGGTCACTGTTCGGGTCGAAATTTTCCCATCTTCGGGCAACCCAAGGGCTTCACGGCGTGACCAATCCTGTGTACCGCATGCAGACGGATCACCTTCTCATCAGACGCGCCACAGAGGGCGACGAGCAGGCGCTGCGCCAGCTGTGGGCGCAGTACTCTCCGTACATCGATGGAGTGATCCGGCGGCTCTGTGGGGATCCGGAGCTGGCGGCCGACGTCGCGCAGGAGGTGTGGATGCAGATCTTTCGGGCGCTGAAGTCGTTTCGGGGCGACGCGCAGTTCGGCACGTGGGCGCATCGGATCGCGGTAAATCGGACGCTGAACGCGCTTCGGCGCTATCGGCGGCTGTCGAAGGCGGAAGTGGAGATCGAGGATGAGACCGCCGCGATCGAGATGGACAGCGAGCGCGCCTTCCTGGCGCAGTCCATCGAGGATGCCACGAAGCGGCTTCCGGTGGGTGCTCGGACGGTGTTCCTCCTGCACGACGTGGAGGGATACACGCACGAGGACATCGCCGAGCAGCTCGGAATAACGACGGGCGCATCCAAGTCACAGCTCTTCAAGGCACGCGCGAAGCTTCGCCGGCTCCTCGCGCATCTGGTGGAAGGACACACGCCGGCATCGGGAACGAGACATGTCGCACCTGGATACTGAACGGCTGGCGATGCTGGCCGATGACGAGCCGTCCGCGGCGGAGCGCGAGCATCTCATCGAGTGCGAGCATTGCGCGCGGGAGTGGCGTGGATACGTGGCGCTCCGCGGGATGGCCGCGCAGGCGCCGAGCGAGATGACGATGACGCCGTTGACCACGTGGGACGTGCTGGCCGCGCAGCTGCGCGACGAGGGGTTGATTCGCGGCGGCGGTGCTGGTGGCCAGTCCACCGTCGTCCGGAGCGGCGGGCGGTGGATGCGCGGCTGGATGCAGATCGCCGCCTCGCTGTTGCTGCTGGCCGGCGGCGCGGTGGCGGGGCGGATGAGCGTGCAGGCGGATGGCGGAGGCGCGCAGTCGGCCGTGGGGTCGCGCCCGACGGCGGTCAGCGGCGCGCAGCTGACCGCCGGCTCCGCTGATTCGAGCTTCGCGTCGGTGGAGGATGCACGGGCGGTGCTGGAGCAGGCGGAGCGGCAGTACCGGCTGGCGTCGCTCTGGCTGCTGGAGCGGCAGGACTCGACCGACACGGGGTCGAATCCGGAGCTGTACCGCACGCGGTTGGCGGCGCTCGACCAGATGGCCGGCGCCGCTCGAGAGGCGGTGTACGACGCGCCGCACGATCCGGTGATCAACTCGTATTACATCAACACGCTGGCCGCGCGCGAGGTGACGCTCAAGCAGCTCAACGCCTCGCTCGGCGGCCAGGTGAACAGATTCTAGGAGTGGAAGTGAACGTTTCGGCATCCCGTACGGTTCGGGCGCTGGCGCTGGCGCTGGTCGTCTCGTCAGGCACCGTGGTCGGGTCGGCGGCATCGCTGCCGGCGCAGGCTCCGTGCGCGCAGTGTACGCAGGAGGCGCGCGAGGATGCGCGCCGCGATCTGGAACAGGCGACGCAGGAGTTCCGCGTGGCGCTGGCCGCCTACGAGCGCGCGCTGCAGTCGATGGCGCGCGACACCAGCGCGGCGTCGCGCGAGCGGCTCACCAAGATGAACCGCGAGCTGCGCACCGCCACGCGTCGGCTGGAGACGATCACGGCGCGCCTGACGAGGTTGGAGGCGGAGACGGCGCAGCCGCGCGCGCAGCGCGCTCGCGGGGCGGCACCGGTGGCGGTGCCGCATCAGCGGACGGGCTACATGGGCGTCAACCTCTCGGCCAGCGCCATCACGACGCACGGCAGGGATGGACAGACGTACTGGGAGTTCGAGCAGTACCCGCTGGTGGAATCGGTGGAGCCGGGCTCCCCGGCCGAGCGCGCCGGGATGCGCGCGGGCGACGTCCTCATGGCGCTGGACAACCGCGATCTCAAGGGGAGCGTGGTGCCCTTCAGCCAGCTCCTCGTTCCGGGGAAGCGGCTGTCGGTGCGCGTGAAGCGGGAGGGAGAGACGAAGAGCTTCAACCTGCTGGTGGACGAGCTTCCGGTCAGGCGCATCGTGATCGCGCGGCAGCCCGATCCGAACGTCGAAGGG
>DATFFZ010000249.1:0-4126 GCA_035249845.1 Gemmatimonadaceae bacterium
CGCCTCCAGGAGAACCTGGAAAAGCGCGCGCGCCGCGCGAAGCGCAAGCTCACTCGTCAGGCACGCGGCGCCAAGCGCACCATTCTCGACACGGTGCGCCTCCTTCCGCAGTACGGCATGCTGCTGTGGGGGTTGCTCACCGACCGGCGCGTGGACGTGCTCGACAAGCTGCTGGTCGGCGCGGCGCTCGCCTACATCGTGATGCCGCTCGACATGATCCCCGATTACATCCCCTTCTTCGGGGAGGTGGACGACGTCTACGTGATGGTGCTGGCGGTGCGTCGCATGCTCAAGAACGCCGGCACGCGCGTGGTTCGCGACCACTGGACGGGGAGCCTCAAGGAGCTGAGCGCCGCCAATCTTCGCGCGGTGTTGGCCGCGGCGGTGTTCTTTCTGCCACGACGCTCGCGCCGGCGTCTTCGCGCCGTGCTGCGGCGATGATCCCGTGCGCCGCGAGGCACTGGACGCCTCCCGGCACCCCCTCTACATTTCACCATGGCTACCAGAACACGATCGACTCTTCGGCCCGCCGGCTCTGCCAACGCAGAGGGCGGGCCTTCGCGCATAGCGGGGACCGGAGAGCAGAGCGCGCAGCCGATCGATGCGCGCGTGCGTCCCGACCCCGCGCTGACTTTCGATGACGTCCTTCTCGTTCCGCGTCACGCGCGTACGCACCCGAAGGACGTCTCCACCGCCACGCGCTTCACGCGCGGCATCGCGCTCAACATTCCGCTCGTCTCGGCGGCGATGGACACCGTCACCGAATCGGAGATGGGAATCGCCATGGCGAGGGCGGGCGGGATCGGCGTCATCCACAAGAACATGTCCATCGACCGGCAGGCCGCCGAGGTGGACCGGGTGAAGCGCTCCGAGAGCGGGATGATCCTCAACCCGATCACCCTCGCGCCCGACGCGACGCTCCGCGAAGCGACGAACCTGATGATGCGCTTCAAGATCTCCGGCGTGCCGATCGTCGACCGCGAGGGACGATTGGTGGGGATCATCACCAATCGCGACCTCCAGTTCGAGCGGAGCCTCGACCGTCCGCTGCATGAGGTGATGACGAAGGAGAATCTCCGCACCGCGCCGATGGGCACCACGCTCGACGAGGCCGAGGCGATCCTCGGCCGCTATCGCATCGAGAAGCTTCCGGTGGTGGATGAGCAGGGCAGGCTCAAGGGGCTCATCACCGTGAAGGACATCCACAAGCGCCGACAGTATCCCAACGCCAACAAGGACCGACACGGTCGCTTGCGCGTGGCCGCGGCGGTGGGCGGCGGCGGCGACTATCTCGATCGTGCCCGCGCGCTCATCGCCGCCGGCGTCGATGCGCTGGTGATCGACACCGCGCACGGTCACTCCGAAGGGGTGCTCCGCGCCACCGCCGAGGTGCGCGATCTCTTCCCCGACGTGCAGCTCATCGCCGGCAACGTGGCCACCAGAGAGGCCGCCGAAGCGTTGGTGGAACGCGGCGTCGACGCGGTGAAGGTGGGCGTGGGGCCCGGCTCCATCTGCACGACGCGCGTGGTCACCGGCGTGGGCGTGCCGCAGCTCACCGCCGTGTTCGACGCGGTGGATGGCGCGGGCGATGTCCCCGTCATCGCCGACGGCGGGATCAAGTATTCGGGGGACATCGTGAAGGCGCTGGCGGCCGGCGCGTCATCGGTGATGATGGGCTCGATGCTGGCCGGCACCGAAGAGAGTCCGGGCGAGTCGTTCCTGCTGGAGGGACGCCGCTTCAAGATGATCCGCGGGATGGGAAGTCTCTCCGCCATGCAGGATGGCAGCGCCGATCGCTACTTCCAGGAAGGAGAGATGTCGGCGCGCAAGCTCGTGCCGGAGGGGATCGAGGGGCGGGTGCCCTACAAGGGTCCGGTGAGCGACGTGATCTTCCAGATGGTGGGCGGGCTTCGCAGCGGGATGGGCTACGTGGGGTGTGGCGACATCGACGAGCTGCGCACCAACACCGAGTTCGTCCGCATCACCGCCGCCGGCCTCCGCGAGTCGCACCCGCACGACGTGCAGATCACGAGGGAGGCGCCGAACTACAGTCTGTGACGGCGGGAATCCCGCTGTGTCTTGACAAAGTCTCGACGCGTCCCGAACGTTGCGCGGCCGATCGCCGAACGCGGTCGGCCTTTCCATGTGATCCCACCCGCACGTCCGCAGCTCTCCTCTCTCGAGAAGCCTTCCTCGGAGCCCCAGCATGGGACTGACTAGCACCAAGAGCATCGCCGTTCTCCAGGCCGAAGCGAGCGAAGAAGGGCAGGGCACCCTCAAGCGCGCCCTGAGTGGTACGAACCTCGTTCTGCTCGGAATCGGCGCCATCATCGGCGCCGGGATCTTCGTGCTCACCGGAACGGCCGCCGCGCAATACGCGGGACCGGCCGTCGTATTCTCCTTCGTGCTGGCCGGAATCGCGTGTCTCTTTGCTGGGCTGTGCTACGCCGAGTTCGCGTCCATGATCCCGATCGCCGGGAGCGCGTACACGTATGGGTACGCGACCATGGGCGAGCTCGTGGCCTGGATCATCGGGTGGGATCTCATTCTCGAGTATCTCTTCGGCGCGTCGACGGTGGCCGTCGGCTGGTCGGGGTACTTCGTCTCGTTCCTGGCGGACTGGGGCATCGTGCTGCCGCCGCATCTCACCAATGCCCCGTTCACCGTCGAGGGGACGCATACGCTCGTCCCCACCGGCTACCTGGTGAACCTGCCGGCGGTGTTTCTGATCGCGATGATGACGATCCTGCTGGTGATCGGGATCCGCGAGTCGGCGCGCTTCAACAACCTGATCGTCTTCGTGAAGGTGACGATCGTCTTCCTCGTCATCGGCTTCGGCTTCCAGTTCGTGAACCCATCGAACTGGGAGCCGTTCGTCCCGCCCAACGAGGGGACGTTCGGCGCGTACGGCTGGAGCGGCGTGGTCCGCGCGGCCGGTGTGATCTTCTTCGCCTACATCGGATTCGACGCGGTCTCCACCGCGGCGCAGGAGGCGAAGAATCCCCAGAAGGACATGCCGGTCGGCATTCTCGGGTCGCTGGCCGTCTGCACCGTGCTGTACATCCTGATGGCGCTGGTGATGACCGGTCTCGCGCACTACACCGAGCTCAACGTCCCGCACCCGGTCTCGGTGGCGATCGCCCAGGCCGGTCCGGGGCTCGCCTGGCTGGAGAAGGCCGTCAACCTCGGCGCCATCGCCGGCCTCGCCTCGGTGGTGCTGGTCATGCTGCTCGGGCAGCCGCGAATCTTCTACGCGATGTCGCGTGACGGTCTGCTGCCGCCGGTGTTCGGCAAGGTGCACCCCCGCTTCCAGACTCCGTACATCACCACGATCGTGACCGGTGTGGTCGCCGGCGTCATCGCCGGTCTGTTCCCGATCGGATTGCTGGGAGAGCTCGTTTCGATCGGCACGCTGCTCGCTTTCGTGATCGTCTGCGCCGGCGTGTTGGTGCTGCGCCGCACGCGCCCCGACATTCCGCGACCCTTCCGCACCCCGCTGGTGCCGCTCGTGCCGATCCTCGGCATTCTGAGCTGCGGCATGCTCATGGCGGGACTGCCGAAGGACACGTGGCTTCGACTGATCATCTGGATGGCGATCGGCATCGTGATCTACTTTGCCTACGGTCGGAGGCACTCGCGCCTCGCGGCAGCCGAAAACACCGCCGCGCAGGGCGACTGAAGTCCCGCGTGTTATCTTCAGGCGGCGCTCACCCGAGTGAGCGCCGCCTGTCGCATCAGAGGAGCTCGTGACCACGCAACTCCCCGATCTGCTGAGCATCCCCCCGCCGCGCGAGGAGGCGATCCGCCGCATGGCGGCGCACCTGGTGCGCAACCGCCGCGCGGTGCTCTCCACGCACATCAACGCCGACGGCGACGGATGCGGATCGGAGGCGGCGCTGGCCCGCCTGCTGGCGCAGCGCGGCGTGTCGTGCACGATCGTGAATCCCACCCTCTGGCCGTCGATGTTCGACTTCCTCAAGGGCGGCGACGTGGTCGATCGCAGTCCCGACGGCGCCCGCGCGCTGAATGGCGCCGACCTCCTCATCGTGCTCGACATCAGCGATGTGAAGCGCCTCGGCGTCCTCGCCGAGGCGGTGCGTGCCATGAAGGTGCCGCGGCTGGTGAT
>DATFFZ010000250.1:0-5310 GCA_035249845.1 Gemmatimonadaceae bacterium
TCGCGGACGCCAGCGCCCGCGTGGGAATCCATCCGGTGCGACGCACGCGCACCCACTCGCCGCGGCGCGTCACTTCGCCGAGCCCCATGCCGTTCCGCAGACGCGCCACCACGCGCGAGCTGGTGCTCCCCTCGCTGCGCAGCACGGCGTTGTCGCGTCTGACGGAGAGCCGGAACGTGTCGCGCCGTCCGCCGAGCATGCTCCGGTGAATCCAGCCATCCACGGTCACCTGCGTCGCGCCCGCGCGCGTGGTCGCGGTCGACGACACCGTCGCGCCCGCGCGCACGGTGGCGAGCGTGCGTCCGCCGGGCGCGCTCAACAACGACGTCTCGCGCGACACGGTGGTCTGCGCCAGCACGATGGATGGCAGGACGAGCGATGTGAGCAGCAGCGGGATCCGGCGCATCGCTGGCTGGTGAGTGAGGGGCCGCATACATTTCGACCGCGCGATTGGGCGCAGTATACAGTCGTACACTTACCGAGCAAAGATGGCGCAACGCACGAAGCGGTCGGTGGTACTGGTGGTGCTGGATGGGTGGGGGTACCGGCCGGAGCGCGAGGGCAACGCGATCGCGCTGGCGGACACTCCGACGTGGGATGCGCTCTGGCGGCGGCCCGCGCGCACGCTGCTCGATGCGTCCGGGCTCCCGGTGGGACTTCCCGACGGACAGATGGGAAACAGCGAAGTCGGACACCTCAACCTGGGCGCCGGGCGCGTGGTGCCGCAGGACATCGTGCGCATCAGCTGCGCCATCGCCGATGGCACCTTCTTCCAGATCGAGGCGCTGGCCCGACTGCATCGCGCGGTCAGCGCGCGCGGCGGCACCCTGCATCTCTGCGGGCTGATCGGCAACGGCGGCGTGCACGCGCTCGACCAGCATCTGTTCGCGCTCATCGACATGGCCGAGCGCGAAGGGATGCCGCGCGTCGCCATCCACGCGCTCCTCGACGGCCGCGACACGCTCCCGCGCTCGGCGCTCGAGTTCATGCGATCGCTGCTCGATTACGCGGGTGGTCGCGCGCGGGTGGCGTCGTTGGGCGGGCGCTACTACGGAATGGATCGCGACAAGCGATGGCAGCGCACGGAGCTCTGGTATCGCGCGATGGTGGAGGGACGGGGGCCCACCGCCAGCGATCCGCTGGAGGCCATTCGTCAGGCATACGCGCGCGGCGAGAGCGATGAGTTCATCAAGCCGGTGGTGCTCGTCGGCGCCGACGGTGCACCGGTGGCGCCGGTGCGCGACGGGGATGGGATCGTCTTCTTCAACTTCCGTAGCGACCGCATGCGACAGATCGTGCGCGCGCTCAGCGAGGAGGGTTTTTCCGGCTTCGACGTTTCCGGGCGTCCGCGCACGGACATCGTGACCATGACGATGTACGACGAGACCTTCACGCTCCCGGTCGCCTTTCCGCCCTTCACCCTCTCGCGCATCGTCGCCGAGGTCGTGTCCGAGCGGTCCATGACCATGTTTCGGACGGCCGAGACGGAGAAGTACCCGCACGTGACCTACTTCTTCAATGGCGGGTATGAGGTACCGTATCCGGGGGAGGTGCGCGAGCTCGTGCCGAGCCAGAAGGTGGCGACGTACGATCTGGCGCCGGAGATGAGTGCTCCGGGGGTGACCGAGGTGCTCTGTCGCGCGATCGACTCGCGCGACTTCGATTTCATTCTCTGCAACTACGCGAACGGCGACATGGTGGGACATTCCGGCGTGTTGCCGGCGACGATCAGCGCGGTCGAGTGTGTTGACGGCTGCCTGGCGCGCGTGCTGGCGCACGCCGAGCGCGCCGGCGCGCGGATGATCGTGACCGCCGACCATGGCAACTGCGAGCTGATGATCGACCCCGTCAGTGGTGGGCCGCACACGGCGCACACCACCAATCCCGTCCCGCTGGTGATCGTCGACGCCGACGGTGTCCCGCCCCTCCGCTCCGGCGGAGCGCTGAAGGACGTGGGCCCCACGGTCCTCGCCATGCTCGGCATCGAGCAGCCGCGGGAGATGACCGGTGTGGACCTGCGCTCGACCTGAGACCAACAAGAGGAACTCGCGTGAGAGTCAGGCTCGTCGGAGCGATGGTAGTCGTCTGCGCGGTGGCCGCCACACTTCCCACATCGGCGCCGGCGCAGGTTGGGCATCCCCCCAGCGAGAGCCCGTATCGCGACGTGCCGCAGCGGCAGAGCTTGACCCCCTTCGCCGGCTGGATGAGCGCGGACATCGGGAAGGCCGGTGTGGGCCCGGAGGGAGGGCCGGCGGTGGGCCTGCAATACGACCTCCGCATCAGCGGTCCGGTGCTGCTCACCGCGCGGATGACCGGTGTGGCCACCGAGCGCGTGGTGATCGATCCCGAGGAGGAGGATCCGGCGGATCGTACGCTCGGCACGATCAAGCTGCCGCTGCTCCTCACCGACGTCGGCTTCTCCCTGGCGCTCACCGGACAGAAGTCGTGGCACCGCCTGCAGCCCCTGATCACCGCCACCGCGGGGCTCTTCTCGGACCTCGGGAAGGACCTCGACGAGGGCGGCTTCAGCATCGGCACTCCCTTTGCACTTTCCGTGGGCGCCGGTGTGCGATACGTGCGCGGCGGGAAGCTCGCCGTTCGCCTCGATGTCACCGACCACCTGTACCGGCTTCGTTATCCGTCCGCGTATTTCGTGGCGCCATCGGAAGACAGTGAGCCGGTGCTGCCACCCAACTCCGGCCGCAGCGAGTGGACGCACAATCCGACCTTCACGGTCGGGCTCTCGTACCTCTTCGGCCGCTGATCTCGAGGAGTCGCCATGTCCGCAGATTTCGAGGACGATCTGAGCCCGAGCGGGATGTCCGACGACGAGCTTCGCCGGCTCGTCAGGCAGGAGTTGGAGACGACGGACACGGTGGACGCCGACAACATCCTCGTCCGCGTGCGCGATGGGATCGTCCTCCTGGCCGGACGCGTGGGATCGGAGATGGAGCGTCGCGTGGCGGAGCGCGTGGTGTCCGACGTGGTTGGGGCGCCGGTGGAGAACGAGCTGATGGTGGATCAGATTCGCCGCGACGAGGAGCCGGAAGCCATCGACGACCATCTGGCCGGGCAGGATGGCGACGACGAGCCGCTCGGACGGCCGCAGGATGACCAGAGCGACTCGGCCGACCACCTGCGGGAGGATCTCGACGCTCGCCTCTACGGGACGCACGACGTGCAGCGAGCGATCGCCGACGGCACCGCCTGGGAGCCGCCGGACAGTCCCACGCCCGAGGGCTTCGAGGGCGACGTGCTCGATCCCGACGACAGCGATGAGATGGGCGATCGGCGGTAGCGGCGTGCGCGCCCCGTGATCAGGATGTCATGTCAGTGACCCCACAGTCGTCCCCGCAGTCGCCCGAAGCACCCGCGCCCCCATCGCTCGATGCGGTGGAGGAGGCTCCGGTATGGCTGGAGGTGAACGGGACGCCGGCCGTCACCTGGATGTGCACGCCCGACAAGCTCGAGGAGCTGGTGGTGGGGTGGCTGCACGGCGAGGGCTACATCGAGACGGCCGCCGACGTCCTGCGCATGCGCCCCTGTACCAAGGAGCTTGGCTTCTGGGTGGACGTCCCCCCCGCGCGCTACGACACGGTGGAAGGCGCCGATCGCCGGCGCGTGCTGGCCTCGGGGTGCGGCGCGGTGACGACGATCCTCGGGTCCATGGCGACGCTCCCGCGCCGCTCGGCTCCGTCGCCCCGGATCGACACCGCGCGCATGCGCCTCCTCTTCAAGGATCTCTTCGCGCGTGGCGAGCGCTACAAGGAGACCGGCGGCGTCCACGCCGCCGCGCTCACCGACGGGGAGTCGCTCCTCTACCATGCGGAAGACATCGGTCGGCACAACGCGGTGGACAAGGTGATCGGCGCGTCGATCCTCGACGGGCGCGCGCCCCACGAGCTGGTGCTGCTGGTGACCGGACGGATCTCGGGAGAGCTCGCCTTCAAGGCGGCTCGCGCGCGGCTGTCGCTGATCGCGACGCCGTCGGTGCCGTCGACCATGGCCGTGGAGATCGCGCGCGCGACGGGGATGACGCTCCTCGGACGCGCGGTGAGCGGTCGACCGCAGCGCTGGGAGCAGGGAAACGGCGCGGCGGGCGGGTGACGCGCTGTACCGGGGTGATCCTGGCCGGCGGCCTGGCCACGCGCTACGGCGGGGAGCCGAAGGGGCTGCTGTCGGTGGGAGGGCGTCGCGTCATCGATCGGGTGCGCGACGCGCTGGCGGCGGCCACTGACGAGCTGCTGCTCATCGCCAACGACCCGAGCGCCGGCGATTGGCTGCCCGGGGTGCGCGTGGCGGCGGACGTGCGCCCCGGGTGCGGGGGACTGGGCGGGATCCACGCGGCGCTGGTGCACGCCGGCGGACCGGCGCTGGTGGTCGCCTGGGACATGCCCTTCGTCCCGCCGGCGCTGCTCCGCGAGCTGCGCTCGTTAGGCACCGCGGCCGACGTCGCGGCGCCGGAGAGCGGGTCGCGGCGCGGGCTGGAGCCCCTCTGCGCCTACTACGCCGGCGCGTGTCTGGAGCCGATCGAGCGCCGGCTCGACGCCGGTGACCGGCGCGTGATCGGCTTCTACGATGACGTGCGGGTGGCGCGGCTCGACGCCGCCGCCGTGCGCGCCCACGGCGACCCGGAGCTGCTGTTCATGAACATCAACACCCCGTCCGACCTCGAGATCGCGGAGCGCCATGCCTCGACCACCGATGGTGGCCGTCGTCGGCAAGAAGCATAGCGGGAAGACGACGTTGACGGTGCGACTGGCCGCCGAGCTCGGACGCCGGGGGCATCGCGTCATGACCATCAAGCACGGATCGCACACCTTCAACATCGACCCGGCCACCACCGACACGTACCGGCACTACCACGAAGGTGGCGCGGCCAAGGTGGCCATGGTATCGCCCGACAAGTTCGCCCTCATCGAGCGGTGGAGCGACGAGCTGACGGCCGAAGAGGTGGCCACGCGCTTCATGAGCGACGCCGACGTCGTGGTGTGCGAGGGATTCACCCGGTCCGGCCTCCCCAAGATCGAGATCTTTCGCGGCGAGACCCACGCCGCTCCGTTGTACGACCCGTCGGCGCCGGAGAGCTCCACCTACCTGGCGATCGTGACCGACCGCCCGGACTTCGGCGCCCGCTGTCCGGTGTTCTCGTTAGGCGACGAGGGGTGGCTCGGATCGGTGGTCGATCTCGTGGAGCGCGAGATCATGGGGCGGTCGTGAGACCTCCGGCCTGGCGCGGATGGGCGGCCGCCATCGCGCTCGCCGCGTGCACTCCGGGGGGCACCACGGGGGGCACACCGGGCGGCGTGC
>DATFFZ010000251.1:0-14464 GCA_035249845.1 Gemmatimonadaceae bacterium
GCTGCGTCGTGCGCTTCTCGCCGGG
This sequence comes from Gemmatimonadaceae bacterium, assembly GCA_035249845.1. GTDB lineage: Bacteria > Gemmatimonadota > Gemmatimonadetes > Gemmatimonadales > Gemmatimonadaceae > DATFBY01. The sequence goes on from DATFFZ010000251.1 coordinate 26, forward strand.
CACGGTGGAGCTGGGCGGCATCGCGTCGTCGCTCCTCGGGGATCTCACCGGCGGCAAGGACCGCTACGTCGCCGAATTCCTCATCACCGAAGAGCAGCAGCGCGTGACCTACGGCGCCGGCGACGCCGCCATCACCGTCGTCCACCGCGGCGGTAACGGAATGCTCTTCTGGGATCAGCGCACGCGCACCGTGGCGGAGGTGCCGTCCGAGCTTCTGCCGCGCACCCGCGTGGCGCCGTCGGCGGTGCTGGAGGTGGGCAGCCGCTCGACTCCCAGGGCCACGACCTTCGTGCTCGCCATGCGCGATGACGGCGTGGGCGCGGTTCGCCACGAGATCACCGTGTCACGCAACGAGGAATGGGCGCCCTTCGGACCGGCGCTCATGCGCATCCTGCACTGCGGTCCGATGTGCCACGCCGGGAGCGGACTGCCGTGGGCCGCCATCGCCGAGAGCGGGGTGATCATCAGAGAGCGCGCGTTTCTCGACGGCGCGGCGAGGCCCACATCGGAGCTGGCGATCGACGGGCTCGAGATCGTCACCGTGGGCGCGCGCGATTTCTCCGCCCCGGCGGGCTACAGGCGCCTGGACGAGGTGATGGGGAGCATGTCGTCCGCTCCGCCGCGGCCGGCTCCGCAGCCCGCGGATGTGCCCACCCCGACCGAGCAGCAGGCAGCCGCCGTGAAGCAGGCGCTGGAGAGCGAGTCCGGCGTCTTGCGAAGCGCGCTCCGCATCAACCAGCAGCTCACGCCGGACTGCCTTGGCAGCACGCGCTTCGGTTCCGTGACCGCCACGCTGCACCAGGACGCCCTCACCGTCGCGGCCAACGCGATCAACCTCATCGCGCCGCTGATCGGTCCGACCACCATCGCCGGCGGAACGTGGACGATTCCATGGCTGGCGAATCTCACCGGACTCGGCGCCACCGCTCCCGGGAGTGGGATCCGTTGCTTCCTGCGCGAGCCGCGGGTCTCGACCAGCCCGCCCGGCCCCGCCGGCGGCGGACGCGGTCTCCTGGATCGACTGGCGTTCATGGCGCTCTACGAGCTCGACGCCTCCGGTCTCATGCGCACCCAGCGAGAGTTCGCGTCCGGAATCCTGGGCACGACGCTGGCCACCTGGGGTGCGGGGCCTGGCGTTCCCGCCGCCGCGTTCGGTATCGCCAGCGCCGCGCTCACCGCGGCCGGCGGTAATCTCAACGCGATCAGTCTCGTCGACCAGCGGGTGCTCACCGATGCATACGAGGTGGCCGAGCTGGGCACGATCTCGATCGCCGGTCTGCCCGCGCGAGTCCCCGCTCCGCCCGCTCCGCCCTTCTTCAGCTTCGGCTCGCTCACCGTCGGGTCCATCACCACGCCACCACTCTTCATTCTGGGCGTGACCGGGATCACCGGGACGGTGAACTTCGCGTCGTTAGGCGGCGGGCCGCTCATCACCGCGGCGACGATCGGCAGCGCGGGGAACATCGTGCTCGGCATCGCGTTCCCGACGACGACGCTGACCGCCACCATCTTTCGTGCCGTCACGGCGTGGGGCGGCTTCATCCTTTCCGTCGGCACGCTCTTCTTCTGCCTGGCCTTCCCGCTCCTCTGTCCGTTGATCGCGACGCTGGTCGCGCTGGCCGCCTTCGTGTTGACCAACGTCACCACCCTCACCGCCACCGCCGTCGGCGTCACCTGGACCCTCGATGTGCGCTTCGACTTCGACCCGAGCACGGAGCGCGTGGAGCCGTTCGTGTCGCTGGTGGCGCGGACCGGTGCCGTGACCGTCGGAACCTTCGGTTCGACTCCCAACATCATTGCCAACGCCGTGGACTCGCTCATCGCGGCGCTGGTGAACCTGGTCGACGGGTGGGGCGCGGCGCTGGCCCTCATCGCCACGTCCGAGATCCAGAAGCTGCTCCGGGCCAACGGGCTCCAGTTGCCCGTGGCCGGCCGTCAGAACGAGCTGCGCGCCATCGGCGGCGGCGCCCAGTCGAGCCCGGGGAGCATTCTCCAGCTCGAGGCCGACATTCAGCCCATCGGCAACATCGCCAGCGAGCCGTTCACCACGCAGGTGAACACGCGCCAGCTCATGCGCCAGCAGCTGCTGGTGGCGCATCTGAACATGCGCCGCGACCTGAATCCGCAGCCCACCATGCCGCCGCCGCCGGGACCGGGTCCGGCCATCACCGTCGGCACCTTCGCCGGACTCGGTCTCTCGCAGAACGCGCTCAACTATTACGTGTTCGCGCAGTGGCTGCAGCGCCGATTCGAGGTCACCATCACCGACCCGGCGATGATCGGCAATTTCATGGGTGCCGCGCCTGGACTGTTCGTCCGGCGCCCGGTCCAGATCCATCTCTGGCCCGCCGTGGCGCCGCGCATCGAGATCGCGCCTAACGAGCTGGCCAGGGGGACGCGTCCGCTGGTGCTCTTCTTCGACGACGTGCGTGCCTGCTTCGAGGTGCCGAACCCGCAGGGTGTGGATGGGACGTCCACCTTCATCGGCCTGTGGGAGCTGAGCTGCAACTTCCGCACGACCGCCACCATCGATCTGGCGTGGCCCTGGGTCTTCTCGTTGCGCATGGATCAGGCGCGCGCGTCCAGCGCTCCACTCGAGCCCCGCAGCTGGGAGTTCGTGGACCCGAACGTCCCCGCCATCATGGCTACCGTCGCGCCCTCCGATCTGGCCAAGCTGGTGGACCTCATCGCGGCGGCGATGGTGGCGCCTCACACCGGGCAGGGCGCCGGGCCTGCCGTCAATCCGGGCAACTGGGCGCGTCCCCTTCCGGCGATGCAGCAGCTCATCTTCCCCGCCTTCACTCCACCCGCGGGCGTGGCGCTCGGCGTGCAGCAGGCGTACATCGAGCTCTTGTCGCGGAGGAAGGCGCTCTACGCGCTCACGGCGATCGAGACGGCGTTGCTCGAGCTGGTGGATGGCTCCGGGTCGCCGCGGATGAACAGTTGGCTGACGGCGTTCGGCGCTCCGGGTCCGCTACCGACGACGCTGGGGACGATGACGTGCCCTCAGGGGGTGACGCTACGAGGGTTGCTCGCGTTTCCTCCTGCGGGGCCGTAGAGGCGCCGTTCGTTCGAGGCGTTTTTTGGGGGACCGATAGCAACGCGCGGCGCATGAGACATACGCTCATGCGCCGCTGTGTATTGCCCCTCCTGGGCTCGAACCAGGACTCTCCTGATCCAGAGTCAGGCGTGTTGCCAGTTACACCAAGGGGCAGGCTGAATTTTCCCCCACCCCGGACACGCCGAAGCAGAGACCTCTAAAATTACCGCCCCAGATGGGGTTGTTCAACCCTGAGCCGCCGCCTCGCGAATCGCCCGGTCGAGCAGCCTCGGTCCGTTCGGAAGCTGGAACGAGGCCACGCCAAAACGCCGCGCAATGCGCTGCAATTCCTGCGAGCTCCGAGCGCCGCTGAAGAACACCACCGGCACCCCGCGCCGCGCAGCACCGGCCAGCAGCTCCTCGTCGCACTCGAAATGATCGCAGTCGATCAGCACCACCGCCGGCCGCACCCGCTGTATCCCCTGCTCTATCGACTCGTCGCTTCGAAGCGTATGGGCCACGTGCCCCGCGATGCGGACGAGCTCCCCCATCAACGTCCCAATGGACAAATCGGTCGGAACGACAAGTACCACTATTGAATCAGCCACGCATCACATCCTCATGACAACCCATCGACGACGAAGCCAGGAATCGCTGGCAGGAAGCGCGCCAAATCCGCTGGAGCGCAACACCGAGCCCGTGACACCCGGCGGTCGCGGCGATACGTTCATTTGACGTGCTGGCGGCCGAAAATCCCGCCTTCCCGACGCCGGCGGTCCGCCGAGTGCGCCTAGCGGCCGTCCACACCTCGAGAGAATCTGGTCAATGAGCAAGGCCACCGCCGCTACTGCTAATACCCCCGCCACGCGGAAAGCGCCCGCCAAAGACGGCGGCGCACCGGCGCTGAGCGTCACCGATTCGCGCACCGGAAAGGACTACTCCCTTCCAATCGAGCTCGGCGCGATCCGCGCCACCGATCTGCGCCAGATGAAGGCCGACGAGGAAGACTTCGGGCTCATGAGCTACGACCCGGCCTTCCTGAACACGGCCGCCTGCAAGAGCGCCATCACGGAGATCGATGGCGACAAGGGGATCCTGCGCTACCGCGGCTACCCGATCGAGCAGCTCGCCGAGCGATCGACGTTTCTCGAGGTGGCCTGGCTCCTCCGCACCGGTGAGCTCCCGGCCAAGGCGGAATATGACAGGTGGGTGCGCGACATCACGTACCATACGTACGTGCACGAGAACATAAAGAACTTCCTCACCGGCTTCCGCTACGACGCGCACCCGATGTCGATGCTCTGCTCGACGGTGGCGGCGCTGTCGTCGTTCTATCCCACGGCCAAGAACATCTTCGATCCCGAAGAGCGCTACATCTCGATCATCCGGCTGCTCGCCAAGGTGCCGACGCTGGCGGCGTTCATCTTCCGCCACATGAAGGGAATGCCCTTCGTGTACCCGGACAACGACCTGTCGTACACGGAGAACTTCCTCTCCATGGTCGCCCGCATGAGCGAGCCGAAGTACGAGTCGCGGCCGATCTTCACCAAGGCGACGGAGATCCTCTTCATCCTGCACGCCGACCACGAGCAGAACTGCTCCACGACGGCGGTACGGGCCGTCGGCTCCTCGCACGTGGATCCGTATTCGGCGCTGGCCGCGGGAATCGCCGCGCTCTACGGGCCGCTCCACGGCGGCGCGAACGAGCAGGTGCTCCGGATGATCGAGTCGATCGGCCACCCGAAGAACATCCCGGCCTTCATCGACGAGGTGAAGAGCGGCAAGGGACAGCGTCTGATGGGCTTCGGGCACCGGGTGTACAAGAGCTACGATCCGCGCGCCAAGATCGTGAAGCGCCTGGCCGACGACGTCTTCGCCGAAGTGGGGATGGACAAGGACCTCGAGATCGCCCTCGAGCTCGAGCGCATCGCGCTCTCCGACGACTACTTCATCTCGCGGAAGCTCTACCCGAACGTGGATTTCTACACGGGGCTGATCTACCGCTCGATGAAGTTCCCCACCGATTTCTTCACCGTCCTCTTCGCCATCGCGCGCACGGCGGGGTGGCTGGCGCAGTGGGAGGAGATGCTCCTCGACAAGGAGCAGAAGATCGCGCGGCCGAGGCAGATCTACGTCGGCCCGGGGGAGAGGAAGTACCCGGGCCCGATCGGCGTCCGCGAAAGAAGGAAATAGGCGCGATCGCCATATGACGACTTATCGAGGATGTGCGATCGACATATGACGATATGACGATGGCAGGTGCGATAGGCGATGTTGACCGAGGATGTGCGAGGGGCTCCGATGTCACGTCGGAGCCCCTCGCACAAGGCACATCCACATCGCCCCTCCGCGATGCAATCGTCATATCGTCATATGTCGATCGCACATCGCAAACAAAAAAGCCGCCGCTTTCGCGACGACTTCGACCTGCGCGGTGCCACGACCGCCGTCATTGGAACTCTCCGTCCTACCGAACAGCGGCGGGCAATTCCTGCGCAGTGTCGGTTGCGTCCCCCGCCATTGGAACTCTGCGTCCTACCGAGCGGAGGGGCAACCTCTAATTTGTTCGCGACCCCGAAGGATCGATCACCAGTGGAGCTGAGGGGAGTCGAACCCCTGACCTCTGCAGTGCGATTGCAGCGCTCTCCCAGCTGAGCTACAGCCCCATGTGCAATGAGTGTGCACGGTCGTTCAATGGAGCCGCCGCCCGTTCGCACTCGGGTCAAAACGAAGCCCCGCCAAGAGCGCGGGGCGCGTCAAGCTGATGCAACATAACCACTTGAGCGCTCCCCGTCAAGCAATAAACGACTTGTCCGCCCATTGGTAACACATTCCGTGCCCGTAGCGCCCCACAACCCGGCGCACCCTTGGAATTGGGGCCTTGGACTCAGCGGCCATAAGCAGATAGACTCGGTCTCCCGCTCCTCATATATCAGTCTCGTGCACGCCCGCGACAAATTCGACGCCCACACCTACATCGCACGCTGATCCCCATGAACGCCTCCACACTCTCCGAACAGTCGTCACCCAAAGCCACGCGCCACGCGCCGCAGGAGCTCGCGCCCGACGAGTTCCGCGCCCTCGGCCACGACCTGGTGGACCGCCTCGCCGCCTTCCTCGCCTCCCTGCCGTCGCGCCACGTCGCGCCCGGCGAGCACCCGCGGCAGATCCGCGCCGCACTCGGCGCCGACCGACCTCTGCCTGACGAGGGCGAAGACGCCGCCCGGCTCCTCGACCGGGCCTCCGAGCTCGTCCTCCAGCACTCCACCTTCAACGGACACCCGCGATTCTTCGGCTACATCACCTCGTCGCCCGCGCCGCTCGGCGCCCTCGGTGACCTGCTGGCGTCCAGCGTCAACCCGAACTGCGGCGCCTGGGCGCTCTCCCCCATCGCCTCCGAGATGGAGCTCCAGTCCATCCGCTGGATCGCGGAGCTGCTCGGCTATCCCACCACCTGCGGAGGGATCCTGCTGAGCGGGGGCAACATGGCCAACATCGTCTGCGCGCTCGCCGCCACCCGCGCCGCCGCCACCTGGGACGTGCGCGCCGACGGCATCGCCGGCAAGCCGCTCGCCGTCTACGGCACCGGCGAGACGCACACGTGGCTGGAGAAGTTCACCGACCTGAGCGGCCTCGGTACCCGCGCCATCCGCCGCATCCCGACCGACGACCAGGGCAGACTCCGCGTCGATGCGCTGCGCGACGCCATCGCTGCCGACCGCGCCGCCGGCGTCATCCCCGCGCTGGTGGTCGGCACCGCCGGTACGGTGATGACCGGCGCCATCGATCCCCTCGTCGAGATCGCCGCCGTCTGTCGCCAGCACGGCGTCTGGTTCCACGCCGACGGCGCCTACGGCGCGCCGGCGGCCGCGCTGCCTGACGCGAGCGCCGACCTCAAGGCTCTCTCCCTGGCCGACTCGATCGCCATGGACCCGCACAAGTGGATGTACGCGCCCCTCGAGGCCGGCTGCGCGCTGGTGCGCGACCCCGAAGCGCTGCGCTCGGCCTTCAGCTTCCATCCCCCGTACTACCGCTTCGAGGGCAGCGAGGAAGACCCGCCGCTCAACTTCTTCGAGTGGGGCCCTCAGAACTCGCGCGGCTTCCGCGCCCTCAAGGTGTGGCTCGGCATCCAACACGCGGGTCGCGAAGGGATCGTCGGCTCCATCGCCACCGACATCGCGCTGGCGGAGCGACTGCACGCGAACGTGGCGACCCATCCGGAGCTGGACGCGATGTCGCTCGGCCTCAGCATCAGCTGCTTCCGTTACGTTCCGCCGGCGCTCCGCGGCGACACGAGCGAGCAGACGCAGACCGCGCTCGACGAGCTGAACGAGAAGGTGCTCGCCCGTCTCACCGAGGAGGGGGACGTCTTCCTCTCCAACGCCGTGATCGGCGGTCGCTTCGCGCTCCGCGCCTGCATCGTGAACTTCCGTACCACGGCGGCCGACGTCGACGCCATTCCCGAGATCGTCGCCCGTGCCGGGCGCGCTCTCTCGGAGAGCCGTCGCTGACCATCATGGGAGGGCGTGGGTGCATCGTCCCCCCATGACCGCGGAGTCCTCGACCTTCGCCCAGCTTCGCGCCGCCGACGTCCTCGCCGCCGGCCACCGACTGCGCGGCGTGGTGACGCGCACTCCCCTCCGCCGCTCCGAGGCGCTGAGCGCGCACGCGGGCGGAGATGTCTACCTCAAGCTGGAGACGGATCAGCTCACCGGATCGTTCAAGGTGCGCGGCGCCTTCAACGCCATCGCATCGCTCGGCGAGCGCGACCGCGCGCGAGGAGTCGTCGCCTCCTCCGCCGGAAACCACGGCCTCGGCGTCGCCTGGGCGGCGCACCACTTCGGCATCCCGGCGCTCATCTTCATCCCGCGCGACGCGCCCGAGGTGAAGCGCCGCGGCATCGAATCGCTCGGCGCCGGCATCGACACCGACTCGCCTGACTACGACGCCGCGCTGGAGCGCGCCAGGGCGCACGCCGCCGCGCGTGGACTGACCTTCATCAACCCTTGCTTGGGCGACGCGCTGATCGCCGGACAGGGCACCGTGGCGCTCGAGATCCTCGAGGACCTTCCGTCGGTGCGCTCGATCGTCGTGAACGTCGGCGGCGCGGGGCTGCTGGCCGGCACCGCCAGCCTGGTTCGCCGCGTGGCCCCCACTGTGAAAATCTTCGGCGCGCAGAGCGTGAACACGGCGGCGATGTCACGCTCCCTGGCCGCGGGCGGGGTGGTGCACATCGACAGCGTGCCCACACTCGCCGACGGGCTGGCCGGCGACATCGATGAGTTCGCGCTGGACATCGGTCGCCAGGGGCTCGACGCCATCGCCACCGTGGAGGAGTCCGAGATTGCCGCCGCCATCGCCTCGCTCTCGCGCGCCGAGAACGTCACCGCCGAGGGCGCCGGCGCCGCCGGCGTCGCCGCGGTGCTTACCGGGAAGCTCCCTCTCGTGTCGCCCGCCGCGGTGGTGATCAGCGGCCGCAACATCGATCGCGCCAGGCTCGAGAAGGTGCTCGAGGGATAGCGGCCGCCGTCGCCACGTTCCGTATATTGTCCCCATGTCGCTCACCCTCCGCTTCCTCGGAACGTCCGCGTCGCGCCCCACCGTGGAGCGCAACGTCACCTCCCTCTCGCTCGTGCGCGAGGGGGAGACGATGCTCTTCGACTGTGGGGAGGGGACGCAGCGGCAGATGATGCGGTACGGCATCTCCTTCACCTTCGGCGATGTCTTCTTCTCGCACTTTCACGCCGACCACCTGCTCGGAATCATCGGGCTGGTACGCACCATGTCGCTCCAGGGGCGCACCGAGCTTCTCCGCATGTGGGGACCGAAGGGGGCGCAGCGCGTGCTCCGGCGCGCCAACGAGTTCGGTGTCGAGCGCATGGGCTTTCCGGTGGAGATCCACGAGGTGAAGCCGGGTGATCCGATCGCTCGGAACGGTTATGCGATCGTCCCCTTCACGGCCGACCACCGCGGTGAGCCCACGCTCGGCTACGCGCTGGTGGAGGAGCAGCGGCGGGGGCGCTTCAACCCCGATCTCGCGCGAGAGCTCGGCATCCCCGAGGGTCCACTGTGGGGATTGCTGCACCGCGGACAGCCCGTGACGCTCGATGACGGGCGGGTGATCCAGCCCGGCGCGCTCGTCGGTCCCACGCGGTCGGGGAGGAAGGTCGTGATCACCGGCGACACGCGCCCCTCTGACGCGACCGTGGAGGCGGCGGCGGGCGCCGACCTGCTCGTGCACGAAGCGACCTTCGCCGAGGAGGAGGCCGAGCGCGCGCACGAGACCGGGCACTCCACGGCGCGCGGCGCCGCGCGCGTGGCCCGGCGCGCCGGCGTCAAGCGTCTCGTGCTCACGCACTTCTCGGCGCGCTACTCGCGCGACGCGTCGGAGCTGCTGCGCGAGGCGCAGGAGGAGTTCGATCGGGTCACGCTGGCGCGCGACGGCATGGAAGTGGACGTCGGCTACGCCGCCGAGCCTGACGAGGCCGAAGGCGCGGAGGCGCGCTCCTTAGGCGGACCGGACGCCTGACGAGCCGGCGTCAGCCGCGCGGCGGCTCGTGCTCGCGAACCGCCAGCGAAGGATCGTTGTTCGACGACACCGGCATCGAGCGGCGGAAGAGCATCGCCAGCGCCTGGTCGTCGAGCCCGTCCAGCAGCGCCCTGGGCTCCAGTCTCGATTCCACGTCGCGGGCCTGCGGGACGTCGGCCTGGTACCAGTTGTAGCGATCCTTGCTCGTGCTCCGCCCATCGGGATGTCGAAAGATCACCATGGCGCTGCTGTGGCTGGGGAGCGTGACGTCCACGCCCCACGTCGTCCCGTCCGGAGAGGTGAAGCGGCGCACGGAGTTCTGTTTTTTCTTGCTCATCCGACCATTTGCGGGGTGAGCGGCTGACGCCCGGCGAACCCGGCGTCGATCTCGTGCCAGTGCTGCACCGCGGGCTCGCCGAGCCTCCAGCACAGGTAGACGCGTCGCCCCGCCAGCATGCCGGGGAAGTCGACGAGCCCGAGCTCCGCGCCCTTGAACTCGACGCCCAGCTCCTCGAGCTCGTGGATGTAGCGGTCGATCTCGGTGGCCAGCCCCTGCACCTCGCGCTCGAGTAGCGCCGCGCGCGGGTCTGGACTATCCAGGCGCTCGGTTATCTTCAGGATCTCGTACTCTCGCACGCACTCCTGCCAGCGCGCATGCTGTGTTACGATGTCCTGGACGATGCGGCCGACGAGCGGGAGCGTTCGGTTGGCATCGTCTACCGTGAAGAGCTTCATGGTGCACAAGATTAATGGTTCGCGCCGTCGCGCGTCAGACGCCCGCGCCCGGGTGCGCGAAGCGTGCATCCGCGAACGGCATGAAGCATGATGGAGACCACTGCTTTCCCACCGCTCCTTCGTTCGACGCTACCCGGAGACCCGCCACCGTGACGACGAGCCGCCAGACGGATTGGATGGACCACCCGCTCCTTCGGAAGCTGGTGGACGAGGCGAACGGCCTGACCCTCGCCGAGCGCATCACCCTGGTCAAAGGGCTGGTTCCCAGCATCGCCGACCAACTCTCCCCCCGCGAATACGAGGGTTTCGTCGAGGACATTCGCCTCAAGGGCGAGCGCTTCCACGAGGCCAAGAACCACCCCGGGCAGGGACGAGCGGCTCGGACGGTGCCGGGGGAGAGAGAGCTCGAGGGCCGCGAATAGGGAGTTGTAGATGGGGATTACGAACGTGCGATCGACATATGACGATATGACGATGGCAGGTGCGATGGGCAATGTGGACCGAGGATGGGCGAGGGGCTCCGATTTCGCGTCGGAGCCCCTCGCACATGGCACATCCACATCGCACGTCTGCGATCCACTCGTCATATCGTCATATGTCGATCGCACATTCGGGCTGGATGTCAGCTCTTCTCCGAAAGCGCGATCTCCCTCCTCCTCCTCGCCACCTCCGCCAGACTCCTGTCCTCCGCCGTCCTTATCTCCAGGGGGGGTACCGGGGCGGGGCGACCTTCGGCGTCGAGATGCACGAAGGTCAGCCAGCACTCGTTGGTATGGCGGCGGTCGTTCAGGATCAGGTTGGTGGCGAAGACGTTGGCCAGGATCGCCATCGAGGTGCGGCCCACGAACACCACCCGCGATTCCACCTCCACCAGCTCGCCCACGCGGATCGGCTCCTTGAACAGGATCCGGTCGATCGAGAGGGTGGTCACCGGACCGCCGCAGTGCTTCATCGCGCTCAGCGCGCCGCACCGGTCCACCATGCTCATGATCACGCCGCCGAACACCGAGGGCGGGCGAAGACCGTTGGCGTGGTGCGGGAGCATGAGGTCGGCTACCACCGCGCGCGAGTCGCTCGGCGGCTTGGGACGGAGTGTGTCGGTCATTGCAGGAGTGCGATGGTGAATCGTGAGCGGCGCGCCGGCGGCGCCGGCGGCGCCAGCCGCGAGGGCGCGGCCCAGGCGGTGCGCGCTTCCTCGTCGTACAACGCTGCCTCGTCGAAGGCGCGCTCGAGGGCGGCGCGCGTCGAGCTGTCGAGCGCCGCCTCGAGGCGATAGACGCGCCAGGCGGGGCCGGGGACGCGTCCAACCGCCCACTCCTGCCCCAGCGTGTCGATCAACGCCACGCGCGCGCGATCCGCCCCCTCGTATCGGGCGACCACGGTGTAGCCCTCGCCGATCCAGCGATCCTCGTCCTCCGAGACGTGCTTCCCCACCGGTAGCGCCTCGGCTACCTGACTCCACCAGGGGGGCGTCGGCACCTGAATCGGCGGGAGCGGGAGCGTGAGCCCTTCCGCATCGCCGCGCCTGCCGGGAACCACGAACTCGATCGCCGGCGCTCGGTCGACGTTCACCAGCGCGAAGCTGCCGCTGTCGAACTCGAAATCGCCGATCGCCCGGATGGCCGGCCGCGCCCGCTCGTCGTGCGACGCGAGCACGGAGTCGACCGCTTGCTCGAACTGGCTGCGCCCCAGTGCCAGCACGCGCCCGGCCGCGGAATCTCCCACCAGCGCCCGGAGCGACGCCGCTCTCCCGGTGCGCAGATCGATCACGCCGCGCCTGGCGATGTGCCAGCTCTCGCTTCCCACGATCTCGCCGTCGGCACGGTACTCGTACGACAGATACGGCCCGTGGTGCGACAGGATGCGCACGTCGCTGGTGGCCGACGCATGCGGCTCATCCGCCGGCTCGTCGTTCGGCGCCAGCCGCCGGTCATCGGGATGCTCCTTCGCGTACCACTCGTGAAACGCGCCGATGGTCGAGTCCTCGAATACCACCATCGAATCACCGGAGATCAGATCGCGGCGGAAGATCCGCTGCCCCACGATCACCGCATCGTAGAACGACCGATCGTCGTCCCCGATGTACAGCTCGTAGAAGGACCCCGCGTACCGCGCCAGTTGTATGGGCGACCCTCGCGTCCGTATCCCAGCCCCCGCGCTCTTCACCCAGAACGTCGAATCCCCGGCCAGCATCAAAAACTCCGCCCTCACCGGCACCTCATCCCCCCCACACGCCGCGAGCGCCGCAATCAAGAGGAAGGGCGATAATTGGCGAGCTTTCATGGGCGGAAAAGTAGTGACGACGGGCGGGAGGGAGGAGGGAGGAGGGAGGAGGGAGGAGGAACTGCGAACAGCGCGGCATTAGGCATTAGGCATTGGGCATTCGGGCTCCCGCGACGGAATCTCTGCGCCGAGACCCCTAATGCCGAATGCCGAATGCCTAATGCCGCTTTTGCCGTTGCCGTTGTCCTCCCTCCCGTTGCCTTTCCCCGTTTCGCCCGTTTCCCGTATGCCCCTCCCCCGATGTACATTTCGCGCCCGCTCGTGCGCCGCCACCCTCAGGCCAACCCCAAGATGCGCTGTCTCCCTGTACTCCTCCTGACACTCTCCGCCTGCGACGTCGGCGAGGGCCCTCGGATGTCCGCGGCCGCCACGCGGCCGCAAGCCACCAGCGACTCGGCTGCCATCGCCACCAACGGCGCCGTTGCGGCGGCCGACAGCGCGGGCAAGAAGACGTACGACATGCGCGTCATGCGGGGGCTCTACCTGAACCGATTCGCGGCGCAGTCGGCCACGAAGATGCGCTATCTCATCGGCGTGGCCGACAACACCGAGATCAACGCCTTCGTCATCGACATCAAGGACGAGTTCGGGCTCAACTATCGCTCGTCCGATACGCTCGTGTCCAAGAACCAGGGGAAGATGGGGATCATTCCCAACCTCAAGGCGCTGGTCGACACGCTCAAGGCGCACGACATCATCCCCATCGCCCGCATCGTCGTCTTCAAGGACTCCGTGGCCGCGCGCGTCAACGCGACGCACGTGATCCGACGCCCCGATGGCACGCCCTGGCGCGACAAGCCCGGCCTCACCTGGGTGAACCCGTACGACAAGCACATCTGGGAGTACAACATCCGCGTCGCCGAGGAGATGGTGCGCGTCGGCTTCGAGGAGATCCAGTTCGATTACATCCGCTTCCCGGAGCCGTACAAGAGCCTGCCGCCGCAGATCTTCCCCGGAGCGGGCAACGTCGCCAAGCCGAAGATCCTGGCCGAGTTCCTCCAGACGGCGTGCGATCGCATCCACAAGCTGGGCGCGGGTTGCACCGCGGACATCTTCGGGCTGGTGACCACCGTGCCGGGCGCGCTCGAGATCGGGCAGCACTGGGAGACGCTGGCGCCCGCCACCGACGTCGTCCTCCCCATGGTCTATCCGTCGCACTACCCGCGCGGCGCCTTCGGCGCGCCGCGCCCCAACGCCGAGCCGTACAAGGTGGTCTACGCCGCCATCAAGCGCGCCCGCGAGCGCAACGAGAAGCTCGGTCTCGGGGGTCGCGAGAACGTCCGCCCCTGGCTGCAGGCCTTCTCGTTAGGCAAGCCGGACTACGGCGCGCACGAGATCAGCGAGCAGAAGCGCGCGGTGTACGACGCCGGCTACGACGGCTGGATCCTCTGGCACCCGGGCTCCAAGTACGAGACCTTCGTCCCGGCCTTCGAGAAGACGCTGCTGTCGCGCAAGAAGACGAAAGACAGCACCGCCACCGCGTCGGTGCCCGCCACGCCCTGAGCTAGCGGCGCCGCCTCACGAGGCGATCTCCTCCACGCCGGCCAGCAGGCGGTCCACCTCTTCCTCGGTGGTGTAGCAGGCGCAGCCGGCGCGCACCATCCCCTCCGCCGCCAGACCCAGCCGCTCCACCACGGTGGTGGCGTAGAAGTCGCCGTGCGTGGCGAACACTCCCCGCGCCGCCAGATGCCTGACGACGCTCTCGGCCGCCACCCCGCGCACGGTGAACGCCACGGTCGGCGTGTACGGCGGGTCCACCGGGCCGTACCGGCGAACACCCGTGATCCCGTCGAGTCCGTCGCGGAGACGCGCCGCCAGCCGGCTCCCGCGCGCGTGCAGCCCGGCGAAGGCG
>DATFFZ010000252.1:0-25354 GCA_035249845.1 Gemmatimonadaceae bacterium
GCGGCGTCTCTCTCCGCCACGCGAGCAGTCGCGCGACCGCCCGCCTGCGCCGCGTCGTGAGACGCCGCCCGAGCGTAGCGTCCAGCCGCGACGCATCGAGCCGCGCTAGCGCGCTCTGATGCGATCGTTCGCGCCCGCCCACGTCGGCGGGCGCTTATATTTCGGGGTTCCGCCGCAATCTCGGCCGATTCTCCAGAGAGCCCCGTTGAAGCTCGATCACATCCGGAACTTCTGCATCGTCGCGCACATCGATCATGGCAAGTCGACGCTCGCCGACCGCCTCATCGAGGCCACCGGCGCGCTCGGGAAGCGCGAGATGAAGGAGCAGGTGCTCGACACGCTCGATCTCGAGCGCGAGCGGGGGATCACGATCAAGCTCAACGCCGTCCGGATGTCGTACGATGCGAAGGACGGACGCACCTACGAGCTCAACCTCATCGACACGCCGGGCCACGTCGACTTCACCTACGAAGTGTCGCGCTCCCTCGCCGCCTGCGAGGGCGCGATCCTGGTGGTCGATGCCTCGCAGGGGATCCAGGCGCAGACGCTCTCCAACCTCTTCCTGGCGCTCGACGCCGGCCTCGAGATCATCCCGGTCCTCAACAAGATCGACCTCCCGGGCGCCGAGCCCGAGCGCCGGAAGCAGGAGCTGCACGACCTCATCGGCGCGGATCCCGACGAGATCCTGCTGGTGAGCGCCAAGGAGGGACTCGGGATCGACGCGGTGCTGGAGGCCATCGTCAGGCGCGTGCCCGTTCCCACCGGCGATCCGGATGGACCGCTGCGGGCTCTGATCTTCGACTCGTACTACGATCGCTATCGCGGCGCGATCCCGACGGTGCGAGTGGTCGACGGCGCGCTCCGCCCCGGCATGTCGATCACGTTCGGCGCCAACGAGTCGCGCTACGAGGTGAGCGAGGTCGGCTACCTCCAGCTCCGTCAGGTGAAGACGCAGGAGCTGACCGCCGGCGAGGTGGGCTACGTGGTTGCCAACGTCCGCTCGGTGCAGGAGACCCGGGCGGGCGACACGATCTTCGACGCCGATCGCCACGCGTCGCGCGCGCTCCCGGGCTACAAGGACGTGCACTCGATGGTGTTCGCCGGGATCTATCCCACCGACACCACGCAGTACGAGGCGCTGCGCGACGCGCTCTCCAAGCTCCAGCTCAACGACGCCTCGCTGCACTACGAGCCGGAGACGTCCACCGCGCTCGGCTTCGGCTTTCGCTGCGGCTTTCTCGGCCTGCTGCACATGGAGATCGTGCAGGAGCGGCTCGAGCGGGAGTTCGATCTCGATCTGGTGACCACGGTGCCGAACGTGGAGTACCACGTCTATCGCACCGACCAGGGGATGGAGCTCATCGAGAATCCGTCCAAGCTGCCCCACGGCTCGGTGATCGACCGCATCGAGGAGCCGTACGTGAAGGCGCGCATCGTGGCCCCGGCGGAATACATCGGTCCCATCATGACGCTCGGCACCGAGCGGCGCGGGATCTATCTCGCCATGAAGTACGTGGACCCCACGCGGGTGGAGTTCGACTTCGAGTTCCCCCTGGCCGAGATCATCCTCGACTTCTACGACCGGCTGAAGACGATCAGCCGGGGCTACGCCGGCCTCGATTACGAGATGGCCGATTATCGCGCCAGCGACCTGGTGAAGCTCGACATGCTCATCAACGGCGACCCGGTGGACGCGTTCTCCGTCATCATCCACCGCGACAAGGCGTACGAGTGGGGACGCAAGATCGCCGACAAATTGAAGGAGCTCATCCCGCGCCAGCTCTTCGAGGTGGTGATCCAGGCGGCGATCGGCACCAAGGTGATCGCCCGCACGACGGTGAAGGCGCTACGAAAGAACGTGCTGGCCAAGTGCTACGGCGGCGACATCACGCGCAAGCGCAAGCTCCTCGAGAAGCAGAAGGAAGGCAAGAAGCGGATGAAGCAGGTGGGCGCGGTGGAGATTCCGCAGGAGGCCTTCCTGGCGGTGCTCCAGGTCGACTAGTCTCCGCCGCTGGCCGCTCCCACTCCACCACCGATCTCCAGCGCCATGCCTCGACACAAACGCGAAGAGTACGTGCTCGGCGTCGATCTCGGCGGAACGAACATCGTGGTCGGCGCCATGCCGGAGGACGGCAGTCGCACGCTGGCGGTGCGCTCCGAGCCGACGCACGCGCAGCGCGGCGCCGAGTCGGTGGTGGATCACATCGTCGCCATGATCGCGCAGGTGATCTCCGACGTGATGGCCGAGCAGGGCGGCTCGGCCCGCGACTTCGTGGGCGTGGGTGTGGGCGCCCCCGGTCCGCTCGACCGCGAGAACGGCGTGGTGGTGGTGGCGCCGAACCTGGGCTGGCAGAACTTCCCGCTCCGCGACTCGATCGCGCAGCGCGTGCGGCTTCCGGTCACGCTCGACAACGATGCCAACTGCGCGACGGTGGGCGAGTGGTGGCGGGGCGCGGCGCAGGGTGGCCGAAACGTGGTGGGACTCACCATCGGCACCGGCATCGGCGGCGGGATCATCCTCGAAGGGAAGCTCTATCACGGCTCCTCCGACGTCGCCGGTGAGATCGGCCACACCACCATCGACCCGACCGGTCGTTACTGCCGATGCGGCAACTACGGCTGCCTCGAGGCCTACGCGTCAGGCACCGCCATCGCCGCCCGCGCTCGCGAGGCACTGGAGCGCAACGAGGCCTCCGCGCTCAAGACGATGGTGGACGGCGATCTGTCGAAGCTCACGGCCGCCATCGTGTACGACGCCGCCA
Source organism: Gemmatimonadaceae bacterium (assembly GCA_035249845.1). Taxonomy (GTDB): domain Bacteria; phylum Gemmatimonadota; class Gemmatimonadetes; order Gemmatimonadales; family Gemmatimonadaceae; genus DATFBY01. The sequence goes on from DATFFZ010000252.1 coordinate 2,763, forward strand.
ACGGCGGCGATGCGCTGGCGCACGAGATCGTGCGCGACACGGCGCGCTTCCTCGGCCACGGCGTGGCCAACCTCCTCAACATCCTGAATCCGGACGTCGTCGTGCTCGCCGGCGGCGTGACGCAGGCCGGCGATCGTCTCTTCGAGCCGTTGCGCGCCGAGGTGAAGCGTCGCGCGTTTCGCCCCGCCGTCGACGTCTGTCGCATCGTGCCCGGCGTCCTCGCCGGCACCGCCGGCGTGGTCGGCGCGGTGGCGACGTTCAAGATGCAGAAGATGGGAGGAGTGTGATGAAGCCGGGGAGCGGGGAGCGCGGAGCGGGGAGCGCAGGCGGCCGGAATACGATGGGTGCGCCCTCGCTCCCCCCTTCCCGCTCTTCGCTCCCCGCGGCGCGCAAGCGCCGCCTGGGCGTCATCGGCACCTTCGTCTGGGACACCATCTATGGACGCGGGCCGATGGCGGAGCCGGTGGAGGAGTGGGGGGGGATCACGTACGCGTTGAGCGGGCTCGATGCGGCGCTCGGCGAGGAGTGGGAGATCGTGCCGATCATCAAGGTCGGGAGCGATCTGGCGGAGCGCGCGCGCGACTTTCTGCGCGGACTGAGGCGCATGGCGCCCGACGCGGCGCTGATCGAGGTCCCCTACCCCAACAATCGCGTCGAGCTTCGGTACGAGACCAGCGAGCGGCGATGCGAGCGGCTCACCGGAGGGATTCCGGGATGGAGCTGGCTCGGGCTCAAGCCCCTCCTCAACGGCCTCGACGCGCTCTACATCAACTTCCTGAGCGGGTGGGAGCTCGACCTCGAGACCACCACGCTCGTCAGGCAGCACTTCCGCGGTCCCATCTACGGCGACCTCCACATGATGCTTTGGGCCGTGCAGCCCGGCGGGCTTCGCACGCCGCAGCCCCTCCCCAACGTCGCGGAGTGGTGTCGCTGCTTCGACGTTCTCCAGGTAAACGAGGACGAGATGGCGATGATGGCGCCCGATCCGCTGGCGCTGGCCGCCACCGCCCTGCGCGAAGGGGTGCGATGCCTGGTGGTCACCCTCGCCAGCCGCGGCGCCGTTTACTTCGTGGCGCCCGGCTTCGAGCGTCTCACCGACCAACCCCCGCCGCTCGGCGCGGCCGTCACGCCCCTTCGGACCGCGCTCGTCCCCGCCCCGCGCGGCGAGCTGGAGGGCGATCCCACCGGATGCGGCGACGTGTGGGGCGCCACCTATTTCTCCAGACTGCTGGCCGGTGATACCTTTGGCGAGGCGATGCTGGCGGCGCACCGCGCGGCAGCTCGCAACGTCGAACACCGGGGAGCAACGGGGCTCGCCCGGCACCTGCGCGGAGAGCTCATCGCGGGATGACGACCGTCATCAACGTCCCCCCATCGCTCGACGACAAGACGTTCGAAGTCATGCTCGAGCAGCTCGCCGCGATCGAGCCCGACGAGAAGATCCTGGTCGATGCCCGGCACACCCGCTGGGCCTCTCCCTACGGCCTGACGGCGCTCCTCTGCCTGGCGCAGACGCGACCGGAGCGCCCCGCCCTGTACGCGCCCGAATCCGACGACACGGCGTCCTACTGGGCGCGCACCGCCTTCTTCAAGTACGCCGACGATCTCTTCGAGCTGCACGGGAGCATCCCGCGCTCGCGCGCCGCGGCCGAGTCCGACGTCCTCCTGGAGATCACTCCGGTGTCCAAGAGCGACGACGTGCACGAGGTGGTCGGGCGCATCCAACAGAAATCGCAGGCCATTCTGGTCAAGGAGCTCAACATCGACGTCAAGGCGACGATGGGATTCGCCATGACGCTCTCCGAGGCCTGTCAGAACATCGTGGAGCACGCTGGACGAGGAGGATGGGTGGCGGTGCAGACGTACAAGTGGAGGCAGCGACTCGGTCGGCGCGTGGTGGTGATCGCGGTGTGCGACGCCGGCGTCGGATTTCGCGCCTCACTCGAGAGCGCGCAGGGACGCCGGATGAGCGACCGCTGGGACGACGCGATGGCGCTGGAAGATGCGGTGGTGCGCGGCGTCAGTCGCTTCCGCGATCCGGGTCGTGGCCAGGGACTTGCGGGGGTCCGACGGTACATCGGGCGGTGGGACGGGAAGTTGTCCGTGCGATCCGGAACCGCTAGAATCGCGATCGTGCCGAGCTGGGATGATGACATCCCGCTCGAGGAGAAGCTGCCGGAATTTCCGGGAGCACAGATGCAGATCACGATTCCGGAACGGATTGCCGCGCGATGATCAACCATATCGATCTGAGCTCGGTGCTTCGTCGCACGGTGTGCGACCTGTACTCGGACCTGGTGACCCGTCCGACGGGCGCCGCCGTGCGCACGGGAATCGAGCAGCAGCTCGCCGAAATGGGTGACCGCAGCCTGACGGTGATCGACTTCTCGCACGTCGGCCTCCTCGACTTCTCCTGCGCCGACGAGATCGTCGCCAAGCTGCTCCTTCGCTACTGTGGTCGCGCCGCCGACCTCCCGCCGACCGACGCCTACTTCCTCTTCCGGGGCCTCAACGACTCGCACCGCGATGCCATCGAGACCGTCCTCGAGCGACATGGGCTGGCGATCGTCGCCGAAGACGAGGACGGTGTCACGCTCGTCGGAACCCTTGGCGACGGCGAGCGTCGCGCCTGGGACGCCATCCGGCGGCTCGGCCGCGTGGCGGCCGCCGATCTCTCGCGCGCGACCGGACTCGACGAGGAGCAGGTGAGCTCCGTGCTCGACGAGCTCTGCCAGCGCCGGCTGGTGATGCGTTTCGAGGAGGGCTACGTGGCGGTGGGCGGCGTCGCGTGAGTTGCGCGCGGGGCGCCGCGAGCGTCGCGTGAGTGACGTCTTCAACCCGCCCCTGCAAGTGGCGAGATTGGTCGCCACCAGGCGCGGCGACCAGGATCGGGGACCCCTCATATGGATGCGCGCCGACGACGCGGCGTACCGTCTGGTGATGGACGGCGAGCTGGTGTGGGTGTTCGGTCCGCGGCGGCACGAGCTGGCCACGGTTCGCATCGACGACACGCTCGCGCGCGGCACGGTGGTGCTGCGCGATGTGGTTGGCGCGTCGCCGTCGGAGATCATCAAGATCGTCAAACTGGACACCGACAGCCCGCCCAGTCGCGGGCGCTACGCGTAGCGACGGAGCTGCGATGACCTACACCGTTCGGCGGCACGCCCTCTCCACGGTGGTGCTGCACGGCGGGCGCGACACCGGAGAAGCCGACGTGCCGGTGGTCGAGCCGATCTTCCAGAGCGTCAACTTCGTGCAGGAGATCGGCACGGCGGAGGGCCTCCGCTATCCGCGCTACGGCAACAACCCGAACGCGGAGACGGTGCAGCATCGGCTGGCTGCGCTCGAAGGCGCCGAAGCCGCGCTCGTCCTCGCCAGCGGAATGGGCGCCACCGCCTGCGCCCTGCTCGCCCTGCTCCGCCCCGGCGATCACCTCCTCGCCAGCTCCTGGATCTACGGCGGAACGCACAAGCTCTTCACCCGAGAGCTGGAGGCCATGGGCATCGACGTCACGCTGGTGAGCCCCATGGAGTCGCGCGCCTGGCGCAAGGGAATGCGCAAGAAGACGCGCGCCATCTTCCTCGAGACGCCGGTGAACCCGAGCTGCCGCGTGGTGGACCTGCGCCCGGTGAGCTACCTGACGAAGGAAGCGGGGCTGGCGCTGGTGGTGGACTCCACCTTCGCCAGCCCGATCAACCTGCGGCCGCTGGAGCACGGCGCCGACGTCGTCATCCAGTCCGCCACCAAGTACCTCAACGGCCACCACGACGTGCTCGGCGGCGCGGTGATGGGCACCGCGCCGTACATCGAGGAAGTCCGGCAGAAGATGATGGTGTGGGGGCAGGCGCCCGATCCCTTCGCCTGCTGGCTCCTCGAGCGCGGGCTCAAGACGCTCGACGTGCGCGTGAAGCGCCAGAACGAGAACGCGCTTCGCGTCGCCACCTGGTGCAGCGAGCGGAAGGAGATCACCCGCGTGCACTACCCGGGCCTGGAGAGTCACCCCGACCACGAGGTGGCCAAGGCGTGCATGAGCGGCTTCGGCGGGATGATGGCCATCGAGCTGAAGGGTGGCCCCAGCGCGGCCGATCGTTTCGTCCGGCGCCTCAAGCTGATCACGCACGCGCCGAGTCTGGGCGGCGTGGAGTCGCTCGTGTCCGAGCCGCGCTTCACGTCGCACGCCCATTTCACCTCGGAGCAGCGCGCGGCGCTCGGCGTGCCTGACGGTTTCCTGCGGTTCAGCATCGGCCTCGAGCACGCCGACGACCTGATCGCGGACATCGAGCAGGCGCTGCGCTGATGACGGGCCCGATCGGACCCGGCACCACCGACGATGATCGCCGCCGCGTGGAACGGCGCGCCTCGCCGCGCGTCAGCGACCTCACGCTCCCCGAGTTCCGGCGCATCGTCCTCACCTCCACGCTCTTCGTGGCGGTGCTCCTCCTCTTCGCCTGGATGGTGCGCACGGTCATCATCGCCGCCATCCTGGCGGTCATCGTCGGCGTCTATCTCCGCCCGTTCTACAACCGGCTGCTGGCGCGGGTGCGGAATCCGGCGCTGGCCGCGCTCATCGCGCTCATCGCCGTGGTAGTGCCGCTGCTGGCGATCCTGATCTACAGCTACATCGAGATCCGCGGCGCCGCCGATTACCTGGCAGCCAATCAGGGCGAGGTGGTGCAGCGCATCGACGCCGCGCTCCGGCGCATCCCGTTCCTCGCCGGCGCGACCTTCACCGATCAGGTGCGCGACGCCGTGGTGGCGGCCTCCAACTACGGCTCCGAGCTGGTGGGCGAGCTGCGCGAGGCGCTGGTGACGCTGTCGGTGTCGACGGCGGTCTTTTTCTTCACCACGTTCTATATTCTCACGGACGCCGAGACGATCTCGGCCTACGTGCGCGGCAAGATCCCCCCGCGCTACGCCGAGCTGGTGGCCACGCTGGAGACCAACGTGCGCGGCGTGCTCTACGGCGCGATCTACGCGACGCTGGTGACACAGACGATCAAGTCGGTCGTCATCCTGTTGATGAACCTCGCCTTCGACGTGCCGCTCGCGGCCGTGCTGGCGATTCTCTCGTTCGTCATTGGCTTCTTCCCGATCGTCGGCTCGTGGAGCGTATACGTTCCGGTCGCGGCCTGGCTCGTGATCTTCCGCGACAACTGGTTCGGCGCGGTGGTGATGCTCCTGGTGGGCTTCGTCGGGAACACCATGCTGATCTCGATGTACTTACGCCCGAAGCTGGCCGCCGAGAAGTCGCGGGTGCTCAACTTCTATTGGATGTTCGTGGGGCTCGTGACGGGCGTCTACACGTTCGGCATCGTGGGAATTCTGCTGGGTCCGGTGATCATCGGGCTGCTCAAGGCGGTGGTCGACACGGTCACCGCGCAGCAGAGCTGGCGTCTTCTCGACGCCGAGGGGGATCCTGCGTCCCCGGTATCACCTCTGATCAGGTAGTGGCGGCAACTCCAGATGATCCGTTTCCAGCACGTCTCCAAGGAATACCCGCGCTCCGGGCTCGCGCTCAGCGACGCGAGCTTCCGCATCGCCAAGGGTGAGTTCGCCTTCCTCACCGGACCGAGCGGCGCCGGAAAGTCCACCATCCTCAAGCTGGTGACCATGGAGGAGCTCCCCACCTCGGGAGAGGTGCGGGTGCACGGGGTGTACGCCAGCCAGGTGAAGCGGCGCGACATCCCCATGCTCCGCCGCAAGCTCGGCATCGTGTTCCAGGATTTCCGGCTGCTGGAGGATCGCACCGCCGAGGAGAACGTGGCCTTCGCGCTGGAGGTCACCGGGGCGTCGCGTGCGTCCATCCCCGGCCGGGTGAGCCGGCTTCTCTCGCAGGTGGGGCTCGCCGCCAAGGGCACCAGCTATCCGCCGGAGCTATCCGGAGGAGAACAGCAGCGGGTGGCCATCGCCCGCGCGCTGGCCAACGACCCCTTCGTGCTGATCGCCGACGAGCCCACGGGGAATCTCGACGAGCGCGCCACCCGCGGCGTCTTCCAGCTCCTGCGCGACATCAACGCGGCTGGCACGGCGGTGCTCATGGCCACGCACAACCTCGAGCTCGTCAGGCGCTCGGACCATCGAGTGATCGAGCTGAACCACGGGCAGATCGTCTACGACTCCGCCGAGCCGCTCCCGGAGTCGCCCTCGACGCCCAGCGCGTCCGCGTCGCCCACCTCCTCCACGCCCACCGGCGCCTGAGCCGCCCATGCGCCTGACGATTCGGGAAGCCTTGCTGGTGTTCAAGCGCGCGCCGCTGCTGAGCACGCTGAGCATCATGACGATCGCCTTCAGCCTCTTCGCGCTCGGCCTCTTCGGGCTGGTGACGCTCAACTTCGACCGCGCCCTCGACCGTGTGGAGGAGAAGGTGGAGATCGAGGCCTATCTGGTGGCCGACGCGCCCATCGAGGCGGTGTCCACGGCCATGGGCGACGTGCAGTCGTTCCCCGAGGTGCAGCGCGTGGACATGATCTCCCCCGACTCCGCGCTGGCGCGCGCGCGGCGCGACATGGCCGAGTTCCGCGACGTGTTCGACGCCGCCATCCTTCCCCCGTCGCTCCAGATCCAGCTCAAGCCGGGCTTCAACGACCCGGCCACCGTGCAGGCGGTCGCCGATCGCCTTCGCTCCTACGAGTTCGTGGAGGACGTGCGCTTTCCGCAGGAGTCGGTGCAGAAGCTCCACGACATCCGCAACGTGGCCACCGCCGCCGGGATCGTCCTCGGCATCGCCTTCGCCGCCGTGGCGGTGATCATCATCGGCGCCACCATCCGCATGGCGGTGCTGGCGCGCGCCAAGGAGATCTCGATCATGCGGCTGGTGGGCGCCACCGATGGCTTCATTCGCCGCCCCTTCGTGCTGGAGGGCCTCCTGAAGGGAATCGCCGGCGGACTGATCGCCTTCGCGCTCACCTGGTTCACCCACGGGATCGTGAGCCGGTACCTCGAGATGTCCACCAGCTTCTTTCCCTGGCAGACGGCGCTGCTCGGAGTCCTGTTCGGTGGTCTCATCGGCGTGCTCGGCATCACGCTCTCCGTGGGCCGCCACCTGCGCCGCGTGTGATGCGGCGCGCGCTCCTGCTCCTGGCGCTGGCCGTCGCCGCTCCACTGGCGGCGCAGGCGCCGTCCGACTCGCGCCTCCGCGCAGATCGCGAGCGCCTGGAGTCGTTGAGGCGCGAGCGCGAGGAGCTCCAGCGCCGCATGGCCAGCCTGCAGAGCAGCGTGCACGACATCACCGAGGAGCTGGCGAACATCGAGTATCAGGCCGAGACCACCGCGCGCCTGGTGCGCTCGCTCGAGACCCAGCTGACGTCCATCACCGAGGAGGTTGGGCGGACGACGGCCGACATGGTGCGCGCCGAGGACGAGCTGGCGCTCAAGCGCGCCGTGCTGCGGAAGCGCCTGGTGGACATCTACAAGCGCGGCCCGCTGTTCGACGTCGAGGTGCTCTTCTCCGCGCGCAGCTTCGGCGATCTCGTCACGCGATACAAGTATCTGCACCTCCTGGCGCTGCGCGATCGCGCGCTGGTGAACCGGGTGGAGCACCTGCGGAACGAGGTGGCGCGGCAGCGCGGCAATCTCGTGCGCTTCCAGCACGACATCGAAGAGAATCGCACCGCGCGCGCCGAGGAGGAGCGGCGCCTGCGCGAGCTCGAGTCGCAGCGGTCGGCGAGCCTGGCCGACGTGAAGCGCCGGCGGAAGCAGACCGAGCTCCGCATCGCGCGCATCAATCGGGACGAGCGGCGGCTCAACAACGCCATCGCCGAAGCGGAAGCGGCGCGCCTGCGCGACGTTCGCGCCCGGCCCAACGCGGCGGCCTCCACCAGCACGCTCAGAACCTCCGATCTCGGGCAGCTCGACTGGCCCGTGGACGGCACGATTCTCTACAACTTCGGGCGCGTGGTGAACCCGAACAACACCACGACGCGCTGGAACGGGATCGGTATCTCCGCCACCGAAGGGACGCCGGTCAGGTCGGTGGCCGCCGGGCGCGTGGTGGTGGCCGAGCCATTCGGCACCTACGGGCTCACCGTCATCGTGCAGCACGGCGGCGGAGACTATTCCGTGTACGGGTCGCTCAACACGCTCTCGGTCGAGAAGGGCGCGGTGGTGAGCAAGGGGCAAACAGTGGGACTCGTCGGCGCGGCCGATCCCGACCTCCCCGCGCACCTTCACTTCGAGATTCGCCCGCAGGGTCGCGCCGTCGATCCGCTGGAGTGGCTCCGCGGGCGACGGTAGGAGCGGTGCGGCGGTGAATGGCAGCGACTCACCAGACCTCCTCGGCGCGCACGTCTCCACCGCCGGGGGCACGGCCGCCGCGCCGCCTCGGGCGAAGGCCATCGCCGCCACGGCCATGCAGATCTTCTCCAAGCAGGCCAACCGCTGGGCGGAGCGCTGCTGCGATGACTCGGAGGCGCGCGCGTTCGCGACGGCGCTGGCCGACACCGAGGTCCGCGCCACCAGCGCGCACGACAGCTATCTCATCAACCTGGCGTCGCCCGAGCCGGGGCTTCGCGCGCGATCCCTGCTCTCCTTCATGTACGAACTGCAGCGCTGTGAGGCACTGGGGATCGACTTCCTCGTGTCGCACCCTGGGAACTACATGGACGATCGCGAGAGCGGATTGGCCCGCAACGCCGATGCGATCGCGCAGGCGATCGAGCTGGTCCCGGGCCGGACGATGGTCTTGCTGGAAAGCACCGCCGGAAGCGGTACCGTGCTCGGCGCCAGCTTCGAGGAGATGGCGCGACTCATCGAGCGCGTTCCGGAGCCGCATCGCGCGCGGGTGGGCGTGTGCGTGGACACCTGCCACCTGTTCGCGGCCGGATACGATCTGGTGGGTGACTACGACGGCGTCTGGGCGCGCTTCGACGATGCCATCGGCTTGGGACGACTGCGCGCCATGCACCTCAACGACTCCAAGACGCCGCTCGGCTCCAGGCGCGACCGACACGAGCTCATTGCGGAAGGCGCCCTCGGCGAGGCACCTTTCAGGCGCCTCATGACCGATGATCGCTTCGCGAAGGTTCCGAAGGTGATCGAGACGCCCAAGCTCGACGATGCGGAGCGCACCGACCGGCGCATGCTGGAGCGGCTCCGGGGCTACCGCCATGGGTAGCGGCCTGCCGCGCGGAACGTCGGCCTCGGGCTGCTGTATGATGCGTATGCGTCTGTCCCGTACGCGCTCCCGCCTGATGACCCTCTTCGCCGTGCTGGCCGCTCTTGGCCAGCTGGCGGTGTCGGTCGTCGCCCCGCTCGGCGAGGTGCGTACGGGGCAGAGCGCGCCGGCACACGTCGAGGCGCAGGGGATCACCAAGCACTACGCGCACAATGAAGGGGCGTGCGTCGCGTGCAGCGTCACTTCCCTCCTCTCGCTCCCGAGCATCCCCCGGGCGCTGCTCGTCGAGATCGCCCGCGACGTCGAGACTCCCATCGCCCTCGAGCGCGCGGCTCCGCAGCGCGCGCACGACGCAACCTCTCCCCGCGCTCCCCCCACTCTGGCGTAGCACCGGCTGGTAGGCCCTCGGGCCTCGCCGAACTACCAGGACGGCATGCCGCCTTCGCGCGGCCGCCGTCACGTTCCAGAGAGGAGAGGATGCGACCGACTTTCAGAGCGCTCGTCGCGATCGCCGCATGGGCATCGTCAGGCGAAGCGCAGCAGCCAGACAGCGCCAGGGCAGATTCGGCCGCGCGCGCCGACAGTCTGCGCGCGGACTCCATCCGCATCGTGCGCGAGCTGGAAGGCGCCGCGGCCGCGACGCCCGAGCGGGCGACACCCCGGCAGGGACCCGGTGCCTCCAACGTGCGCCTGCTCCCCGACGTCAGCGCCATCGGCGACGTGCTCAGCGACTTCTCGCCCGACGGAAGCACGCTGGAAGAAGGAGAGCGGGTACAGATCCGCGAGATCGAGCTGGGATTCCAGGCCGCCGTCGATCCGTACTTTCGAGCGGACATCTTCCTGGGCCTCCACGCCGACGCGATCGAAGTGGAGGAAGCGTATCTCACCGCGGTCGCCCTGCCCTGGGGTCTGCAGGGGCGGATCGGCCGCTTCCACATGCCCATCGGGAAGCAGAACACGACGCACCGCCCGGAGCTGCACACCATCGAGTACCCGTACGTGATTCAGCGCTACCTCGGCGCCGAGGGATCGGCCGGGAATGGGCTCTGGGTGAGCAAGATCTTCTCGCCGCTCGGCTTCTACCAGGAGCTGCAGCTCACCGCGGTGAACGACTTCGGCGCCGGCGAAGAGCACGCGCACGACGAGGAGGAGGACGAGCACGGCGGGGAGCTCGAGGCAGACGAACCGGCCAACAAGCGACTATCCGGAATCGGCTACGCCGCCCGCCTGCGGAACTTCTGGGACATCAGCGAGGCGACGAACCTCGAGGTGTCGGCCAGCGCCGCCACGCAGCGGCGCGCGCAGCCCATCGGGTGCCTCCCGGACCCGGACACCGAGGTCCCGTGCTCGGATCTCGGCGGTCCGACCGCCGCCAACGCCAGGCAGAGCATCGTCGGCGCGGACGTCACCTTTCGTTGGCGGCCGCTCCAGCAGGGCCTCTACAAGTCGCTGATCCTGCAGGCGGAAGTGATGCGCGTGCTCAACGAGCGAAGCCCCGAGCTTCCGGTCGTCCCCGGCGCGGAGGTCGAGTTCGAGGGACCCACACGCGACGTCACTGGCGCCTATGCCTTCGCGCGCTACCAGCTGAGCCGCCGCACGTACCTGGGCGCTCGGTACGACTGGCTGGAGGACCAGGAGGTCGAGGGCGACGATCTCCACGCGCTGTCGGGCTACTTCACCTTCTTTCCGAGCGAGTTCTCGAAGTTCGTGCTCGGCTACGAGCGCCTGATGCCGGCCGGGGACGCCAAGGCGCTGAACCGGATCGTGCTCCAGACGACGTTCTCCATTGGGCCGCACCGGCCACATCCATTCTGAATCATTCGGCCTGGGCCGAGGAGTCATAGATCATGAAGCGACGAGATTTCTTCCATGCGGCGTTGGGAGCCATGGCGGCGTTCGCGGCGCCCGCGATCGTGCCGCCGCTCGCGGCGCAGCAGCTGAAGGTGGTGACCAGCACCACCGATCTCCGCGACATCGCGCGGGCGGTGGGCGGCAACCGGGTGACTGCCGTCAACATCAGCGCCGGCTACCAGGATCCACACTTCGTGGAAGCCAAGCCCAGCTTCATCCTTCAGCTGAGAGATGCCGACGTGTTCGCCTACGTCGGGCTCGACCTCGAGGTCGGATGGATGTCGCTGCTGGTCGACGGGGCGCGGAACCCCAGGATCCGTCCCGGAGGCACCGGGAACGTGGACGTGTCGCGGGCCATCCCCGTGCTCGACGTCGCCACTGGGCGGGTCGATCGGAGCCTGGGTGACGTGCACCCGTTAGGCAACCCGCACTACTGGCTCGATCCGGAGAACGGCAAGCGGATCGCGGCGCTCTTCCGCGAGACCTTCAGCCGGCTCGATCCGGCCGGCGCGCAAACGTACGCGCGGAACGAGCAGGCGTTCGACGCGCGGCTCGACGCGGCGACGCGCGAGTGGGCCACCGACCTGGCCAGGATTCGCGGGAAGCCGGTGGTCGCCTATCACACCAGCTGGCGCTACCTCGCCGAGTACACGGGGATGAACATCGTGGGCTACATGGAGCCGAAGCCCGGCGTCCCGCCCTCCCCGTCGCACGTGGCGGGGCTCATTCAGACGATGAAGCGGACGGGGGCAAGAGTGATCATCATGGAGCCGTTCTACAGCAGGAAGATGGTCGACTTCGTGGCCAAGAACACGGGCGCCCAGGTGCTCGTGCTCCCCTCGTCGGTGGAGGGCGTGCGCGGCGTGGACGACTACGTCTCGCTCATGCGACACAACATCGGGCAGCTCGCCGGCGCGGTCTCGTGAGCGCGCTCGTCACCTTCGACCACGTGACGCTCGGCTTCGGGCGTCGCGTGGTCCTCACCGACCTGGAATTCGAGATTCCGGAGGGAGACTTTCTCGGGCTCGTCGGGCCCAACGGCGCCGGGAAGACCACGATCGTCCGCGCGCTCCTGGGGAACCTGGCCCCGCTGTCAGGCACGGTGCGGCGAGCCGAGGGGCTGCGCTTCGGCTACGTGCCGCAGCGCGACCAGGTGGACTACGGCTTTCCTCTCAAGGTCATCGACGTGGTGATGATGGGACGCTACGACCGGATCGGTCTCGTGCGCCGTCCCTCGGCGGAGGACCGTCGGCTCGCGCTCGCCGCGCTCGAGCACGTGGGGATTCCCGATCTCGCCGACCGCGCGCTCAACGCCCTCTCGGGTGGTCAGAAGCAGCGCACCTTGATCGCGCGGGCGCTGGTGGGCGAGCCGAATCTGCTCGTGCTCGACGAGCCGACGACCGGGATGGACCTGGTGGCCACCACGCAGATCCTCAGCCTCGTGCGCGAGCTTCACGATCGAGACGGCCTGACGGTGCTGATGGTGAGCCACGCGCTCAACGAGGTGGCGAACTACGTGGACCGGATCGCGCTCGTGCTGGAGGGCGCGTTCCGCATCGGCCGCGTGGACGAGGTCATGACCGAGACGGTGCTGAGCAACATGTACGGCATCCCGGTCGACGTGGACTCCGTGGACGGGCACCGGATCGTCGTCGCGCGCCGCGTTGCCAGGTCCGCCCGCTGATGCTCGGCACCATCCTCCTCTTTCGCGACGCGCTGTTCGGCTCGGTCATCATCGCGCTCGCCTGCTCCATGCTGGGTGTGTACGTCGTGCTGCGGCGCATCGTCTTCGTGGGCGCGGCGCTGGCGCAGCTCTCCTCGATGGGGATCGCGCTCGCGCTCTGGCTCGGCGGCGTGGCCGGACTGGGCGTGCTCGGCGCGCAGCCGGCGGCGGTGGCGCTGGTGGTGACGCTCACCGGCGCGCTCCTCTTCGGACTGAGCGGCGGCCGAAGCCGCGTGCCGCCTGACGCGACGATCGGCGCCACGTATGCCGTGGCCGGCGCGCTCGGCGTGCTGTTGATCGCCAAGGCGGCGCACGGCGAGGCGCACGATCTTTTTCTTCAGGGCAACATCCTCGGCATCACGCGCCGCGACATGTGGGTGCTGCTGGCGGTGGCGGTCCCGGTGCTGCTCACGCATCTCCTCTTCTACAAGGAGTTCCTGTTCGTGTCGTTCGACCGGGAGACCGCGCGCACGCTCGGCTACCAGGTGACCCGGTGGAATCTGCTGCTGTACCTGACGCTCGGTCTGGTGATCGCGTCGGCGATGCAATTCGCGGGAGTGATGCTGGTGTTCAACTTCCTGGTGCTCCCCGCCGTCACCGGGCTCATGGCCAGCCGCACCATGCGGGGGACCTTCATCTGGGCGATCGGCTCTGGACTCCTGGCGGCGGTGGTGGGATTTTCCCTCTCCGTGCCCTTCGACCTTCCGACGGGGCCAGCCATGATCGCCGTCTCCGGGGTGCTCTTGCTGATCGTATGGCTCGTCAGGCTTCCGCAACGCCACTGAGCGCGCCACGCGCTCGCCGATGACTCGACGCCGCGCCCTTACCGAGCGCGAGGTCCGCCGCGCCGCCAGCGAAGGGCGAAAGTCGATCGACGTCGGCGACGCGATCGTGACCCCCTCGGCGAGAGATGTGGCGGCGAGTCTGGGAGTGGAGCTGACGCGGCACTCGGCACTCGGCACTCGGGACTCGGCCACTGGGGGCGCGAACCGCGAGGCGCGCGCCGAGTCCCGAGTGCCGAGTGCCGAGTCCCGCCCTTCCGGGCACATCGTGGCCGTCGGCGCGGATCACGGTGGCGTGGCGCTCAAGGCGACGATCGCGGCCCGGCTGGCGGAGCTCGGGCACGCGGTGAACGACCTCGGAACGAACGGGACCGACGCCGTGGACTATCCCGACTTCGCCGCCGCCGTGGCCAACGAGGTGGCGAGTGGGCGGGCGCGATTCGGCATCATGATCGACGGCGCGGGGATCGGGAGCTGCATGGCCGCCAACAAGGTGCGCGGCGTGCGCGCCGCCATGTGCTACGACGTCACCACCGCCACCAACGCGCGTGAGCACAACGACGCGAATCTGCTCACTCTCGGCGGCGGATTGATCGGCGCCCGCCTCGCCCTGGCGATCGTCGAGACGTTTCTCGCCACGCCCTTTGCGGGCGGCCGTCACCAGCCGCGCGTGGCCAAGATTGACGCTCTCGATCGTCGGGGCTAGGCTACGACGCTTGAGCGTGAGGCGCGGCGCCTGCAACTTGCAGAGTTAGAGCCCTCATTTCGACGACAACCGCGGCCGGTGGCGCGCCAATGGCGTGGCGCCGCCGGTGCGGAGACGTTACCCGGACCGAGAGACCAATGGCGACACAGACGACGCCGCGTGTGGAGCGTACCGACCGCAGGAGCGAGAGTGGCCTCGAGAAACAGGGGCTCGCCCCAACCGGGAGCGTGCACTGGAATCTCGTTCCGCCGGAGCTCGTGCAGGCCGCGGCGCGCCGCGACGAGGGACGGCTGGCCGACATGGGCCCGTTCGTGGCCGTCACGTCGCCGCACACCGGTCGGTCGCCTAACGACAAGTTCGTCGTGAAGGAGCCGGGCTCCGAGCAGGACGTGTGGTGGGGGAAGGTCAATCGTCCCTTCCCGGCCGACCGGTTCGACCTGCTTTTGGCCGACGTGCAGCAGCACCTCAACGTGCAGTCCGAGCTGTTCGTGCAGGATCTGTACGCGGGTGCGGATCCGAAGTACCGGCTCCCGGTGCGCTTCGTCACCCCCAACGCCTGGCACGCGCTCTTCGTGCGGAACATGTTCATCCGCCCGGAGATGAGCGATCTCCCCACCTTCGATCCCGGCTTCAGCGTCATCCACGCGCCCGAGTTCCAGGCCACGCCCGACAAGCACGGTACCCGGACCGGGACGTTCATCATCCTGAACTTCGCCAGGCGCATCATCCTGATCGGCGGAACGCGCTACGCCGGCGAGATGAAGAAGTCGATCTTCACGGTGATGAACTACCTGATGCCGAAGCACGGCGCGCTCTCCATGCACTGCTCCGCCAACATCGGCGCGCAGGGCGACACCACGCTGTTCTTCGGCCTGTCGGGCACGGGGAAGACGACGCTCTCCGCCGATCCGGAGCGATCGCTCATCGGCGACGACGAGCACGGGTGGTCGGACGAGGGTGTCTTCAACTTCGAAGGCGGCTGCTACGCCAAGGTGATCAACCTCTCGGCGGAAGGAGAGCCCGACATCTTCGCCACCACGCAGATGTTCGGCACGATCCTCGAGAACGTGGTGCTGGATGAGCACACGCGCAGAGTGAAGTTCGAGGACCAGTCGATCACCGAGAACACGCGCGCGTCGTACCCGCTGCACTACATCCGGAACTGGGTTCCAAGCGGCCGCGGTGGGCATCCGAGGAACATCGTCTTCCTCACCGCCGACGCCTTCGGCGTGCTTCCGCCCATCGCGCGGCTCACGCCCGAGCAGGCGATGTACTACTTCCTCTCCGGCTACACGGCCAAGGTGGCCGGCACGGAGCGCGGCGTCACCGAGCCGCAGGCGACGTTCAGCGCCTGCT
The DNA here is from genome assembly GCA_035249845.1 of Gemmatimonadaceae bacterium. Taxonomy (GTDB): domain Bacteria; phylum Gemmatimonadota; class Gemmatimonadetes; order Gemmatimonadales; family Gemmatimonadaceae; genus DATFBY01. The sequence continues at coordinate 18,293 of DATFFZ010000252.1, forward strand.
TCGGCGCGGTCTTTCTCGTGTGGCATCCATTCAAGTACGCCAGCATGCTCGGCGACCTGCTGCGCAGGCATCGCGCGCACGTCTGGCTGGTGAACACCGGCTGGACGGGCGGTGCCTACGGCACGGGGCAGCGCATGAAGCTCGCGCACACTCGCGCCATGATCCGCGCCGCGCTCGCCGGCGAGCTCGACGACGTGGAGACGCGCACCGACCCGGTCTTCGGACTGGCCGTCCCCACCGCGATCGACGGCGTCCCGGCGCAGGTCATGACGCCCCGCGACACCTGGTCCGACGGCGCCGCCTACGACGCCCAGGCCGCCAAGCTGGCCAGCATGTTCAACGAGAACTTCAAGCAGTTCGAGGAGCAGGTGACGGAGGATGTTCGTCAGGCGGGACCGAAGGCGTGAGAGAGGGAGGAGGGAGGAGCGAGGAGGAGGCAGGAGTTGTCGGCGAAAAGGACGCGATCGCCAAGCTCTCCTCCCTCCTCCCTCCTCCCTCCTCCCTCGCGTCGGACCTCTGAATGGGAGCAGCACCTCCCTTCGAGATCGTCCGCGATCCGCTGTGGAACAACATTCGGCTTGACCGAGCGGCCATGCGGCTGGTCGATTCGCCGGTGCTCCAGCGGTTGCGATACATCCGGCAGCTCGGGCTCGCCTACCTGGTGTATCCGGGGGCGTCGCACTCTCGCTTCGAGCACGCGCTCGGCACCTACCACCTGGCGCGACGTACCCTCGCGCTGCTCGACGAGCGTGGTGAGCTCTCGCGGGTGGATGCGACCGAGTGCGCCGTGATTCGCTCGGCGGCGCTCCTCCACGACGTCGGACACTATCCGTATTCGCACGCGCTGGAGGAGATCGGGGCCCCTCACCACGAGCAGATCGCCGAGCCGCTCATCACCAGCGGAGCGGTAGCCGATCTCCTTCGCGCGGACATCGGCGAGGACGGGCCGGCGCGCGTGCTGGCGCTCATCCGCGGCCGCAGCGCGAGCCCCCTGCAGCGCCTCATCTCCGGCTCCCTCGACCTCGACAAGATCGAGTATCTCAAGCGCGACGCCTTCATGTGCGGCGTGCCGTACGGCGAGATCGATGTCGATCGGCTGCTGAATTCACTCACGCTCCTCGAGGAGCCCCAGTCCGACCGGCTCGCCGTCGGCGTCTTGGAGAAGGGGCTCTCGGCGCTGGAGTCGCTGCTCTTCGCCAAGTACCAGATGTACCGCAACGTCTACTGGCACCACGCGGTACGCTCGGCGACGGCGATGTACAAGCGACTGGTGGCCGATGCGCTGTCGCGTGGCGAGCTGGAGCTGGGCGAGCTCGGCCGCCTCACCGACGAGGGGTTGCTTCACTCGCTGGAGCAGAGCCGGGCGGCCGCTCCGCTGCTTCGCGCGTTGCGCGAGCGACGGTTGTACAAGCGCCTGCTCGAGATCTCCGCGGCCGATCTCGACGAGCCATCCGCCGAGTGGATCTCGGCCGACGTCGCGCTGGCGGCGCGGGTGGAGGATGCGCTCGCCCTCGAGGTGGGGCTCGCCCCGGGCGAGCTGCTCCTCGACTACCCCGAGAAGCCGCAGATGCTCGGCCTCGACATCCCGGTTCGCCAGCGCGATGGACGCGTCCGCCATCTCACGCCGCTCGGCTGGCCCGGCGCCATCAATCTCCCCGCGCTCTCCGACGAGCTCTACCGCTCCGCCCGCCGCCTCCGCGTCTTCACCGCACGACCGGTGACGGTGTCGGCCGATCGGGTGCTGCTGGCGATACTGAGTACGCCGGGGGAGATGCGGGAGAAGCTCGAGAAGGGGGAAGCGTTGCTCTCCGAGTGATTCAGGCAACGGCTTGCCGTTACTCCCCGGTCCTCCTTCCTCCCACCTCCCGGCCGCGCGCCTCGGCGAGCTTCTTCGCTATCCCCCGATAGAACGCGGCATCCTCCCTCTTGTCCTGGTCCTCGAGGGAAATCGCGGCCAATTCCAGTGCGTACAGGAGATTGCCGAGATAGAGCTCGGCGATCGAGGCGACCGTTTCGTCGTCGCTCACGGCTCGCTTTGAGCGGCCGGTGCGGGAGTGGCGGGGGTGTCCACTTGCTGCACCTGGACGACGATCGCGGTGATGTTGTCGAGGCCACCGCGGCCGTTCGCTTCGGAGATCAGCGCGTCCACGATGCGCCCCGGGGAGCTGCGAACCATGAGGAGCTGGAGGAGGCGGCGATCGTCCACCATACCCGTCAGGCCGTCGCTCGCCACCAGGAAGAGGTCTCCCGGCTTGATCTCCCCCTCGTAGGTATCGGGAACCACCTCGGAGCCGGCGCCCACGCAGCGCGTGATGACGTTGCTGTACGGATGGTAGCGCGCCTGCTCCGGCGTCAGCACGCCGGCGTCCACCTGCTCCTGCACGTACGAGTGGTCCTTGGTGAGCTGGCGGAGCGCGCCGTCGCGCAGCAGGTAGACGCGCGAGTCGCCCACCTGGCCGATGAGATACCTGGCGTCGCCTAACAAGAGCACCGAGGCCGTGGTGCCCATCCCCTGCTTGTCCGTTTCGGTGACGGTGCGCTGGTAGATCGCGGCGTTGGCGCGGCGCATCGCGTCGGCCAGCTTCTCGCGCGCGCCATCGACGGCCACATCGCGGATCGGCTCGAGGTCGCGCACGAGGATCTGCACCGCCATCTCGCTCGCCACCTCGCCGGCGGCGTGCCCACCCATCCCATCGGCGACGACGAACAAGCCGCGCTTGGGATCGGCGTCCGCGTAGTAGTTGTCTTCGTTCCCCGATCGGATCATGCCCGTATCCGATCGCGCGGCGACGGCAAGCTGCACTAGCGACTCGACAGGATGAAGATGGCGGCGAGGGCCGCGGCGAGGAGCACGCCGAGCCAGACGACGACGGGAAGTCCCTGCCGTGGCTCCGGCACCGGCTCCGGAGGCTCGGGCGCGGGCTTCGCCGCGGAGGGTGCATAACGAGGGGTGACCGCCGGCGTGTCGATGAAGTCGGCAGCGCCCACCGGCGCGATCACCCGCGTGCCGTGTGCCTCGGGCCCCGGCTGCTGCTCCCCTCGGATCACCTGGAAGAGGCACTTCACGTTCCCGAAGCGCACGTCGGGCGCGCCGGCCAGCGTGTGCTCGCCATTGATGCGACGGCCACCGACGTACGTGCCGTTGGTCGATCCCATGTCGACGATGAACCAGCCACCCTCGCGCCGCTGCAGCTTGGCGTGAGTCTCCGACACGCTGAGATCGTTGATGACGAAGTCGTTGTGCGCTCCGCGCCCGATGTGCGTGAGCGGAGTGCGTATCTCGAACCTCCGGCCCTTGAGAACGCCTTCGTTGGTGATCTCGAGCGACGCCATCGCCGGTGGTCTCGACGCGCTCGGCGGAGCCGGCTCGTCGATGATCGCGGCGGTGGCGGCCGGTGCGGGTTCTTCGACCGATTCCTCGACCGATTCCTCGACCGGCGGCTCGACCAGTGCCACGGCCGGCGTCTCGACCGGCGCGACGGCCGGTGCGGGCGGCGCCGACTGCGCGTAGAAGCGGAACTCTTCCTCGCCGACGCGCACCACGTCGCCGCGGCTCAGCGTCCGCGAACCGGTGACGGCCTCCCCGTTCACCTGGAGGCCGTTCGTGCTCGTGTCGGTGATGACGTAGCCGGCATCGGTCGGGGCGATCATCGCATGCCGGCGCGAAACCTGGTTGGACGCGATCACCACGTCGCAGGAAGGATCTCGTCCGATGACGAGACCGGCGGGCGGCACCACGTACTCGCGTCCGTCCACCTGCGAGACCATTCGGCCATCGACGCTGGCCGCGGGCCGGTTGACGGCCGGCGTGCGGGCCAGCTCGCCGGGGCGCACCCCGGCCAGCATCTGTGTGCTCCCGACCGCCGGCGCGCTGCCGAAGATCAGGAGCTTCCCGGCGACGTCGATCTTGTCGCCATGCACCAGCGGCACCGGCTCCGCCCCGAGTGCCACGCCATTCACCCGTACCGGCTCCTCGCTCAGGCCGCGCCGGATGACGGTCGTGCCGTCGGCCTCATGCTTGATGAGCGCGTAGATCGCCCCGTCCCCTTCCCCCCCAACCTTGATGTGTGCATCCTCACGAGAGCCGACGAGGGTCTCGTCGGCACCGAGCACGAATTGCTGTTCATCGAGCTGGATGTACGGCATCGGATGCGGGAACGGCACGGAAGGGTAAACGAGCGCTCGCCCACGCAGCGCGTGGGTGGCGTCGAGTTTGCTCGAAACTATGCGGGTCGATAGGCGCAGGCAAGCGCGCACGGGCCCGCGAAGCGGTTGATGGTACGCGGGTTGCGTAGCCATACGCGCGCACGCGGTAGGCGGCGACGAAGGGCGAGCCAACTTCGCCGGAGTCAACAACTCACTGACGGAGGGACTGATGGGCATCCTAGCGTGGATCGTGCTCGGCCTGATCGCCGGGGCGATCGCCAAAGCAATCATGCCAGGCAACGATCCGGGCGGATTCATCGTGACGATCCTCATCGGCATCGTTGGCGCGTTCCTGGGCGGATTCCTCGGCAACGTGATGTTCGGGCGCGGGTTGACGGGCGACGTGTCGCTGCAGAGCATCATCCTCGCCATCGTCGGCGCCCTACTCCTGCTGTGGATCTACCGAGTCGCAACGAGGGGCCGGCGCGTACCATGACGCCAGCGCGGGCACCGCGCTGACCACCCCGAGGTCGGATTGCCGCTCTGGCTCCATTGGATACTCCTTGGCCTCATTTCCGGAGGTCTGGCGAAGTTCCTGGTGCCAGGGCGTGATCCGGCCGGCTGCCTGATCACCATCGCCCTCGGTATCGCCGGCGCCTTCGTCGGCGGCGCCATCGCATCCGCCTTCGGCTGGGGCGACATCGACCAAACCCGTCTCGATTTCCGCTCCCTCGCGTCCTCGACGCTGGGCGCGATGGTCTTGCTGTTGGCGGGGAGGCTGGTGTTCCGGCGAAAGTAGCGAGAAGCGAGAAGCGGGAAGCGGGGAGCGGGGAGCGGCCGCGCGGAGCGCGGCCTGAGGGGAGCGCAGGCGGAGACGCTACTCATCAGGTGTGCCGGCGCTCCTCGCTTCCCGCTCCCCGCTTCCCGCTTCCGTGCCGGTGTTTCTACGGTCTCTCCCCCGTTAGCTTACCGTGGGATGAAATCCGCCATCGTCGTTCGCGGCGCGCGTCAGCACAATCTCAAGGGGTTCGACCTCGAGATCCCACGACGCGCGCTCACCGTCATTACAGGGCCGTCCGGCTCCGGTAAGTCGTCGCTCGCGTTCGACACCATCTACGCCGAAGGACAGCGGAGATACGTCGAATCGCTGTCGGCGTACGCACGGCAATTTCTGGAGCGGATGGAGAAGCCGAACGTCGACTACATCGACGGACTCTCGCCCGCGGTGGCGATCGAGCAGAAGAATCCGACCAAGACGTCGCGCTCCACCGTCGGCACCGCCACCGAGATCTACGACTACCTTCGCCTCCTCTGGGCGCGCGTGGGCCGCACCTTCTGCCCCGTCTGCGCGGAAGAGATCCGTCCCGACACGGTGCAGTCGGCGACCGATGCGGTGATCGCGCTCCCCGAAGGAACGCGCTTCGTGGTCGCCTTCCCTCTCATCGCCAGCAGCGAGGTGACGCACGACCTGGTGGTGGAGAACCTCCGTGCCCAGGGGTTCGTTCGCGTGTCGGTGGACGGCGTCGTGAAGCACCTCGACGAGCTCACCCCCGGCAGCACCGACATCACCCGTGCCGCCGAGCTGCTGGTGGTGGTCGACCGCCTGACGAGCTCGCCCAGCGACGACCTTCGCCAGCGTCTGGTGGATGCGCTGAGCACGGCGTTTCGGGAGGGAGACGGCGAATGCGTCGTGCTCATCGCGGGGAGCGGGGAGCGGGCGGGTGGGAGCGCGGGCACACCGAGCGACCGCTTTCCGTCCGCGCTCCCCGCTCCCCGCACTGCGCTTCCCGCTCGTCTCCGCTTCACCGACCGCTTCGAGTGCTCCAACGATGGCACGCGCGCGCCCGTCCCCACGCCCCAGCTCTTCTCGTTCAACAATCCTCGCGGCGCCTGCCAGACCTGCAACGGGTTCGGCGCCGTGCTGGAGTACGACGAGGCGCTGATCGTCGCCTACCCCGAGCGATCGCTGCGCGAAGGCGCGATCGATCCGTGGACCAAGCCGCGCTACGAGGGGAAGCGGCGCGCGCTGGCCGAGTTCGCCAAGCGCACGCGCATCTCGATGGATACGCCCTGGCGCGAGCTGTCGCCATCCGCTCGTGAGGCACTGCTGCGCACGCGGGCGCGCGGATACAAGGGGATCCTCCCCTTCCTCGTGGACCTCGAGGAGAAGCGCTACAAGCAGTACATCCGCGTCTTTCTCCGGCAGTATCAGACCGCGCGCGAGTGCCCCACCTGCCACGGCACCAAGCTCCAGGTCGACGCGCTCAACGTGCGCATCGGCGGGATGACCATCGCCGAGGTGAGCGAGCTTCCCATCGACCGGCTCTGCAGCTGGCTCGATGCCCTCGAGCTCACGCCCTACGAGCGGCAGATCGCCGAGACCATCCTCCGCGAGGCGTGCAGCCGCGCGCGATTCCTGCTCGACGTGGGGCTCGGCTATCTCTCCCTCAACCGCGCCACCCGCACCCTCTCCGGTGGCGAGGCGCAGCGCATCACGCTGGCCAACTCGTTGGGGGCGTCGCTGGTGGACGCCACCTACGTGCTCGACGAGCCCTCCATCGGGCTCCACGCGCGCGACCTCGACCGTCTCCTCCGGCTCCTCACCCGCCTCCGCGACGGCGGCAACACCGTGCTCGTGGTCGAGCACGACCTGGAGGCGATGCGCTCCGCCGACTACATGGTGGAGCTCGGCCCCGGGAGCGGCGAGCGCGGCGGCGAGGTCGTCTTCGCCGGACCGATCTCTCGCGCGAGCGAGAGTCCGCTCACCGGCCAGTACCTCACCGGTCAGCGGCAGATCCCGGTGCCTGACGAGCGCCGCGCCATCGGCCCGCGCTGGATCACCCTCGTCGGCGCGCGCGAGCACAACCTCAAGTCGGTGGACGTGCGCATCCCGCTCGGCGCGCTCACCGTGGTGAC
>DATFFZ010000253.1:0-33628 GCA_035249845.1 Gemmatimonadaceae bacterium
CGCTCCTCGCCGCCGACAGCGCGCTGGCCCGGGCCGCGGCGTCCACCGACCTGGTCTCGGCCATCGTCCGGGCGCTCGCGCCCGACGTCGTGCTGAAGAGGGTGGGAGCGGCGGGAGAATGGAGGTTCATCATCGAGTAGATCGTCCGTCTGCGATCGTCTTCGCCCACCTGCTTTATATTGAAGGATGGACCTCGAGCTCCTGACCATTGGCGACGAGCTGTTGCTGGGTTTCACCCTCGATACCAATGGGCCCTACCTCGCCAGGCGGCTGGCCGAGATCGGCGTCAGAGTAGTCAGGCGGTCGGCGACCGGCGATGCCGCGGAAGACATCACGAGGGCGGTGGCGGAGGGACTGGAGCGGACCGGGGCCGTGATCACCACCGGGGGGCTGGGGCCCACCGCGGACGATCTCACCAAGCCCGCCATCGCGGCGCTCTTCGGACGGTCCATGTACCTCGACCAGCAGCTCGTCCAATGGCTCGAGGAGCGCTTCCGCGATCTCGGGTACAAGGGCGGAATGCCCCGTCCGAATCTCCAGCAGGCCATGATCCCCGAAGGAGCACGCGTGCTCCACAATCGCCATGGCTCCGCGCCCGGCATCTGGCTCGAAGACGAGCGTGGCCGGTGGGTGGCGATGCTCCCCGGCGTGCCGCGCGAGATGCGAGGGATGACGGAAGACACCCTTCTTCCGATACTCCGAGAGCGCGTGGGTGAGGCCAGCGAGACTCTGTTGTCGCGCACGCTGCGCACCACCGGCATCGGCGAATCCGCGCTGGCGGAGCGCCTGGGAGAGCTGGCGCGCGACGTGGATGGGTTGAGCGTCGCCTACCTCCCCGGGTGGGAGGGGGCCGATCTGCGTCTCACCGTGCGCGCCGTACGCGCCGAGGGGGAGCGGATCATCGGCGCCGCGGTGCAACGGCTTCGCGAGCGAGCGGAGCCGTACGTGTATGGCGGTGATGGCACCGATCTCGCCGCGATCGTGATCGACCTGTGTCGGGTCAAGCGACTCACGATCGCCACCGCCGAGAGCTGCACGGGCGGGATGCTGGGCGGGCGTATCACGGCGGTTCCAGGCTCGAGCGAGGTCTTCCTCGGTGGAATCGTCGCCTATGACAACGCGGTGAAGACGCGGCTGCTCGGCGTGGATCCCGGGCTGATCGAGCAGCACGGCGCGGTGAGCGAGGAGGTCGCCACCGCGATGGCGGCCGGCGGCCGAGAGCGCCTCGGCGCCGACATCGGCATCGCCATCACCGGCGTCGCCGGCCCAGGGGGCGGCACCGCCGAGAAACCCGTGGGCACGGTCTGGACCGCCGTCCACTTCCCCTGGGGCGCCCGCGCCCTGGGCCGACGGTACGTCGGCGACCGCGAGGAGATCCGCATGCGGGCCTGCCAGACCGCCCTGGACATGGTGCGGAGGGGGGTTACCGAAGGCGCATAGACCAGCATCGGGACTCGGCCAGCATCGGGACTCGGCCATCGGTCATCGGGACTCGGCGACGGTCGAGATCTCGCCGCCACAGCCGAGTCCCGATGACCGATGGCCGAGTCCCGATGCTCCCGATGCTCCCGTTGCTGGCCGATGGCCGCTGACTCCGCGGAGCGTATATTTCCGTGGTACTCTATCGATGAATGGAGGGGGCTTCCCCGTGCGAGATGATGTGAGGAGGAGGAAGGACGAGGTGCCTGACGAGCCGTTGGAGCGGAGCGACCAGGTGGCGGCCAGCGCCGCGCCGCAGGGCGACGGGGTGCCGGACGACCAGTCCGTCACCGCCGAGGTCGAGCCCGCCGAGTCGCTGCAGCGCCAACTGGACGAGCAACGCGACAAGTACCTCCGTCTGGCCGCCGAGTACGACAACTACCGGAAGCGCACCGCCCGCGAGCGGCAGGATGCTGGAACGCGCGCGCAGGCGGAGCTCGCCAAGCAGCTCATCGATGCGCTCGACGATCTGGCGCGCGTGGCGCACGTGGTGCCCGAGTCCACCGACACGGCCAGCGTGGTGCAGGGCGTGGAGCTGGTCGAGCGGAAGCTGCTCAAGGCCCTCGCCGTCGCCGGTCTGGAGGTGGTGAATCCGGTGGACCAGACCTTCAATCCGGAGCGACACGAGGCCATCGCCACCGTCCCCGCGCTGTCGCCGGAGGACGATCACACGGTGGCTCAGGTGTACCAGCCGGGCTACGTGTTCAACGGCCAGCTGCTGCGTCCCGCGCGCGTGGTCGTGAAGCAGTGGAACGGCTAGCGAGACTCTGACCGGAATGGCTCAGACGAAGGACTTCTACTCGGTCCTCGGTGTCTCCGCCTCGGCGTCGCAGGAGGAGATCAAGAAGGCCTACCGACGCCTCGCCAAGAAATACCACCCCGACGCCAATCAGGGGGACGCCAAGGCCGCCGAGCGCTTCAAGGAGATCTCGGAGGCGTACAACGTCATCGGCGACGAGGCGAAGCGAAAGCAGTACGACGACATGCGGCGCTACGGCGCATTCGCCGGGTTCGAGGGATCGCGGGGTGGTCGACCCGGGCCGACCGCGGGGAGCCCTCAGGGACCGCCGGGAGGGTTCCGCTTCGAAGACTTCGACATCGGAGGCCTGGGCGGGCTGGGAGACCTCTTCTCGTCCATGTTCGGTGGCGGGCGCGCGGGGGCAGGCGGCGCGGCGGGCCGCTCGAGGGGGGTGGAGCGCGGGCAGAGCGTGGAGCTGACGCTCGAAATCCCCTTCCGGGTGGCGGCGCAGGGCGGCAAGGTCCCCGTCGATCTCGAGCTGACCGAAGAGTGTCCCACCTGCCACGGCAATGGCGCCGCGCCGGGCGCCACCCTCAAGACCTGTCCCGAGTGCAGCGGACGCGGCGTGATCAGCTTTGGGCAGGGCGGATTCGCGGTCAATCGTCCCTGCCCGATGTGCCTGGGGCGCGGGCAGATCCCCTCCGAGCGCTGTCCGACCTGCGGGGGATCAGGCGAAACCCGTGTACGAAAGAAGATCACGATCACCGTGCCCGAGGGAACGGACAGCGGAACTCGCATCCGCCTGACGGGACAGGGTGGCAAGGGACAGAATGGGGGGCCGCCCGGCGACCTTCTCATTACATTCCAGGTACAACCGGACCGCTTCTTCCGCCGCGAAGGCCTGGACATCATCGCGCCAGTGCCGATCAACATCGCGCAGGCGACGCTCGGCTCGAAGGTGAGTGTCCGCACCCTCGACGGAAAGAAGGTGACCATCCGGATTCCGGCCGGCACGCCGTCCGGAAAGCGCTTCCGGGTGCGTGGTCAGGGCATCGACAAGAACGGCACGCGCGGCGATCTCATCGTCGAAGTCTCCATCGTCGTGCCTGACAAGTTGACGCCCGAGCAAGAGCAGATGATGAAGGAGTTTGCCGAAGCCGGGGGAATGCGCTACTGATTCCACCGCCCGTGGCGTCCGGAAGCGTGGTTCGGTGGTCCTTCCGTCGCGTCTCCCTCGACAATGGATAGGTGATGACAAGAGCGCGGTGCCTTTCCCTCATCGTGTGTCTGACCGTCGTGCTGCCAGATTCGAGCGCCGCGCAGGCGTGGCCGGGCGGGCGCGGGTCGCTGGCCGCCAAACAGCGGAACGACTACCTGGCGTTCGTGCGCGAAGGAGTGGACGAGCTGGTGGCGAGGTTCGAGCGCGCCGCCGGTGAGCACGACGCCGGCAAGCTGGCGCAGCTCTACACCGATGCGGCGACGCTGGTCACGCCCACGGGAACCGTCTTCGGTCGCGGGCCGGTTCGCGACCGCTTCGAGCGGGCGCTCCCGCGCATGCGCGCGGTAAAGCTCCGCATCGAGACGGTCACGGCGTCGGGGGATCTGGCGTACGCCGGTGGCCGGATGAGCTACGAGGTGACGCACGCCAACGGCGCGCACGCGTACGACGTTCCCGTCGCGCTCGTGCTCGAGCAGCACCGGCAGAATTCCTGGCGCATCCAGTCCCAGGTCGGCGGCGAGCTGCCCGTGTTCGTGATGGCATTGCGCGACAGCTCCGCCGCGCCTGCCGCCGCGCCCACGCTCGCCGTCCTGGTGACAGACGCGAGCGGGAATCCGGTGCCGGATGTCCTGGTGGCGTTCGAGATCGATGCCGGATCGGCGGCGCTCCTGCCCACGGCGGCGAGCACGAATGCCAGGGGGATCGCCACCACGACGCTGACCAGGACGACGCCGGCCGAGCGCGTGGTCGTTCGCGCCACCGCGTCGGCGCTCACCGGGGAGCCGGTGATCTTCACGCTCGACGTCGCGGAGGTGGCTGGAAAGGAAGGGGCGAAAGCCGCCGCCTCGCCGACCGGCAGCCGCGGTGAGCAGTAAGAGGCGTCCCCTCCACGCCCGGCCGCTCCCCACTCTCACTCCAACCCGTCCGTCTCGATGCGAGCTTGGTTAGGCGCGCTGGTCGTGGTGTCTTTTCCCGCGGTCGCGGTGACGAGTGTCCTCGCCGGCGAGTGCGGCGCGCAGGTGCTCCCGGGCGGGCGGCGCTCATCGGTGGGCGACATGCGCTCGGGGCACTCGCGGTACGCGCGCGCGGAGGTCGACGCCACGCTCGCACGGTTGGAGGAGGCGGTCGCCGCCGGGAGGAGTGATCGGGTGGCGAAGCAGTACGCGGTGGATGCCACGCTGCTGACCGGCTTCGGCACGTTGCTGCAAGGGCGGGGCGCGGTCCTCGACCGTTACGCGCGGGCGCTTCCGCGGATGCGAGACCTCAGAATCACCGTTCACGCCTTCGACGTGAGCGGTGGCCTGGCGCACGTGCTGGCGACGCTGCGTTACGACGTGACGCTCTCCAGCGGCGGCTCGCAGCACGTGGAGGTCCCGGTCAGCTTCGCGCTGCGGGAAGAGCGCTTCGGTTGGCTCATCCAGTCGCAGGCCGGTGGCGAGCTCCCATCGGTAGTGTCGCCGAACGAGCACGTGCCCGCCCGGGCGGAGATGGGAGACAGCCTGACGGTCGGCGTCCGGGTGATGGATGCGTCCGGGCTGGGCACGCCCAACGTGCTGGTCGTCTTCGAGAGCGAGGTCGGTGGCGCGGTGATCCACCCCACCGCGGTGCGCACCGACGCCGCCGGCGTGGCGGTGGCCTCGGTCCGCCTGGGGGTGGAGCCGGGCCTCACGGTGGTGCGGGCGACCGCCACGGGAATCATCGGCGAGCCGGTGTTCTTCTCCATCCGCACCGGAGAGCGCGTCGCACCGTAGGGGTCGCGCCCTAGCGCTCGCGCCCTAGCGGTCGCGCCGGGTGACCGTCGCCCTCGCCGTCATCCAGCGCGGGTCGTAGCTTAGCGGACCACCCTTCACCACGACACGTCGATGCTCACCGAAACCGATCAGACCCCCGCATCGTTGCGTCAACGTCCCGCCAGCGATGAGTACGCCCAGGGCTTCGCCGGCTACGTCGCCCGCGTCCCGGATGGGGACGTCCTCGTCACCCTCACCCGCCAGCTCGACGAGACGGCGGCGTTGCTGGGCGCGGTGCCCGAAGAGCGGGGCAGCTACCGTTACGCGCCTGACAAGTGGAGCATCAAGGACGTCGCCGGCCACATGCTCGACACCGAGCGGATCATGGCCTACCGGGCCTTGCGCGGGGCGCGCGGCGACCGCACCGAGCTGCCGCCGTTCGAGCAGGACGACTTCGTCCGCGGCGCATCCTTCGACCGCCGCCCGCTGCGCGAGACGCTGGAGGAGATGCGCCTGGTGCGACTCGGCAACATCGCGTTCTTCCGGTCGCTGTCCGACGACGAGCTCCTGCGGCGGGGAATCGCCAACGGGCACGAGTTCACCGCCCGCGCCATGGCGTACATCATCGCCGGACACGAGCGGCATCACCTGGAACAGCTCCGCGTCCGGTACGGGCTTGCCTGACGAGGAATGACCTACGACCTGCGGTCGCTGCGGCTCCCGCGCGTGGGTGGTGGGATGCTGGGGGTCGTGGCCACGCTGCTGGAGAGTCCGCTCACCAGCGCGCCGTTGCGCTCGAAGCTGCTCCGCGACGCCGGGATCGACCGGATGCGCCGCATCCGGGCCGATGAGCCGCCGACGTACCTGCCGCTACACTTCGCGTCGGGAGACGGACGGTCGAGCGTCGCTCCGGCACCGCTGGACATGGAGCGCGCGCGTGGGGCGCCGCGAGGATTCCGCGCTCCGGGCGTGCACGACTACGCCCGAGCGTACCGCGAGGGCCGCGTCACGCCCGACGAGGTCGCGCACCGCCTGCTCGATGCCATCGCGGCCGGCGAGGCGAACGATCCGCCGCTGCGGGCGGTGGTCCGGAGCGATCGCGACGACGTGCTGCGACAGGCGCGCGCCTCCACCGAGCGCATCCGCGCCGGTCGGGCGCTGAGCGTCTTCGACGGAGTGCCGGTCGCCACCAAGGACGAGGTGGATCAGGTGCCGTATCCCACCGGCGTCGGCACCAGCTTCCTCGGCAGGACGCCGGTGCGCGCGGACGCCACCATCGTCGCACGCATGCGCGCATCGGGCGCGCTGCTCTTCGGCAAGACGAACATGCACGAGATCGGCGCCGGCGTGACGGGCCTCAACATCCATCACGGCACGCCGCGCAACCCGTACGCGCCGGCGCACCACACCGGTGGAAGCTCCAGCGGATCGGCGGCGGCCGTGGCGGCGGGACTCTGCCCGGTCGCCATCGGCGCCGACGGCGGCGGATCGATCCGGATTCCGGCGGCGCTCTGCGGCGTCTTCGGGCTCAAGCCAACGTTCGGCCGCGTCAGCGAGCACGGCGCGACGCCCCTCTGCTGGAGCGTGGCGCACCTGGGCGCGATCACCGCCGGCGCCGGCGACTCCGCGCTCGCCTACGCGGTCATCGCCGGACCGGACGAGCAGGACCCGAACTCGCTGCACCAGCCGCCGCCGCGCTTCGACGACCTCGGCCGGGAAGACCTGCGCGGTTTGGTGCTCGGTGTCTACATGCCCTGGCTCCGCCACGCCTCGGCGCCGATGGTGAGCGCCTGCGAGGCGTTGCTGGCGCGATTCCGCGAGCTCGACGCGGAGGTGCGAGACATCGTGATCCCCGAGCTGGATGCGGCGCGCATCGGGCATGCCGTGACGATCGCCTCGGAGATCGCCGCCGCGATGCAGCCGTACGAGGCGCACAACGCGGAGTTCAGCCCGGAGATCCGCGTCAACCTCGCCCTCGGGCGCGCCTTCGCGTCGAGCGATTACGTGCAGGCGCAGCGGATCCGGACGCGAACGATCACCCACTTCGAGCGCGCCCTGGCGGAGGTGCACGCCATCATCACGCCGGCGACGGCGATCGCCGCGCCTCGCATACGCGACGATGCGCTCGCCCGCGGCGAATCGAACCTCTCGGTGCTGGACGAGATCATGCGCTTCGCGCTGGCGCCCAACTTCACCGGTCACCCGGCGATGTCCTTTCCGGCCGGCTACGATGACGCGGGTCTCCCCCTGGGCGTGCAGGCGATCGGGCGCCCGTGGGAGGAGCACGTCCTGCTCCGGCTGGCGCTGGCCGCGGAGCGCGTGGTGGAGCGGAGGAAACCGGTGCTGTACTGGAACCCGCTCGGCGCCTGACGAACTCGTCAGGCTGCCAGCACGGGGAGGGCGCCGCGGCGCGAGCGCTCGATCAGCCCGCCACCGATGACGCGCTCGCCGTCGTACAGCACCAGCGATTGGCCCGGCGTGATGGCCGACACCGGCTGGTCGAACGCGAGCTCGATCTCGTCAGGCGAGACGCGAATGAGCTCGGCCGGCGCCGGCGCGGCGCGATGGCGGACCTGCACCTCGAGTCGCGCGCCGAGCGCGGGGGGCGCGTCGACCAACCAGTTGACCTCGCGCGCCACCACGCCGCGGCCGAGCAGCGCTTCGCGCGGCCCGATCACCACGACGCGCTCATCGGGGCGGATGTCCACGACGTACATCGGCTGCGCGGAGCCGCCGGGCAGACCGCGCCGCTGCCCGATGGTGTAGCGCGCGAAGCCGGCGTGCGTCCCCACTCGGGCGCCGTCCACGGTCACGATCGGACCGGGGGCGAGCGCGGGCGCGTCGCCGCCGAGGTGCCGGGCGAGGACCTTGGTGTGATCGCCGTCCGGAACGAAGCAGATGTCCTGGCTCTCCACCTTCTCCGCCACCACCTCCAGCCCCAGGGCGTGCGCGCGCTCCCGCGTCTCGCGCTTGGTGAGCGCGCCGACGGGGAGGAGCATGCGGCGCACCACGTCGCGGTCGATCCCCCAGAGGAAGTAGCTCTGGTCCTTGGAGCGGTCGAGCCCGCGCTGAAGCGCGCCGTCGGCGGCGCGCGCGTAATGGCCGGTGGCGATCCAGCTCGCGTCGATCGCCTCCGCCTTGCGGAGCAGATCGCGGAACTTGGTGAACGTGTTGCATCGCACGCACGGAATGGGGGTGCGTCCGCGCGAGTACTCGCTCACGAAGTCGGCCACGACGTCGCGGCCGAACGCGCTCTCGAGATTGAGCACGTAGTGCGGGATCCCGAGCCGCTCGCACACGCGACGCGCGTCGCTGATCGAATCGAGGGAGCAGCAGGGACGGTCGGGAACGTCGTCCCCGTAGCAGAAGAGCTTCATGGTGGCGCCCACCACGTCGTATCCCGCTTCCACCAGGAGCGCGGCCGCCACCGACGAATCCACGCCGCCGGACATGGCCACCAGCACGCGCTCGCGCGCCACGTCAGCTCGTCGCGCCGGCGAGGCGGCGCGCCTTGGTGATGAGGGCGGGAAAGAGCTCCGACACGCGCGTCACGTTCTCATCGGTGGTAGCCTTGCCGAGGCTCATGCGGACGGCGGCCGCGGCGAGCTCGCGCGGCACTCCCAGCGCGGCCAGCACGTGCGACGGCTCCACGTTCCCGCTCTGGCACGCCGAGCCGCTGGAGCAAGCCACGCCGGCGAGGTCGAGCGCCATGAGCAACGACTCGCTGTCGGTGCCGGGGACGGAGACGTTGAGAATGTGCGGCGCGCGGGGCGCGCCGCGTCCATGGACGACCGCGTCAGGCACCCGCTGCAGCAGCGCCGCCTCGAGCGCGTCGCGCAGAACACGGAGACGCTCCGTCTCCGTCTCGCGCTCCTCTACCGCCAGCTCGGCCGCCCGCGCCAGCGCCACCGCGTAGGCGACGTTCTCCGTGCCGGGGCGACGGCCGCGGTCCTGCGCGCCGCCGTGCATGAGCGGCTCGAGCGTGACGCCGCGCCGAATGAAGATCGCCCCGATCCCCTTCGGGGCGCCGATCTTGTGGCCGGAGATGGTGAGCATGTCCACCGCCACGCGGCGCACGTCGATGGCCGTCTTGCCGAAGGCCTGCACGGCGTCGGTGTGGAAAAGAACGCCGCGCTCGCGCGCCGCCAGGGTGATGTCCTCGATCGGCTGTAGGGTGCCGATCTCGTTGTTGACCCACATGACGGACGCCACGGCGGTGTCGTCGCCGAGCGCGGCGACGAACGCGTCGCTGTCGACGAGTCCATGTCGATCCACCGGGACGATCCGCTCCTCGGCCCCCTCGTGCGCCGCCCAGTGGACCGCGGCGAGGATGGCTTTGTGCTCGATGGCGGAACTGACGACGGCCCGACGTCCGTCACCGCGCGCCGCGCGCCAGGCGCCGAGGACGGCCATGTTGTCCCCCTCGGTCCCGCACGACGTGAAACAGATCTCGTCGGGGGTGGCGCCCAGACAGTTGGCGACCCGCTCGCGCGCCTCGTCGAGCGCGGCGCGCGCCTCGCGTCCCCAGCGGTGCGTGCTGGAGGGGTTCCCGAAGCGAGAGCCGAAGAACGGCTCCATGGCCTGGAACACCTCCGGGCGCACCGGAGTGGTGGCGGCGTGGTCGAGATAGATGGGCGAAGGCATAGCCTCGGAAATTTAACGGGAACGGACGAGGCGCGCAGCCGCCCCACCTACCGGCAGCTGAACCGCCAAGCCTCCCCGGCGCCGTCGAGCTGGACGCGTTCCGTCAGCGAGAGCCTTGGCGTGGAGGAGCGCATGGCCGCGCGAAGTGCGATTCCCACCTGGTCCGCCGAGTCGCCGATGGCGAGCCAACCGCGGCCGAGAGCGCAGGCGCTCGCCTCGAGACGAGAAGCAGGCGTGGAGCGGGGGCGGCCGCCGGTCTCGCCGAGGTCGGGGGGGAGCGCGGGAGCGGCGCGGAGCCCCGTGGCCAGGGCGAAGAGCGGATCGTTGCCGGTGAGGACGATGGCGTCGCGCGGAAGCGTGCGACCCCACCGGACCAGCGGTGACGCGTTGCGCGCCGCGATCTCCTGCGGGACGATCCATCCTCGGTTGGCGTAGCCGCGCGCGGTCCAGCGGCCGCAGGCGCCTAACGGGAGGAGCACCAGCAGGAGCCCCGCGACCACTGTCCAACGGAACGCACCGAAGCGCCGGACGAGATCCGACACGCCGGCTGCCGACACGAGCGCGATGAGCGGCAAGAGCCCCCACACGAAACGATCGGGCTCGATCGGCCAGATGAGCACCAGCAGAACGTAGCCAGCCAGACCGAGCACTGCCCATCGCTGCGCGCGCCAGAGCGGAACGAGCCCCGCCGCCAGGGCGAGCAGCGCGATGACCGCGCCGGGCGCCGACCAGATCGCGCCGGCGATCCGCCAGAAGCCGCCGAGCTGCCGGCCGGCCAGAGCTACCAGATCCGACGGCGCGCTCCAGCTTTCCCGCCACATCGACGTGTAGGTGCCGTAGTTCCCCCGCCAGGCGTCGGGAATGTCGGCGGCGTAGCGCATGGTCCAGATGGTGAAAAGGAGCGCCGGTGTGAGGCACACCGCGGCCAACCCGATCCGTCGAGCGGCGGAGAGCGGCCTGGCGCGGAGCGAATCCAGCGCGGCGGCAAGAGAGAAGGGGAGAAGCGCCGATCGGGTGACGGAGAGGAGACCGGCAACCAGCGCGCCCATCCACCGTCGTCCCCCACCTGTGTTGTCGCCAGGCGAAGGCGCATCGCCGAGCAGCAGCGCCAGCGCCAACAGCACCCAGGAGAGGGGCTCGGAGAAGAGCGTGCTGGTGACGGCTCGCGCCGGCACGACGAGCACGCTCGCCGCTGAAAGGAGCGACGCGACCACCACGTGAAGCGCGAGCCGCCTGGCGGCCCACGTGCTCCACAGCGCCACCGCCAGCGCGGCGAGAAGCGCGTTCCCCAGCTTGAGCCACGCCACCACGTCGTGCGCCCCAAACAGCGACCGGAGCCACGACCAGGCGGCGAGCCACATCGGAAAGAGCGGCGGATAGTGCACGCCCCTTGGCGAGTCGGGGAGCGCTGCGTGACGGTACCCCTCTCCGGCGATGAGCGCGCGCGCGAGGTCGAGGTAGATGCCGTCGTCGTAGAACACGCCTACCGGCCAACCCGAACGCTCGGTGAGCAGGATGATCGCCAGCGTCACGAGCGCGGCCAGCCAGGGAGCGCGCGCGAGGAGCCACGCGAGCGTCGCGCGCGGGAGGGGGCTCAGTGGTTCCGGGTGGGAGGTGGTCATCGGGTTGGCGCGCTAGGAAGACGATCGGAGACGATGCGCGCCACCGCGCCGCGACCGCTCAGGTCGCTCTCAAGAACGCACGCACCGGCGCCGCATCGGCGCCCCGCAAGCGCATGGGCAGCGCGACCAGCTCGTACTCGCCGTCGGGCACCGCGCGGAGGTCCAGATTCTCCACGATCGCCGAGCCGCCTCGGAAGAGCGCGTGGTGCACGTCCAGCGTCTTGCTCTCGCGGGCGTCCACCGAAGGGGCATCCACTCCCACCAGGCGAAGTCCGCGCGCCAGTAGCTCCTCCACCACCTCCACCGAGAGCACCGGCCAGTGCTCCGGGAATCGGCCATCGGCGATGGACCGGTCGGTGCGGAGCAGGAGTCGCTCCACGGACGCGTGGATCGGCAGGGAGCGGAGGAGCGCGCCGAGCGCGCGAGAATCGTCAGGCAGGGAGCGCACGAGCGCCGGGCCGAGAAACGCGTCGGCGTCGATCGCCTCGGAGGGTGGCCATCCATCGCGAACGTGCATCGGCGCATCGGCGTGCGTGCCGACGTGCGGGCTCATGGTGATCGCCGAAACGTTGACGCTGGCCCCCGCCGCGATCGACCACGGCCAGCCGCAGGAGAAGGGCGTGTCGCCCGGCCACTCGGGCGTACCGGGGCCGGCGGCGATCGTGATGTCGCGGAGACTCACCCTCGGCGCACCAGTTCAGCTCCCGGCGCCGAAGAATCGCGCGCGAATCTCCCACAGCTTGGGGAAGAAGCGCTGCGAGACGGTGCGTTGGAGATACCGGGCCCCGAGCGTCCCCCCCGTGCCCGTGGTGCCGGGTCCGATGATCCGCTCCACCAGCTGCACGTGGAGAAAGCGCCATCGCCCGAACCCCTGCTCGTATTCCAGCAGCTCCTCGGCCAGCAGCAGCAACGGCGAGTCGACGCGGCTGGCGTACACGCTCTCGATCGTCTGCGCCTCGCTCTCGAGGAGCTGCTCGTAGAGCTCTTGAAGCGTGGGCCGGTCGAGCCACCGCTGCACCAGCGCTGGCGGCTCCCCGTGCTCGGCCAACGCGTTCAGGAAGTGCGTGTCGCGGAGTCCCGAGGCCGCCTCGATGGCGCGAAACTGCGCGCTCTGCGATCCGCTGGAGCTTCCCAGGTAGCCGCGGAACTCGGCGAAGCGCTGCGGCGGCAGCGTCTCCAGCGCCGAGAGCTGCTCGGTGACGATTCGCACCAGCGCATTCACCCGCTTCACCGTGAACACCGCGCCCAGCGCGTCGCGCGCTTCCAGGCGCCTGACGAGTGTGTCGAGCTCGTGCAGGATGACCTTGAACCACAGCTCGCTCGCCTGGTGCACCACGATGAAGAGGAGCTCGTCCGGGTGCTCCGGTCGCGAGAGCGGCCGCTGAAGCGAGAGCAGCTCGTCGAGCGCGAGGTAGCTGGGGTAGTCGATCTCTTCGGGCACGGGAGGGGAAGAAGACGACCTGTTCAAAAGGAGGAGACCTCGAGGGCGGTGATGTCGTCGACGCGCATCGTCTCCGACGTGAAGAAGGGCTCGCCATAGCGAACACGGATCAGCGAGCCGTAGTGGGCGGCCTGAAAGCGGACCACGTCGTACAGCGGCTCACCGTTGGGGAAGACTTCGCCGCCCTGAACGACGCCATCGAATTGCGAGGCATAGCAGCGAATGGCGTCGAGCTTCTGCTCGAAGGCGTCGGAGATGTCGACGACGAACGTGGGCTTGATGTGGTCTTCGCGGTAGGTGAGGCAGTGGACGAGCTTGTGCGGCCGGTGCTTCGGAACATCTGGTGCGACCTTCTCGAGTCCGGCCATGAAGCAGGCGTCGCGCACCAATTGGGCAGCCGTGTGATGGTCCGGATGTCGTCCGTCGCGCGCGGGGGCGATGACGACCCTCGGTTGAAATCGCCGGATGGCACGCGCCAGCGCGATGCGGGTCTCCGGGGTGTTCACGAGCGCGGCGTCCGGAAAGCCAAGGTTGACGCGCGCCGTGAGACCCATGATCTCGGCGGCGCGACTGGCTTCGGTGGCGCGCAGCTCCGCCGATCCGCGTGTTCCGGCTTCGCCCTGGGTGAGATCGATGACGGCTGTCCGGCGGCCGAGCATTACTGCTTTGATCAGCGTCCCGCTGCACGTGAGCTCGACATCGTCGCGATGCGCCGCGACGGCGAGCAGGTCGACCGTCGTCATGGCGGGAGAATATACAACGGGTTTCGAGATTCGGGATTCGCCGAAGCGAGGCCTTCCAAACCCGCCGGCTCGCTTCCCGATTCCCACTTCCCGCTTCCCGATTCGGATTCCGCTATCTCACTCGACCCTGAATCGTCCTCTGTGAGCTTCCCCATTCCAGGCAAGTCTTCATGAGGCACATCGCGCGGCGCGGCATTCGCGAAAGGTGCGACCGCGTCGCTCTCGCGGTGGCCGCGATCGTCGCGGGGTCGATGCTCGGCGCGGGTGGGCTCGGGGCGCAGGTGCGCGGGACGGTGTCGAGCACCGCCGGCCGGCCGCTGGCGACGGTGCTGGTGGAGCTCTGGCGCGGCGGAGCGCAGGCAGCCTCGCGCCTGACGGACAGCACCGGTCGATTTCTGTTCACCGAAGTCGAGTCCCGCGGTGCCAGCGAGCTGTCGGTGCGTCGCATCGGCTTCGCGGCGAGGCGCGTGCTCCTCACGCGGCGTGACACGGTGCTCGACGTCCGATTGTCAGGCATGGTCGACGCGCCCACCGCTGACGTACTGGCGCGAGTCGCGGCCGCCTGCCCGAATCATGAGGATAGGGAAGCCCGATCGCTGTGGCAGCTCGTCAGGCGCCGCTATCGGAGCGCCGACAGTGTCCTCCTGGCCACCAACTTCTCGGTCTCCACGGGCGTGGTCGGGAGCGAAGAGCTCGGCGTCGCCACCGGCGCTCCGGAACCCAAGGGGCAGCGCGCCTTGCCGGGGACGAGCCGCGTGGGGTGGCGCCAGCGGATCGCGGCCGAGGGCTACGCCTGGATGCTCGAGTATCGTGGCGATGGCTACGTGTCCAAGATGTGGGAGTACCCACCGCTCGACTCCGACTTCGTCCAGCACTTCATCGATCACGTCTTCGGTCGGATGCATCGGCTGAGCCTGGAGACGAGCAACGATGGCGAGGTCGTCATCGCCTTCTGTGCCGCCGAGTCCCGTCTCCCCGCACTGAGCGGTCTCCTCATGCTCGCCGCCGACAGCTCGTTGGCGCGAGCGGTGTGGCGCCTTCGCGCTCCCGAGCCGATGGAAGAGTCCGGTGGCGAAGTCTTCTTCGCCCCCTCCGCGCCTTCCCCTCGCACCCCGATTCTCCTGCCGCGCAAAGGACTGTTCTGGCGCCGGCTCCCCACCGGCGAGTACCACCAGCGATGGCAGTTTTATGAGGAGTGGGAGATCGATCAGGGGGAGGGAGCGGTTGCGGAGGGGACACGATAGGGAGGAGGAACGGCGAACGGCAACGGCGGCATTAGGCATTAGGCATTCGGCATTCGGGCTCCCGCGACGGAATCGTTTCGCCAAGGCCCCGAATGCCGAATGCCCAATGCCTAATGCCGCCGTTGCGGTTGCTGTTCTCCTCCCTCCTCCCTCCTCCCTCCTCCCTTCACTCGTATCTGAGCGCCTCCACCGGATCCAGCCTCGCCGCTCTGCTGGCCGGGAGGAGGCCGAACACCAGGCCGATACCGATCGAGACTCCTACCGCGATCGCGGTGAGTTGGACCGGTGGGGCGGCGTCGATGTTCATGAGGAGATTGACGGCACGGCCGGCGCCGAGTCCGAGGGCGATGCCAATGAGACCCCCGAGGCCCGTGAGCGTGGCGGCTTCGATCAGGAACTGAAGGAGGATCACGCGACGCGTGGCGCCGAGCGCCTTGCGCACGCCGATCTCGCGCGTGCGATCGGTCACCGAGACCATCATGATCGCCATCACCCCAATGCCGCCCACCAGCAGCCCGGTGCCGGCCAGCGCAATCATGACCAGGAAGAAGACACCCGTCAGGCTGTTGACCGTCTCGAGGATCTGATCCTGGGTGATCAGATCGAAGTTGTTCGGGTTTCCGGGGTGAAGGCCGCGCATGGCGCGCAGCGTCACCGTCACCGCGTCCTGGGCCTCTTGCACGGTGACGCCGGCGCGCGGCTTCACGCAGATGAAGAGTGCGTTGGTGCGGTCGATGAAGAACTGCCGGTCCGCCAGGCCAAACGGAATGATCGCGCCCACTTCCTGCCCGGGCGGGGCGAAGATGTTCCCCGGTGGCTGGTACAGTCCGATCACCTTCACCGAGCGTCCCTGGAGACGCACGATCTTCCCCATCGGGGACTCGCGTCCGAATACCCGTCGTGCCGCGTCCTCGGACAGCACCCCCACCGCCTCTCCACCGGTGAGCTCCGCGCGGGTGAACCAGCGCCCCATGATCAGCTCGCCGCCCTGGATCTCCTGGTACCGATCGTCCGCGCCATAGATCGTCAGCTGCTGCGTGCGCTGGCCACGGTACTCGATGCGCCCGAATATCTGCGCCCAGATCGACGCGTAGCCGATCTCCGGAAGGGTGGCGATGCGCGCTGCTTCGGCGTCGTCGACGTCCGGGCGGATGCGTACCCAGCGCGGAAGCTGATCCGGATTGAGCGGCGTCTGCGAGAACACCTTCACCACGTAGAACGTGGTTGGCCCCGCGATCTCGATCGTATGCACGATCTGCTCGCGGATCCCCTGGACGATCGACGCCATCGTCATCACCGTTGCGACCCCGATCACCACGCCGAGGATCGTCAGCGACGAGCGCAGCTTGTTCACGCGAAGCGTGTCGAAGGCGAGCGCGAGACTCTCGTGGATCTGCGTGCCGAGGGTCATTCGGCTCTCATCGCCGTTACCGGATCGAGCCGGGCGGCACGCGTGGCCGGATAGACGCCGAACAGCACGCCCACCCCGGCGCCGAGCATGACGGCGATGCCCACCGACCAGGCGCTGACCCGGGCGGGGAGGGGAGACGCGGTGGAGATGAGCAGCGCGAAGGCGCCGCCGGTCGTCACGCCAAGGAGCCCGCCGAGCAGGGAGAGCATCATGGATTCCGCCAGGAATTGCCGGCGGATGTCGCGGCGCGTCGCGCCCACCGATTTCCGCAAGCCGATCTCGCGAGTGCGCTCGTTCACCGCCATGAGCATGATGTTCATGATCACGATGCCGCCGACCAGGATGCCGATCGCGACCATCGCCGGGATCACGCTGAACAGGATGCGCGTGAGGTTGCGCCAGAACTCGATCAGCGCATCGGCGGTCTCCACCGAGAAGTCGTTGTTCTGGCCGGGGCGGAGGTGGTGCGAGAGCCGCATCGCCTCCTCGGCGCGGAGCATGGCGTCCGGCACCTGCTCCGCTTCCGCCATCTTCACCGAGATCGTGTTGGTGTTGCGCCTCCCGTAGAGCATCTCGAACGCGGTGAGCGGGAGGAGCACGAAGCCGTCGAACGACTGGCCGAGGACCCGTCCCTTGGCGGCGATGACGCCGACGATGGTGAAGCGCTCACCGAGGATGCGCACGTCGCGTCCGATGGCCGCGTCGGGCCCGTCGAAGAGCTTGTCGGCGACGTCGGCGCCGATGACGGCGACCATGCGCCGCTGCGTGACGTCGACGTCGCTGAGTGGACGGCCGGCGGCGAAGCGGTAGTCCTGCACCGTCTGGTACGGCGCGGTGACGCCGAAGATGAGCACGTCGCCCAGCGTCTGGTCGCGCCAGATGATGTCGGCCTGGGGCGTGGGCCATCCCGACGTCAGGCTCACCGCCATGGCGTCGGGCACTCCGCGACGGACCGCCTCGGCGTCGTCCAGGGTGATGCGGGGGCGGCGCGCGTTGGCGCGGATCTCTTCATCGTCGAAGAGTCCGACCTTGATCGGCGTCCGCCGCACCTGGAACGCGTTGGTTCCCACCACCGCCCCGGCGATGTTCTCGCGCACGTACGCGTTCATCCCCTGAATGACGGCGACCACCGCCACCAGGAACGCGACGGACACGATGATCCCGAGGAGCGTGAAGAACGACCGCAGCTTGTTGGCGCGTATCTGCGTGGCCGCGATGCGGAGGACGTCGTCGGTGCGCATCGGGAGGAATTAACAGCGGGGAGCGCCGAGAGGGGAGCGGGAGTGCCGGCACACCACGGCGCCCCCCGCGAGCCTCTCCCCGCACGGACGTTTCCGCTCCTCGCGCCCCGCCGGCGGCCGTCGGCCGCCGTTTACTCGTATCGTAAGGCTTCCACCGGATCGAGTCGCGCCGCGCGGATCGCCGGGGCGAGGCCGCAGAGGATGCCGGTGAAGGCGCTCATGGCCAGCGCGGCGGCGATGGCGAAGGAGGGGACGGTGGCGGGGACCGGGGTCGTCGTGCGAATGATCGCGGTGAGGCCGATGCCGATGAGGAGGCCCACGACCGCGCCCACGGTCGTGAGCGTGGCCGCCTCGACCAGAAACTGCCAGAGGATCGTCCCCTTGGTGGCGCCCAGCGCCTTGCGCACGCCGATCTCGCGGGTGCGCTCCGTGACGGAGATCATCATGATCGCCACGACGCCCACGCCACCCACCAGCAGGCCCACCGAGGCGAGCGCGATCATGATCAGGAAGAAGTTGCCGGTGAAGCCGTTGAACTGCTCCATCAGCGCGTCCTGGCCGATCACGGCGAAGTTGTTAGGCGCGCCCGGCTTGAGCCCGCGCAGCGAGCGCAGCGTCGCCGTCACGTCGTCCATCGCGTCGTCGCGCGCCACGCCGTCGCGCGGCTTGATGGTGAGGTCGAGACCGCGCATCCACACGTCCAGATAGCGTCGCCCCGCCTCGAAGGGGATGAAGGCCTTGGCCTCGTCGGCCGCGTCCTGCGTCGGCGTGCCGAAGAAGCTCACGTTGCTGTGGTGCACGCCGATCACCTGGAAGGGCATCCCATCGATGGTGATCGTCTTGCCGAGCGGATCGAGGTCGACGAAGAGACGCTCGGCCATCCGATCGTTGATCACCGCCACCCGCGCCGCGGCGTTGACCTCGGCCGGGGTGAAGGCCCGACCCGGATAGATGTCGCCACCATCGATCTCCGGCCAGGCGGCGCTGTAGGCGTCGAAGCCGGCCGACTTGAGCGCCCGATCCTTGTACTTGAACGACGCCGACCCCGCGACGCGCGCGGCCACTGCCTTGAGCGAGGGCAGCCGCTGCAGCGCGGCCACCTCGGCCGGAGTGATCGCCGGATTCCGGCGCGACGGGCACGTCTCTTCCGAGCCGTCGCAGCTCTCGAAGAAGTCGCCGCGCCGGAAGACGTAGAACGACGTGGGACCGGCGGCGCGGATGTCGCGCTCCACGCTGGCGCGGATGCCGTACACCGCGCCCGACATGGCGACCACGACGAACACGCCCACCGCCACGCCCACGATCGTGAGCGCCGCGCGCACCTTGTTGGACCGGATGCTGTCGAAGGCGATGGAGATCCCCTCGAGGCTGGTGAGCACCTTGTCGACGAGGCGCATGGTCACTCCTGCCGCATCGCGTGAACCGGGTCCAGCCGCGAAGCCCGGCTGGCCGGATAGACGCCGGCCAGGATTCCCACCACCGTGCCTAAGAGCACGCCCACCACGATCGACCAGGGAGCGACCGAGGCGGGAAGGGGAGTGGTGGCGGCGATGATCCCCGCCAGCGCGAAGCCGAGCCCCACGCCGATGGCCGCGCCGAGCGTGCTCAGCGTGGCCGACTCGGCGAGGAACTGCCCGAGGATGTCGCGTCGGCGCGCGCCGAGTGCCTTCCGGATCCCGATCTCGCGGGTGCGCTCGGCCACCGCCACCAGCATGATGTTCATGATCACCATCGCGCCCACCACCAGTCCGATGGCGGGAAGCGCTGCGCCGGCGAACGTCATGATCCGCTTCACCTTGGTCCAGAACTCGAGCGCCGACTCCGAAGTGGTGAGCGCGAAGTTGTCGGGCTGCGCGGGACGCAGCTTGTGTCGCCCACGCATGATCTGCCGCACCTGCTCCATGGCGTCGAGCATCTCCGGCTTGGAGCGCGAGTGGATCATGAGCGTCCCGATGCGGCCGTGCGCCAACGTCAGCCGACGCGCCGGGGAGTTGAGCGGCGTCACGGCGAACTTGTCGAGCGAGATGCCGAAGATGTTTCCCTGCTTCTTGGCGACACCCACCACGCGATACTTCACGCCGCCGATCTTCAGCTCCTTCCCGACGGGCTCGACGTTGGGGAAGAAGTGACGCGCCGTCTCGTCGCCGATGACGGCGACCAACGCTCCATGCGCGAGCTCCTGCGGCACCAGCGCGCGTCCCCTGGCGATCTCCATGCGCCGAATCTCGAAGTACTCGCCATCCACCGCGAAGAGGAGGAGGCGCCGCGGGCGCGCCAGGTCGCTCTCCATCTCGATGTTCTGCCGTCCGTTCTGCGCCGCCCAGCGGGTGCCTTCCGGGAGCTGGCTCACCACCGGCTCGATGTCGGAGTCCATGATGTACGGCCGGCGCTGCCATTCACGCCACTGGTCGTCGGTGACGTTGCCGAGGTTGATGTTGGGAAAACGCCTCAGCTCGAAGGTGTTCACCCCCATGAGCTTTCCGACGAAGTCCTCCTCCATGTACCGGCTCATCCCGGCCACGATGGACACCACCGCGATGAGGAACATCACGCCGATCATGACCCCGAGCAGCGTGAAGAAACTCTTCAGCTTCTGCACGCGGATCTGGCGCAGGGCCAGGACGACGGCCTCGGTGTAGTTCATCGAGATACGCGGTTGGGGAGAGTCACTCGTACCTCAGCGCATCCACCGGATCGAGCTTCGCCGCCCTGATCGCCGGCAGGAGGCCGAACAGGATTCCCGTGAAGGCGCTGGCGGCGAGCGCCATGAAGATCGCGTAGCCGGGGATGCTGGCCGGGATCGGCGTGGCGGTGCGCACCAGCGCCGTGAGGCCGACACCGATGAGCAGGCCGAGGATCGCGCCGACGCCGGTGAGCGTCGCCGCCTCCACCAGGAACTGCCAGAGGATCGTCCCCTTGGTGGCGCCGAGCGCCTTCCTGACGCCGATCTCCCGCGTGCGCTCCGTGACCGAGATCATCATGATGGCGATCACCCCGACGCCGCCGACCATGAGGCCGATCCCGGACAGCACCAGCATCACGAAGAAGAATATTCTCGTCAGGCGGTTCCAGAACTCGAACAGCTTCTCCTGCGGCGTGACGAAGAAGTTGTTCGTCTGCCCGGGCTTGAGGCCGCGCACCCCACGGAGCAGCGCGGTGACCTCGTCCATCGCCTGGTCGCGCGGGACGCCATCGTGCGGCTTGATGGTGAGGTCGGCCCACTCGACCCTCACCCCCAGGTGGCGGCGACCGGTCTCGAAGGGGACCACCGCCCGCGGACGGTCACCGCCTTCGCGACCGGGCGTGCCGAGGAAGCTCGCCTTGTAGTGGTAGAGCCCGATGATCCTGAACGGGACGCCGTTGATGTAAATGGATTTGTCGAGCGGCTCGGCGTCGCCGAACAGCACTTCGGCCATCTTGTCGTTGATCAGCACCAGTCGCGCGGCCGTCTCGTTCTCGGCGTAGGTGAAGCTCCGTCCCGGCGAGATGTCTCCCCCGTCCACATCGGTCCAGCTCGGCGTGTACAGGTCGATGAGCCCCGACGCCAGGCGGCGGTCCTTGTAGCGGAAGGCGGCCGAGCTCCCGATGTGGATCGTCGCGCCGCGGATGGACGGGAGCTGCTCGATGGCCCGCGTCTCCTCGACGGTGAGCGGCGGATAGTGAATCCAGGGACAGGTCTCGTCCGTTCCGTCGCAGGTGTTGAACTCGATCGGATACTTGTAGATGAAGAACGAGGTCGGCCCGGCGGCCTCGAAGTCGGCGGCGACGCTTCGATTGATGCCGTAGATGGCGGCGGAGATGGCGACCACCACGAACACGCCGACGGCGACGCCGGCGATGGTGAGCGCGGCGCGCGCTTTGTTCGAGCGGATCGAGTCGAAGGCGATGCCGACCCCCTCGAGCAGGGCGAGCGCGCGTGTGAGGAACGGGGCGACGCTCACGCTCACTCCTGGCGAAGGGCGACCACGGGATCCAGACGCGACGCGCGAGCCGCCGGGTACAGGCCGGAGACGATCCCCACGCCCGCGCCGAGCGACACGGCGACCACGATCGACCAGGCGGAGACCGATGCCGGCATGGGCGTGGCCACCTCCACCAGCGCGGCGATCGCGATTCCCAGAGCGATCCCGGCCAGCGCGCCCACGCTGCTGAGGGTCGCCGCCTCCACCAGGAACTGACTCAGAATGTCCCGCCGTCGGGCGCCCAGCGCCTTCCGGATGCCGATCTCCCGCGTGCGCTGCGACACCGCCATGAGCATGACGTTCATGATCACGATGGCGCCCACCAGGAGACCGATGGCCGGCAGCACGATCCCGGCCATGACCAGCACCTGCTCGATGCTCGCCCAGAACGAGAGCGCGGACTCGGTGGTCTCGATGGCGAAGTCGTCAGGCTGACCGGGGCGCAGCTTGTGCCGGCCGCGCATGACCTGTCGGACCCGCTCCATCCCCTCGCGCATGCCGGTCATCGTGCTGGACTGAAGGACGATGCCGTCGATCACCCCCGGCCGGCGGTTGAGCAGCCGCGCCATCTGCGAGTTCATCGGCGCCACCACGAACTTGTCCACCGAGAGACCGAACACGCTCCCCTGTTTTTCCATCACGCCGATGATGCGGTAGGGAAGCCCGCCGACCTTGAGCTCCTTGCCGAGTGGATCGACGTTGGGGAAGAAGCGCTCCTTCACGTCCTGCCCGATGACCAGCACGTTGGTGCCGACCAGGAACTCCTGCGGCGCGATGAGGCGCCCCGACTCCACGTTCAGCTTCTTGATCTCGAAGTAGTCGCCATCCACGGCGAACGCCTCGACGACACGGGCGCGCCGGTCGCGCGTGGCCACCGGAATGTTGTCGCGGCTCTCGATCGACCACTTCACGTCCTCGGGGAGCGCGGCCACCACCGGATCCACATCGTGGAGCATGATGCGGGGCCGCCGGCGCCACTGACGGAACTCTTCCTCGGTGGTGTTCACGTTGAAGTACGGCCGGTGCCGCAGCGTGAAGGTGTTGATCCCCATCAGCTTGCCGGCGAACTCCACTTCCATGTAGCGGCTCATGCCGTTGATCACCGCCACCACCGCGACCAGGAACATCACGCCGATCATCACGCCGATCAGCGTGAAGAAGCTCTTCAGCTTCTGCACGCGGATCTGCTGCAGCGCGAGCCGGACCGCCTCGAGGACCCCCACGTCAGACCGTGGCGCGAACGGAGAATCTCTCCCGCCGCTCATCCGAGGAGATGCGGCCGTCGCGCAGCGTCACCACGCGGCGCGCGTGGGCGGCGATGTCGGCCTCGTGCGTCACCATGATCACCGTCTGCCCGTGACGGGCGAGCTCTTCGAACACCCGCATGATCTCCTCCGAGGTGGTCGAGTCGAGATTCCCCGTCGGCTCGTCCGCCAGGAGGATGGCGGGGTCGTTCACCAGCGCGCGGGCGATGGCTACACGCTGCCGCTGCCCGCCCGACAATTCGTTCGGCCGGTGATCCATGCGGTCGCTCAGCTGCACGCGCGCGAGCGCCTCGCTGGCGCGCCGCTTCCGCTCCGCCGACGGGACACCGGCGTACACCAGCGGCAGCTCCACGTTGTGCAACGCCGTGGCGCGCGGCAGCAGGTTGAACGTCTGGAAGACGAACCCGATCTGCTTGTTGCGCACGCGGGCGAGCTCGTCGTCGCTCATGTCCGAGACGAGCTGCCCGTTGAGCCAGTACTCGCCCGCCGTCGGCGTGTCGAGACAGCCGATGAGATTCATGAGCGTCGACTTCCCCGACCCCGACGGTCCCATGATCGCCACGTACTCGTTCCGACGGACTGCCACGTCCACGTCCCGCAGCGCGTGCACCACCTCGCCGCCCATGTCGTAGTCCCGCGACAATCCGCGGGTGACGATCACCCACTCCTGGGAGGGTGTCGCCCCCATCGAGCCGACGACCGCTTCCCGCTCGGCCGTCGTGCTGATTGCCGTCTCGCGCGTGTCAGGGCTCACGTCTTCGCTCCGGTCTTGTCGCCGTCCTTCTTCTCCGTCTTCTTCGCTTCACGCACCACCGTGCCCTCCTTCAGCTCGCGGATGGCCTGATAGCTGCCGGCCACGATCCGCTCGCCGTCGGTGAGCCCGCTCATGACCTCGAAATACTCCTCGCCGGCGATGCCGATCTTCACTGGACGAAAGGTCACCTTGCTGTCGGAACCGACCACGAACACGCCCTCGACGTCGCGCTTGCCCACCTCCTTCGCCGCTCTCCGGCCCAACGCCACCTGCGCCGAATCCCGGTTCTCGTTCGGCTCGTGCTCGCGGACGGTGAGCGCGATGATCGGGATCGAGAGCACCGCGTTCCGCGTGGCGGTGATGATCTTCGCCGTGGTGGAGAAGTCCGGGCGCGTCTCGGGTGGCGGATCCAGAAGCTGCACGCGGACCTCGTAGTCCACCGCCTGGTCCGCCTGCTGCCCGGTGGTGGGGCTGATCACCGAGCTGTTGCTGATCTCGACCACCTTTCCCACGAACGTCGTGTCGGGGAACGCGTCGATCTCGACGATCGCCGAGTCGCCCACCGAGATGCGCGCCACATCGGTCTCGTCCACCTTCACCAGCGTCTCGAGGACGCTCATGTCGCTGATCGTGAGCAGGGTGGCGGCGTCCTTGTTGAGGGTACCCATGATCGCCGTCTCACCGAGCTCGACGTTGAGGCGGGTGATGCGACCGGCCATGGGGGAGACGATCACCGTCTTGGCCAGACTGGAGCGCGCGTCGCGGACGGTGGCCTCCGTCTGCGCCACGTTGTGCCGCGCCGCTTCGTACGCCGCGTGGTTCACTTCCGCCGTGGTCTTGAGACGCTCGATCTCCTCGTCGGCGATGAGCGTCGGGTTCGACTGCTTGATCTGGTTCAGCCGGTTGTACTGGCTGAGCGCGTTGTCGTAGCTGGCCTTGGCGCGCACCGCCTCGGCGCGGGCGGCGGCCAGCGCCGCGTCCTGCCGCTGCACGGCGGCCTGGTAGATCGCCGGGTCGATCTCGAGCAGGAACTGTCCCTTGCTCACCATCTGCCCTTCCTTCACCGCGAGCCGCACGATGCGACCCGTGATGTCGGCGGACAGATCGACCTTGGTGCGCGGCTCGACCTTCCCGCTCGCGGTCACGGAGGCCACGAGGTCGCGCTTCTGCACCGGTTCCATGCGCACCTCGACTCCCTTGTTCCCACCCCGGGCCGCCGAGAGGGCGACCACCCCCGCGATCAGCAGGAGGGCGATGACTCCAATCGACCACTTCGTCCGTCGGCTCATGTGTTCGTCCTCGCGTTATCGCAGAGGGCGTCCCACCGCGCTCTCGAGCGCGGCGAACGCCTTGTGGAACTCGTAGATGGCGTTGATGCGATCGTTCTCGGCGCGCTCGAGCGACGAGCGTGCCTGGGTGACATCGAGAAACGTCCCCGCCCCCACCCGGTAGCGCTCCTCCGCCAGCCGCTGCTCCTCGCGCGCCTTGAGCGCGTTCTGCTCCTGGAGCGCGACGGCGCGTGCCTGCGCGGTGAGGGTGAGATACGCGGCGGTGACGTCGGCCGAGAGCTGGAGCTCGCGGGCCCGCACGCGATAGCGCGCGTCCTCACGCTCCGCGCGCGCCTCCTCCACGCGTTGCTCGCGCGTGAGGCCGTCGAAGATCGGGACTGACAGGGTGGCGGAGATGCTCATCGGCTGCTTCGTGAAGTCGAAGGGGAACTGGTTGTTCGCCCGGCGGATGGCCGCGGCGCGCTCCGGTGTGACGTCCAGCGTGGAGCAGTCGAGTCCGGGCAGGCCAGCGCCCCGGCGCAGCGAGTCGGTGGACATGCAGCTGCCGAAGTTGGCGATGGCCTGCTGAACCGGGAAGTTCCGGTTGCTGTATTGATACGTATAGCCCCCCCAACCCGTGTTGACGTTGAGGCTGGGGAGGTACGCCGAGCGGGCGATCCTCACGTTCACGTTGGCCACCCGGTCCCTCGAGCGCAACGCGTTGAGCGTGGGATTCTGCGCGCGCGCCAGCGCCTGGAGGGAGTCGAGGGAGAAATTCGGGTCGGCGACGGTAAAGCGCGACGTGAGCTCGACATTCGCAGGTTGTGGTACACCAAGGGTTTGAAAAAGGCGCAGCTTGTCGATCTCAGCCGTGTTGTGGGCCTGGATGGAGGCCACCTGCTGCTGCCCGAGAGTGACCTCGGCGCGGCTCACGTCGAGCGACGTGCCTGACCCCACCGCGAGCCGGGCGCGCGCCAGCTGGAGCTGCGCCTCGGCGGTGACCACCAGGGAGTCCTGAAGCTCGGCCTGCGCTTTCGACTGGAGCGCCTGGAGATACTGCTGCGCGACGTTGTGGCGCACCGTCTCGGTCGACCCTCTGATGTCGGCGTCGACCGCGCGCTCGTTGGCGCTCTGGAGACGCGGGTTCAGAAAGGTGGATGCGCTGAGATCGTAGGTGAGTCCCAGCCAGTACGAGGACTGATAGACGTTGGAGCCGGTGGAAAAGGTGACGCCGTTGATCGGGGCCGCGCCTTCCTTGCGATACTCGCTGGAGAAGCGGGCGTCGGCGCGTGGCAGGAGCTGTCCGAAAGCACTGCGCCTGGCAGCGGCCGCCGAGCGCGCGTTGTTGAGCACCTGCCGATGCTCGGGGTTGTTTCGAACGGCGAGCTGGATCGCCTCATCCAGCGTCAGCGCGGGGCCGGGGGTGCCTGCCGGCTCCTGCGCCGTCACCTGGCGCCCACTGAGCATCACGCCCGAGAGCGCGATGGCGATGAGCAGCAGTATTCGCATCGTGGATTGGTCCTCGTGGGAGTCTGCCTGACGTACGGGAGGGAGGGGGAGGCGGTTTCAGGCGTGACAGATGGGAGAGTGGGGCGGGGGAAGCGGCCGCACGTGGAGAGCATAGACGTGAGCCGTGCGGCGCTCCCCGAAAAAGAAAACGCCCCGCCGTCAGGCGGGGCGTTTTCCTCATCATCGCCTCATCGGGGCGGCTCGTCTCGGACCGCGGTCACGCCGCCCACCCGGACCTGAAGCACACGACCCTGGGCATCCGCCCAGATGTGTCGGTCGTCACCCGAGGGGCCATGCAGCACGATGTGGCGCGCGGTGATCTGCCGGCCACCGACGGTCACCGCCTCCGAACCGGCCTGCTCGACACGCATCGTCACCTGCACGTTGCGGCGCGGGATCACCACCGGGATCGAGCCGCCGTCGGGGCGGCGCGCCACGAAGTAGTACTGGTGGAAGACGTCATCATCCAGCACCAGCGCGCCGGTGGACACGATGTACTCCTTCGCCGATTCGCCCTGCGGCGTGCGCACGCGGGCGCTGAACCGGCCGCGTCCCACCTGACCCACCAGACGCTCGGCGATGTCGGTGCCGGTGCGCACCTCCACCTGATACGCCAGTGGCGCGCCGGTGGAGTCGGCGCGCAGGGCGGGGGAGAGGCGGCGACCGTTGTACGACACGGTGGCGCTGGCCACGAGCACATCGCCCCCCGGACTCGAGGTCCGGCGCACGACGAAGTCCTCGCGGCCGATGCGATCCCGGTCGCGCGTGATGGTGAAGCTTCCTTCATCCACCACGGCCGACTGCGCCGTCAGCGGAGCGGCGGCGAGTACGAGCGCGAATGGCAACATTGCGTAGCGCATGGCGTACATGATGATACCCGGCGAAAGGATGCGGGTTCCTAGTCGACCGCGGCGGGAGAGAGGAAGATCCGCGTGCTGATGCGATCACGGATGCGCTCGAAGATGGCGCGTCCCTTGTCGGCGGTCGCGAGCGTCGGACGTCCAATCGAGCCGGCGCTCTCCCTGGGGACGCGAATCCAACCACGACGGTAACGGCGAAGCGCTTCGCGTGACATCATCTCGTCCTGGGCCAGCTCCATGTGCACGAGATGCGGAGCCAGATGCAGCATCAGGGACGTGTCCACTTCATCACCGTGCATGTGCTCGCGCTGTCCCTCCAGCAGATCGCTGATGTTCACGGCGAACAGGTCCACCATCCGCACGCGAGACACCTTGGTGATGACCGTGGCCATCGCTTCCTGATGCGGGTCGTGATCATGCGCCGTCAGCAAGATAAATTCCCGGAACCCCGAGGCCTCCCAGGAGGCCAGAAGGTCGTTGAGCTGCCGGTGGAGCGTCTTGCGACGCACCGAGGCGTTTCCCGGGAAATCACGCTCCGTCTGAACGTTCACTCCATATTCCACCGTCGGCGCACGAATCACACCAAACTCCGCCGAGAGCTCGTCGGCCATGCGCTCGGCGATGATGGTCGCGGTTCCCAGAGGCAAATGTGGGCCGTGCTGCTCGCACGTGCCGACCGGGATGATGAGACGCGGGTCGTCGGCGACCACCGAGGCCACCGCGGCCGGGTGCATGTCCTTGAGCAGCCGAGGCGCTCGCGCGCTCGTCGGCTCGTACGCCGGGAGGGGCTGAGTCATCACGGATCGCGGTGAAGTGCAACCGGTGCTCGGACCACGAGTGGGACGCGCGCGCGCCACGCTCGCCGTTCACGTGTCCCACGCCGCGCTCGGCATCGCGCTGTTGAGCGGGGCGCTCTGGCTGCGCACGCCGACCGTACGCTACCTCCTGGTGACGGTGGGCGCCACCGTCCTGGCGCTCGTGCTCGGGGTGCGCGCGCCATGGCGCGCCCGCGCGTGGACGATCTCCGCGGCGGTGGTGATGCTCCTCTTCTGCCTCGCGGCGTCGCTCACCACGCGCACGTTGGCGCGCATCGAGCACGGTTGGCCCGCCTACGAGCGCGCCATCGTGCGGAGCGGCGCCGAGTCGCTCGAGCGCTCGCTGGCGCTCACCGAGCGGCTTCTTCGCTCGCTGGCCGAGCGCGCCCTCGATGCGCCCGAGGGCGATGACGAGGCCTTCGCCGCGCTGGGGCGGCTGCTCCCGCGCGGCGGCGAGCGTGCGGTGGTCCTCATCGCCGACGGAGTGCCCCGCGCGTGGGCCGGACAGCTCTACGTTCCGCTGGACTCGCTGCGCGACTCGTTAGGCGTCGCCTTCACGCCATTCTACACCACGCTGTACGCGGACGCCGAGCGCGGCCAGCGACGCGCCATCGCCACCGCGGTCATCCACGCCGAGCCGCCCGCCGACAACCTGGCGAAAACGCTGGCCGGGCGCGTCGCGGCATCGAGTCGCGTCCGCGGCTTCGACGTGGTGGTGGCCGAATCCGGCACGCCCGCCGAAGGAGTGGCGCTCTACGCCCCCGCCGGACGTCCGCTCCTCGAGGCCACGCCGCTCCCACCCTCGCCCGAGGAGGCGCGGCTCCAGGCGCTGTTGACGGCGCGCGAGACGCTCTCCGCCGTGCTGGCGATCGCGCTCGCCCTGCTGCTCGCCGCCGTCTGGCGGACGACCACCCGCATCGCGCCGCGATTGCTCCCGCTCGCCTTCGGCCTCGCCGCGGTGGCGGTGCTTCCGCTCAGCACCTTCTCCAGCGCGTCGCCGCTCTTCGATCCGACCGTGTACTTCGCCGGGATCGGCGGCGCCTTCACCGCCAGCGTGGCGGCGCTGCTCCTCTCCGGCGCGCTCCTCCTGCTGGCGCTCCTCATCCTGCTGCGCGCGCGCGTTCGCGCGCAGTCGCGCTGGCTGGCGCTGGCGATCGTGCTCGTGCTCATGGTGGCCGGCCCTTTCCTCCTGCGGGATCTGGCGCGCGGGGTGACGTCGCCGCCGGGCGGCGTGACCGCGGGGCTGTGGCTCGGGTGGGAGGTGGCCCTCTTTCTCGCCGCCACCGCGCTCCTCCTGGGCGCGGCGGCGGCCGGTGGAGCGGCCATCGGTCCGTCACGTGGAGCGCCGCCGCTGGTGGCGCCGGTCCTGGCGACGATCGCCGCCCTGCTCGGTCCCGTGGCGCTCGACAGCGCCGGACGATGGCCCCCGTGGTATACGGTGCTCTGGATCGTGGTCATCGGTGCCCTGGCACTCACCCGACGCCATCGCGCGCTGGTCCTCACCGCCGCCAGCGTGGCCGCGCTCGGCGCCACCACCCTCACCTGGAACGCGGGGGTGCGCGGTCGCATCGCGCTGGCCGAGCGCGACGTCGCCTCGTTAGGCGTCGAGGAGCCGAGCGTGCGCGGCGCGCTCGAGCGCTTCGCCGAGGCGCTGAGCCAGTCCGCCCCGCCGCGCACGGCCGGCGATCTGTTGCGCCAGTTCGTACGCTCGGACCTGGTGGGCACCGGCTACCCGACGGAGATGATCAGCTGGACCGCCGGCGGTCCGCCGCGCGCCGAGCTGTCGCTGGCCGACTTCGAGTCGCCCGCGCAGGAGGTGAGCCTTCTGGTGGGCGAGGCGCTCCGGGCCGAGCGCCCGGTGATCGAGCCCATCATGGGCACGCCGGGACTCTTTCAGGTGCTGGCCGTCCCGCATGACGATGGCACCGTCACCACCGTGGTGGTGGCGCCCCGCACGCGCCTCATCCCCGACGACCCGTTCATACCGCTCGTCGGGCTCGAGTCGCGCGACGCCGGCGAGCCGCCATACGCGATGTCGCTGGTGGAGCTCGACCCCGCGCCGTTGGCCAGCGAGGGCATCACCAACTGGTACCGTGAAGGGAGCGAGCTGCACGGCGACCGCGTCGTCGCCACGGCGCGCGGGCCGGCCCGCGCGCACATCGAGGTGGAGCTCCGCAGCCTCGACCTGCTGATCGAACGCGGTGCCCTGGTGGTGATCTTCGATCTGCTCATCCTGATCGCGCTCTGGGCGTTCACCGTACTCGCCGACGATGCCTTCGGCCGCTGGCTCCGCGGGCGCCTGAAGAGGTGGACCTCGAGCTTTCGGTCGCGCCTCACGCTGGCGCTGTTCGCGTTCTTCGTCGTGCCGGCGGCGATCTTCGCCATCTGGAGCTACCGCCGCCTGCAGCAGGAGGACCGCCAGTCGCGCGAGCTGCTGGTGAGCGAGCTGCTCCGCACGCTGGCCCTCGGCGGCAACACCGAGCGACTGCAGAACACCGGCGGACGGCTCGACACGCCACTGCTGATCTATCATGGCGGGGTGCTCAACCAGTCGTCCAAGCCGGTGTTCGAGGAGCTGGCGCCGACGGGGCGCCTCCTCCCCCCGCGCGTGCAGTGGTCGCTCGAAGCGGGGCGCGAGGTCACCGTGAGCGGCGTCCAGCGGGTGGGGGACGTGAGCGCGCTCTTCGGCTTCCGGGCGATCACCGAGAGCGGATCACAGCGCGTGGTGCTCGCGGCTCCCGCGCGCGGCAGCGAGCACGCGCTCCAGCAGCGGCGGCGCGACCTGGGCGTGCTGGTGCTCTTTTCCACCGTGCTGGGAGGGATGGCCGCGCTGCTGCTGAGCGGCGTCGTAGCCCGCTCGCTCGCCGAGCCGATCGGCCGCCTGCGTCGCGCCGCGCTGGCCATCGCCGGCGGCGAGCGCGAGCCCCCGCTCGCCGGGACGCCGCCCGCCGAGTTCGTGCCCGTCTTCTCCGCCTTCCGGCGCATGGCGTCGGATCTGGGCGAGAGTCAGGCGGCGCTCGAGGCGGCGCAACGGCGTACCTCGGCGGTGCTGCGAAACGTAGCCAGCGGCGTGATCGCCGTGAGCGCCGACGGAGTGGTGACGCTCGCCAATCCGCAGGCGGAGCGGCTGCTCGGGCGCGAGACGGCGCCGGGGACGCCGCTCGACGCGGCGCTCCCGCAGGAGCTGGCCGGGCGTGTCGGCCTCTTCCTTCAGTCGGGCGAGGACGAGGAGGAGTTCGACCTGCTGCTCGATGGGCGCCAGCACCACGCGCGCCTGACGAGATTGTCGGGCGGTGGGCGCGGCGCCGTCATCACCCTGGACGACGTCAGCGAGCTGGCGCGGGCGCAGCGCGTGCTGGCGTGGGGGGAGATGGCGCGTCAGGTGGCGCACGAGATCAAGAACCCGCTCACCCCGATCCGTCTCGGCGTGCAGCACCTGAAGCGCGCGCACGCCGACGCGCGCCCCGACTTCGACGTCATCCTCGATCAGAACGTGTCGCGCATCCTGGCGGAGATCGACCGCCTGGACGAGATCGCGCGCGGATTCAGCCGCTACGGAACCATACCCGCCGAGCGCCTCCCCGCCGAGCCGACCGACGCGGCGCGCGTGGCGCGCGAGGTGGTGGAGCTCGAGCGCATGGGGCGCGACGGCGTGGCGTGGCACGTCACCGGCGTGGAGAACCCGCTCCTTGCGCTGGCGCGCGACGAAGAGCTGCACGAGGTGCTGTTGAACCTCCTGGAGAACGCGCGCCACGCGGCGGCTCGCCGCGTGGAGCTGCGCGGCTCACGCTCCGATGACCACGTCTTCATCGAAGTCGAGGACGACGGACATGGCATTCCCTTCGCCGTCCTCCCGCGCATCTTCGAGCCGCACTTCTCCACGCGCACCAGCGGGAGCGGCCTCGGCCTGGCCATCAGCCGGCAGCTGGTGGAGGGGTGGGGCGGGGAAATCACGATCGACAGCACCGAGGGCAGCGGGACCACCGTGCGGCTGCGTCTCCGCGTGCCTCGTCAGGCGATGGACGCGTCGCGCGACGGCTGACTGCCGGCGCCAGGCGGAGCCCTCCACGGTCGGCGGACGACGCGCCTCCGTGCCCGGACACTCCCGCGTCGATTCGGCGTAGTGTTACTTAGTCGCTGTCGATTGCCGGCATGGTACCCCGTCACCGAGAGGCGATGGCCGAGCGAGAGCTGACGGAGTTCGCGGCGCTGGAGACCGCGCTACACGGGCAATACACCTTCGAGAAGCCGCTCGGGCGAGGGGGGATGGGAGTCGTGCTCCTCGCGCGCGATGTGAAGCTCGATCGCCCGGTGGCGATCAAGGTGCTGCCGCCGCAGCTCAGCGCCGATCCGGAGATCCGCGAGCGCTTTCTCCGGGAGGCACGCACCGCCGCCAACCTCTCGCACCCGAACATCGTTCCCATCTACAGCGCCGACGAGGCCGACGGGCACGCCTTCTTCGTGATGGCCTACGTCGACGGCGAGTCGCTCGGCGAGCGCGTGCAGGCGCGCGGACCCCTACCCGTGGCGGACGCCGTGCGCTACCTGCGCGAGGTGGCGTGGGCACTCGCCTACGCGCACGCGCGGGGCGTCGTCCACCGCGACGTGAAGCCGGAGAACATCCTGGTGGAGCGCGGCTCCGGCCGCACGCTGGTGACGGACTTCGGCATCGCGCGCGTCGAGGCCAACCCCAGGCTCACCCAGGATGGCTACGTCCTCGGGACCGTCCACTACATGAGCCCGGAGCAGGTGGCGGGCGGCCCGCTGGACGGACGGAGCGACCTGTACTCGTTAGGCGTGGT
Organism: Gemmatimonadaceae bacterium; assembly: GCA_035249845.1. Taxonomy (GTDB): domain Bacteria; phylum Gemmatimonadota; class Gemmatimonadetes; order Gemmatimonadales; family Gemmatimonadaceae; genus DATFBY01. Next base: position 32,749 of record DATFFZ010000253.1, read on the forward strand.
GGGGTTCTACCTCCTGAGCGGGCGCCTGCCATTCGACGAGCCGACCATCCCGGCGGCGCTCGTCGCGCAGGCCACGCGCCCCGCGCCGGAGCTCAGGAGCGTGGCGCCGGATGTGCCGGCCGCGGTGGCGGCGGTCATCGACCGGTGCCTGCTCAAGCGCCCCGACGACCGCCTGGCCAATGGCGAGGCCTTCGCCGACGCCCTCGGCAAGGCGCTCCTGGCGGCGGAGCTGGAGGTCGCGTCCCCCATCTCCGGCGCGCACGCCATGCTGTCGGAGGAGCAGGCCGCCATCGTCTGGCAACGCGCCGCGCAGCTCCAGGCCGATGCCGCGCAGAAGCTGGAGGCTCGCGCGCGGCGCACCGACGGCCTGTCGAGCACCGCGGCCGTCCCCACCAGCGGCTACCGCGTGCGTGACGTCGAAGAGGCGGCGGTGGAAGCGGGGATCTCCCGCCAGTTCGTCTCGCTCGCGCTGGCCGAGGTGCAGCGCCCCGAGGCGGTGATCCCCGCGCGCGATCTTCCGCGCTGGGAAGAGAGCGCCGCGATGCGGGTGTTGGGAAACGTCGACCGCACGCTGGCCGTCACCTGCGTCATCCGGGCGGACAAGAAGCGCGTGCTCCAGGCCATCGGACGCGTGCTGCAAGGCCAGCCGTTCAGCGCCGCCTTCCGCGACTCCATGGGCGCGCATCCGCTCGACAGCGGTGTCATGGTCTTCGACCTTCCGCCGCTCACCGAGTATCACCAGGCGTGGTCGTACACCCAGTTCGGGCTCAACGTCAAGCAGCTCCGCGCCACGCTCCGTGCCGCGCCACTCGATCCGAGTGCGTGCGAGGTGGAGCTCTCGGTGGACCTCCGGCGCGGTGTGCTCTACAACTGGCGCACC
>DATFFZ010000254.1:0-6132 GCA_035249845.1 Gemmatimonadaceae bacterium
CGTGCGTCGTCGGCGCCGGCCACGTCAGGCGGCGCGCGAGAGTCGCGCGTCGCGCACCAGCTCCTTCACCCTGTCGAGCGCGGCCGCGCGCAAGGGAAGGAGGGGCGGACGTACCGGTCCTCCCTCGAGGCCCACGACGTCCATCGCCGCCTTCACTCCGGCCACGCCGAAGCCGGCCACGATCTCCTTGGCCAGCGGTGTCAGGCGCCCCTGCGCTCGTCCTGCGCCGGGCTTGTCGCCGGCCAGGAAGGACGAGCACAGCTCCTGTGCCACCTGTGCGGCGAAGAGCGCCACCGCCAGGATTCCACCGCGCGCGCCCATCTCCAGCGCGGGATAGAAGGAGCCACCATGTCCGGTGAGCACGGTGAATCGCTCCGATTGCGACTCGAGATAGGCGCCGAGCATCTTCAGCTCCCCGGCGCTGTCCTTGATGCCGATGATGTTGCCGTGCCGCGCCAGCTCGGCCACCAGCCCGGGGTCGATGGCGAAGTGCGTGTACTTCGGGATGTTGTAGAGGATGATCGGGAGGGGGCTCTCGTCCGCCACCCGGCGGAAGTGCGTGGCCAGCGCCTCCGGGGTCATCGCCGCGCCGAAGTAGTGGGGCGACAGCACCAGCGCGGCGTCCGCGCCACGTTCCGCTGCCTGACGAGTGCGGGCGATGGCCCGGCGCGTCGACTCGGCGCCGGCGCCGGCGATGAGCCAGCGATCGTCAGGCACCAGGGGGCGCGTCCACTCCACCAGCCGCGCGCGCTCGTCCTCGTCCAGCAGCGGAGCCTCCCCCGTCGAGCCCGCCACCACCACGCCGGAGAGTCCCGCCGCCATGTGCGCGCGGACGTTGGCGCGAAAGGGGATCGGCGCCAGCGCTCCCGACACCGCATCGAACGTGGTCACCACCGGCGCGATGACGCCGGCGAGGGCACGTGTCACGTGTCGACTCGCCCCGGGAAGAAGTCGTTGGTGAGCCCTTCGATCTCCCGCGTGTCCCGGCTCTCCTCCCGCGGCGGCGAGTGTCCGTTGTCACCCTTGGCATCGAGCACGGCGGCGAACGCCCTGGACGGACGACCGCTGGAGGTGAGCGTCCGCATCTGTAGCTCGAAGTCCGCCGGCCGCGTGGAAGCGGTGCGCGCGACCTCGAACGTGATGGTCTCCGAATTCACGAGCTCGGCGAGATGCTGATCGAAGGTCTGGCTGCGATACTGGTCGCGCCCCTCGGCGATCACGTCCCGGATTTCCCCGGTGCGCCCAGGGTCGGCGATGAGGTCGCGGATGAGCGGGGTGACGATCATGATCTCCGCCGCCACGATCCGCCCCTTGCCGTCCGCGCGGGGCAGCAACCGCTGCGACACCACCGCGTTCAGCGACTCGGCCAGGCGGATTCGCGCGATCCCCTGCTCTTCCGGCGGAAACATGGCGATCACCCGGTGAATCGTGCTCTGCGCGTCGGGCGTATGCAAGGTAGAGATCAGCAGATGCCCCGTTTCGGCCGCCTTCATCGCCGTGTCCACCGTCTCCGCGTCTCGCATCTCCCCGATGAGGATGACGTCGGGGTCCTGCCGGAGCGCGGCACGCAGCCCGTTCTTGAAGCTCTCCGTGTCCACCCCCACCTCGCGCTGCGTGATGGAGCAGTGAACGTCGCGGTGCAGGTACTCGATCGGATGCTCCAGCGTCACGATGTGCTTGGACATGCGCTGGTTCATGTCGTTCATGAGCGCCGCGATGGTGCTCGTCTTCCCCGACCCGGTGACCCCCGTCACCAGCACCATCCCACGCTCCGCGTCGGCGATGGACGAGAGCACCGGCGGCAGGTTGAGCTGCTCGATCGTGGGCACCGTCATGGGGATGACGCGCATGACGATCATGAAGCTCGAGCGCTGCCGCAGGATGCTCACGCGGAAGCGGCCGAGACCCGCCACGCCCCACGAGCAGTCGTAGTCGCGGATGGAGTCGATGCGCTGCCGCTCCTCATCGTTCTGGATGAGTCGAAGCGCGATCGCTTTGGTCTGCTCCGGCGTGAGCACCTGCTTGGTGAGCGGGATCAGCCTGCCATCGATGCGGGCGCGGAAGACGTCCCCGGCCTTGATGTGGAGATCGGAGGCTCCTCGCTCGACCGCCGCCTTGATGATACGCTCCATTCACCCCTTCACTGAAATGGGAGGAGGGAGGCGGGAGAGGAGGTGGACCCTCCCCCCTCCCGTCTCCCTCCTCCCGCGCTCTGAAGACGCCCCCCGGCTCCGCTCCGTCACCTAGTCGAAGGTCACGCTCATCACGGCCGGATTGGTGGTCATCTCGAAGGCGGCGTTGTCGAACTGCTTGGCGGGACCCGTCAGGCGCAGCTCGTAGGTGGTGTCGGATTTGTGATCGAAGCGCTTGTGGCTCTGCACGATCAGCCCGTAGGCGTCGAGCATCTCCCGGATCTCGTCGAAGCTGGTCCCCGGCTTTGCCCGGACGGTGCCGCTCACCAGCCGGCGGCGGCTGAGCAGCCCACGCTCCGCCTTTCTAAGGCCCACCAGCACCAGCGCCACCAGCAGCGTGGCGCCCACCGCCTCCACGTAGGCGCCGGCGCCCACGGTGAGGCCGATGGCCGCCACAACCCAGATGGTGGCCGCCGTCGTCAGTCCGACCACGACGCCGCGCGCCTGGAGGATCGTCCCGGCGCCCAGGAATCCGATGCCGGTCACCACCTGGGCCGCCAGACGCGCCGGGTCGCCCACCCGCGTCCCGTCAGGGAGCACGGAGATGCGCGCGGACAGGTCCATGAGGATCGCCGAGCCCAGGCAGATCAGGATGTTCGTGCGCAGCCCGGCCGGCTTCCCGGACAGCTCGCGCTCGAGCCCCACCACGCCGCCCAGCACTATCGCCAGGAGCAGCTTGGCGAGCAGATCGAGCCGCAGATCGGTGCCGAAGAGGTGGACGGCGCCTTCCTGGAGCGCGAGCGCCGCGAGCGAGGGGAGGATGGTGTGCGTGGCGAGTATGGTCAGGGGTTGTTCAGGTCTCGCAGGTCATCGGGCGTGGTCTCGGGCGATGCCTCATCGAGGGCGACGCCGCGTCGCGTCTCCTCCAGATGCGAGAGCGTCGCCTCGTCAGGCTCCACCGGCGTGAAGAAGTTGCGGAACGTCGTTCCGCCGCACTTCTCGCACGTCACGCGATCGGGCACCTGATCGGCGAAGAACTTCTCGTTCCCGCACGTCAGACAGACGAGGGTGAGCAGCCCTTCCGGGCCGCGGTCGTTGGCGCGTGCTTCATCGGCCATGCGTGGCCTCCTAATACGGGGTCGAGGCGCCGTAGTGCAAGACCCATGCGGCGGCGCCCGCTCACGTCATCCCCATTCGCTCCTTGACCTCGCGCATCGTCTCGCGGGCGATCGTTCGGCACCGCTCCGCTCCAGCGTGCAAGACGTCGCGCACGTGCTCGGGGTGGGCGCGCAGCTCATCGGCGCGGGCCCGAATCGGATCGAGCTCGCGCATGATGTTCTCGAACAGCACCCGCTTGCAATCGATGCACCCCCACCCCGCCGTGCGACACTGCACCGCCACGTGCTCCACCACGGGCTCGGGGCTGAAGTAGCGGTGCAGGTGGAAGATGTTGCAGATCTCCGGCGTTCCCGGATCGGTGCGCCGCACCCGCGCCGGGTCGGTGACGGCCGGTCGCAGCTTGGCCCATATCTCGTCCGGTGTCTCCAGCAGCCCGACCGTGTTGCCGAGCGACTTGGACATCTTCGCCTGCCCATCGAGTCCCATCACGCGACGGGCGGCGGTGAGTAGCGGCTGCGGCTCGGGGAAGTAGGGCAGGTCGGGGGCGAAGCGCGCGTTCCAGCGGCGCGCGATCTCCCGCGACAACTCGAGGTGCTGCACCTGGTCTTCCCCGACCGGGACCATGTCGGCGCGATAGAGGAGGATGTCGGCCGCCTGGAGCACGGGGTAGTTGAGCAAACCGGCGGGGATGCTCTCCTGCCGCTGCCCCTTCTCCTTGAACTGCGTCTGCCGCTCCAGCTCCCCCAGCGGCGTGATGCAGTTGAAGATCCAGGCCAGCTCGGTATGTTCGGGCACCATCGACTGCACGAACACGGTACATTTCTCCGGATCGAGTCCGGCGGCCAGCAGCGAGAGCGCCATGTCGAAGGTGCGCCGTCGCAGATCCGCCGGCTCGTACGGCACCGTGATGGCGTGATAATCGACGATGCAGATGATGCAGTCGAAGCGGTGCTGGAGCTGGACCCAGTTCTTCACCGCGCCGAGGTAGTTTCCGATGTGGAGCTCGCCACTCGGCTGAATTCCGCTGAATACCCGTGGCATCCGAAAAACGTATGAGCACACCACGCGCGTCGCAAGCAACGATGCGTGAGCGTTCACAGCTGCTCGACATCGCGGTGAGCGCGGCGCACGAGGCGGCGGCGATCATACGCGCGCGCGCTCGTGACGCCGCCGGCATCGAGTGGCGCGTCAAGAGTCCGGCCGACTTCGTGAGCGAGGTGGACACCGCCGCCGAGCACGCCATCCGGGAGCGCATCGCGCGCGATGCGCCCGAGGCGGTGGTGATGGGTGAGGAGATCTCGCCTGACGAGGCGGTGAGCGCCGGTCTGACCTTCATCGCCGACCCGCTCGACGGCACCACCAACTTCCTGCACGGCTTTCCGTCCTACGCGGTGTCCGTCGGCGTGCTGGTGGAAGGCGCGCTGGTGGCGGGGACGATCGTGGACGTCCCGATGAACCAGACGTACACGGCCACGCTGGGCGCCGGCGCCCAACGCGACGGCGAGCCGATCCGGGTCTCCCGCATCGTCGAACCGGGACGCGCGCTCATCGGCACCGGCTTCCCGTTCAAGAGCATCGTGGGCCTCGAGATGTACCAGCGGCAGTTCGCGGCGATCACGCGCGCCACCGCCGGCATACGCCGGCCGGGCTCCGCCGCGCTGGATCTGGCGCACGTCGCCGCCGGACGCTTCGATGGATTCTGGGAGCTCTCGCTCTCGCCATGGGACTTCGCGGCAGGGATGATCCTGGTGCGGGAGGCCGGTGGCGTGATCACCGATCTCGCCGGCCGCGCACCCCCGTTCACCGCGTCCTCGATCGTGGCCGGCAATCCCGCCATGCATGCCTGGCTGCTGAGGACGCTCGACGGCTCGTCACCCACACGCTCGGAGAGAGACCAGACATGAAGCTCGTGGAGTGCGTCCCCAACTTCTCCGAAGGGCGGCGTCCCGAAGTGGTGCAGGCCATCCGCGAGGCGATCGCGTCGGTGGAGGGCGTCGCCGTGCTCGACGTCTCCTCCGACGCGTCGCACAACCGCACGGTGATCACGTTCGTGGCGAGCGCCGAGCGGGTAGCCGACGCGGCCTTCGCCGCCGTGCGCGAGGCGCAGGCGCTCATCGACCTCACGCAGCACCGGGGAGAGCACCCTCGCATGGGCGCCGCCGATGTGGTCCCCTTCGTTCCGCTGGAGGGGACGACGATGGAGGACTGCATCGCGCTGGCGCGCGCGCTCGGCGAGCGTGTGGGACGCGAGCTCGGGATCCCCGTGTTCCTCTATGAGCGGGCGGCCACGCGCCCCGAGCGCGAGAACCTCGCCGACGTGCGTCGCGGCGAGTTCGAGGTCCTTCGCGAGGAGATCGGAAGGAACGCGGCTCGCGCTCCCGACTTTGGGCCATCGCGCATCCATCCCACGGCGGGGGCGGTGGCGATCGGCGCGCGCCCCTTTCTCGTCGCCTACAACGTGTATCTCGGCCCGGCCGGCAATCTCCCGGTGGCCAAGCGCGTCGCCAAGGCGGTGCGAGGCTCGTCAGGCGGACTGCGCCACGTGAAAGGCCTCGGCCTCGAGGTGGATCAGCAGGCCCAGGTGTCGATGAATCTGGTGGACACCGAGCAGACGCCGCTGCACCGCGCCTTCGACCTGGTGAAGGTGGAAGCGGCCGCCAGCGGCGTCGCTGCCACCTGGAGCGAGATCGTGGGCCTGGTACCGGAGCGGGTGTTGTTCGACGCCGCGGCGCGCTACCTCCAGCTCGATCGCTTCACCGCCGATCAGATCCTGGAGCGTCGCGTGCGCGCGGCGATGCGGGGGGGCGAAAGTCTGAGCGGCTTCGTCGCGTCGGTGGCCTCCGCCGCCCCCACGCCCGGCGGCGGGAGCGTGGCGGCGCAC
>DATFFZ010000255.1:0-16088 GCA_035249845.1 Gemmatimonadaceae bacterium
CGCCGGCGCAACGTCCCGACACCACGCGGCGCTCGCTGCTCATTCCGCGCGACACCGTGGCCGGCGACACCACGCTCGCGGACTCCCTCCGCGGGGCGCCGCGCGAGCTGGTGCGCTGGCGCGAGCCCGACTCCACCCTGGTGGCGCTCATCGCGCGCGAGGGGTACGTGCTCACGCGATACCAGGGGGATGAGGTCCGGCTGGAGGCGGGGACCAAGCGCATCATCCTGATCGGGAACGCGGCGGTGGAGCGCGAGGGAGCCACGCTGGTCGCCGACACCATCATCTACGACGACGCGGCCAATCAGGTCATCGCGTCGGGAGACACGGTGATCCTGCGCGATCCGTCGCGGCAGCAGGCGGACCTGGTGGCGCTCGGCTGGCTGCGCTACGACGTGCGCGAGCGCCGCGGGGTGGGGCAGGACATCGTGAGCGCCACGGAGCAGGGGGGCAACACCTGGTACGTCGCGGCGCACCGCGCGTCGGTGGCGTCGGACACGGTGCGCGACCGACGAACGTTCTTCGGCCTCGGCGGCGAGATCACCACCTGCGATCTGGTGCAGCCGCACTATCACTTCTCCACCGGCGAAGTGAAGGTCGTGGCCAACCGCTTCATCGTCGCGCGGCCGGCGGTGCTGTACATCGCCGACATCCCGGTGCTCTGGCTGCCGTTCATCTACCAGGACATGCGGAGCGGGCGGCGGAGCGGCGTACTCCCGCCGCGGCTCGGCTTCAGCGACATCGTGCGGAACTCGCCCGGGTATCGCCGCCAGGTGGAGAACCTCGGCTACTACTTCGCCATCAACGACTACATGGATGCCGAGCTGTCGTTCGACTGGCGGAGCGGCGCGCGCGACCGCGACAACGATCCGGGGTGGAAGCGATACAACCTCGAGTGGAACTACAACTGGCTGGCCCGCTTTCTGAGCGGGCGGCTCGGGGTCTCCCACAGCGATTTTTCGACCGGGAACACGAACACGGCGGTCTCGTGGGGGCACCGCCAGCAGTTCTCCCGGCGTAGCAGCTTCAACGCGAACATCAACTACGTCACGAGCACGATTCTCACCCGCCAGCAGTCGTTCAACGTGGCGCAGGCGCTGGCGGCCATCACCTCGCAGGCCAACCTCCAGCAGGAGCTCGGGCCGGCATCGTTCAGCGTGGGTGGTACGCGCCGACAGTATCCCGGGCGCGACCAGGTGGATCAGGATTTTCCGAACGTGAGCGTCTCCACCAAGCCGGTGAGCATCGGCAACTGGTTCGTCTGGTCACCGGCGTTCTCCCTGAGCAACTCGGAATCGCTCAACCTGGACCAGTCGCCGGGGATCGGATTCCGATATTTCCGGAACGACCAGGGTGAGATCGACAGCACGCGCGTGGAAGCCGATCGGCGAAACACGAACCTGAGCTTCTCCACGCCGATCCGGATCTTCGGGTTCAACTGGCGAAACAGCTTCGCCGTCTCCGACATCGAGAACGACTTCCCCGCCGAATTCGACATCCGCGACGTGGACACCGGCGAGATCGTGGCCACGCGCGTCTACAACAAGAACTTCAAGACCTCCATCCGCTGGGAGACGGGGATCGATCTTCCCACCACGTTTCAGGGCCGGTGGAACATCGTGCCGACGGTGGCGATCACCGACGTGTCGCCGGAAGGATTCTGGGTGCGCTCCCATCTCTCGGGAGGCGAGTACGTCACCGGGCGCAAGCGCCTGCAGTACGGTGTGAGCGCGGCGCCCACCTTCTACGGCTTCCTGCCGGGCTTCGGCCCATTCTCGCGCATCCGTCATTCGATCCAGCCGCGCGTCGCCTACAGCTTCGCCCCCTCCGCGCAGGTGAGCGATGAGTACTACGCGGCGATCGGCGCCACGCGCGCCGGATCGTTGGCCGGTCTGCGTCAGAACTCGATCTCGCTCTCGCTCGACCAGGTGTTCGAGGCGAAGCTCCGGCCGCGCCCCGGTGAGGATCCGGAGCGGGCCGAGAAGATCCGCCTGCTGACGCTCGGCTTCTCGCCACTGGCGTACGACTTCGAACGGGCGCGCCAAACGGGGAACACCGGATTCGCCACACCGAACTTCTCCTGGCGCGCGGCGTCGGATCTGCTCCCGGGATTCGATGTGAACGTCGGCTACTCGCTCTTCCAGGGCGACCTGATGAGCGACACGGCGCGCTTCAAGCCGTTCCGGGAGACGATCTCGGCCACCTTCCGCGTTGGGCGCGACAACAATCCGCTGGCCATGCTCTCGCGCATCTTCGGCCGGGCGGTGCCGCCGCGCGACACCACCGTGCCTCCCGTGTCCGACACCGGTGTGGCCCAGACCGGAGATCCGCTGGATCGTCGTAGCAGCATCGCGGGCGCGTCGCGCAGCCGCGTGCCGCTCACCATCGACCGGTCGCGCGGCTGGGAAGCGACGTTCAGCTTTTCGTCGAGCCGCCAGCGCCCGCCGGTGGGCGGCAACGTGATCGAGTTCGACCCCGAGGCGTTCTGCCGCCGGTTGGGGGAGATCGATCCGATCCTGTTCAACCGATGCGTGGAGCTGGAGCGCCAGCGCTTTTCGCAGGACACCGGCCTCACCACCACCGGCGGCGCGCGCTTCATCCGCGTTCCTCCGGTGACGACGCTGCGCTCCTCGATGACCTTCGGCCTGACGCAGAACTGGGCGATGCAGTGGACGACTGGCTACGACTTCGAGCGCAAGGAGTTCTCCGACCACGTGGTGTCGCTCCAGCGGGAGCTGCACGACTGGAACGCGGTCTTTGCGTTCACGCAGGCCCCCAACGGCAACTTCGCCTTCAACTTCTTCATCGCGCTGAAGGCGGAGCCGGATCTGAAGTTCGATTACAGTCGGCGAACGTACCGGTCGTCGACTCAGTAGCGGGAAGCGGGAAGCGGCCGCGCAAAGCGCGGCCTGAGGGAAGCGGGGAGCGCCGGCACACCCGATGACTACCGTCTCCGCCTGCGCTTCCCGCTTCCCGCAGGCCGCGCTCTTGCGCGGCCGCTTCCCTCTCCCCGCACCGTCAGCGACATTCCCTCCATGTCTCGCACCATTCATCTCGACGGCCACTCGCTCACCGTCGAGGACGTGGTCGACGTGGCCGCGGCGCGGGCGCGGGTGGCGCTCGACCCGGCGGCCAGGACGCGCGTGCGCGAGACGCGCGCGATCGTCGACGAGCTGGTCAGGAAGAACGCGGTGGCCTACGGCGTCACCACCGGATTCGGGAAGCTCTCCGACGTCGCCATCCCGCCCGAGCGGTTGGCCGAGCTCCAGGTCAACCTCATCCGCAGCCACGTGGCAGGGGTCGGGGCGCGACTCCCGGAGCGGGAGGTGCGCGCCATGATGCTGCTGCGAGCGAACGTCATCGCCAAGGGCTACTCCGGCGCGCGACCGGAGCTGGTCGAGCTGCTGGCCGAGATGCTCAACCACGGCCTGCATCCGCCGATACCGGAGCAGGGGAGCGTCGGCGCGAGTGGTGACCTCGCGCCGCTCGCGCATCTGGCGCTGGCGATGATCGGCGAAGGGGTGCTGCACCGCGACGGCGAGTGCGGCGCCGCGGCCGAGATGTTGCGGCGCGCCGGTCTCGCGCCGGTGGTGCTCGAGCCCAAGGAGGGGATCACCCTCATCAACGGCACGCAGGCGCACACCGGCGTGGCCGCGCTGGCGCTCGACGATGCGCTGCGGCTCTGGCGCGTGGCGCACGTGGCCGGCGCGATGTCGCTCGACGCGCTGCTCGGCACGCCGGTCGCGTTCGATCCGCGCATCCAGCAGGTGCGGGGCCAGGCCGGGCAGATCGAGTCGGCGGCGCTGCTGCGGGCGCTGCTGGACGGGAGCGCCATCCGCGAGTCGCACCGCACCGGTGATCCGCGCGTGCAGGACGCCTACGCGCTCCGCTGCATGCCGCAGGTGCACGGGCCGGCGCGCGACGCCATCCGCTTCGCCGAATCGCTCATCGTCCGCGAGTTGAACGCCGCCACCGACAACCCGCTGGTGTTCGAGGATGGCGAGCTCTTGAGCGGCGGCAACTTTCACGGTCAGGCGGTGGCCATGGCGCTCGACGTCCTCGCCATCGCGCTCACCAACCTGGCCACCATCGCCGAGCGGCGCATCGATCGGCTGGTGCACCCGGATTTCAATCAGGGGCTGCCGCCATTCCTCACCCGGGATGCCGGCGTCTGCTCCGGCTTCATGATGGCGCAGGTGACGGCGGCGTCGCTGGCGAGCGAGTGCAAGCTGCTGGCATCGCCGGCCAGCGTCGACACGATTCCGACGGACGGGAACAAGGAAGACGTCGTCCCCATGGCGATGGGCGCGGCCTGGAAGCTGCGTCGCATCGTGCAGAACGTCCGGAGCGTGCTCGCCATCGAGCTCATGTGCGCCGCGCAGGGGCTCGACTTCCGCGTGCCGCTCGAATCGGGGCGCGGCGCGCGCGTGGCGCACCTCAAAGTCCGCGACCTCGTTCCGCACCTCGACGGTGACCGCGTCCTGAGCGACGACATCGAGCGGCTCGCATCCGCCATCGCCGACGGTACTTTCGATCCCGCTCTCCCCGCATCCGCCGCATGAGCCCAGCGTCCGCCGCCACCTCCGCCCCTCCGGTCACTCCCGCCGGCGCTTCGACGCGCCTGGTGCGCGCGCCGCGAGGGAGCACGATCTCCTGCAAGGGGTGGCAGCAGGAGGCGGCGCTCCGGATGCTCATGAACAATCTCGATCCCGAGGTGGCGGAGCGTCCGGAGGACCTGGTGGTGTACGGCGGCACCGGCAAGGCGGCGCGCGACTGGGAGTGCTTCGACGCCATCGTGCGATCGCTCCGCGCGCTGGAGAGCGACGAGACGCTGTTGGTGCAGAGCGGGAAACCGGTGGCGGTGTTCCGCACGCACGCCTGGGCGCCCCGCGTGCTCATCGCCAACAGCAATCTGGTGGGACGGTGGGCGACGTGGGATGTGTTCCGCGAGCTGGAGCGCAAAGGGCTGATCATGTACGGTCAGATGACCGCCGGCTCCTGGATCTACATCGGCACGCAGGGGATCCTCCAGGGCACCTACGAGACCTTCGGCGCGGTGGCGCGCCGCCACTTCGGCGGTTCGCTCGCCGGACGCCTGGTGGTGAGCGCCGGACTCGGCGGCATGGGTGGGGCGCAGCCGCTGGCCGCCACGATGAACGAGGGGGTCTTCCTCGGCGTCGACGTCGACCGCGCGCGCATCGAGAAGCGCGTGTCCACGGGCTACTGCGATCGCATCTCGGAGTCGCTGGACGAGGCGCTCCGGTGGGTGGAGGAGGCTCGTCAGGCGCGGCGGCCGCTGTCGGTGGGACTGGTGGGGAACGCCGCCGACGTACTCCCCGAGCTCGTCAGGCGGCGCGTCGTGCCGGACGTGCTCACCGACCAGACGAGCGCGCACGACACGCTCAACGGCTACGTGCCGCGCGGGATCTCCCTCGCCGAGGCGGCGGCCCTGCGGGAGAGCGATCCCGCGGAGTACGTGCGGCGCGCGGTGGCGTCCATCGTCGAGCACGTGCGGGCCATGCTGGCGCTGCGGGAGCGAGGCGCCATCACCTTCGACTACGGCAACAACATCCGCACGGTCGCCTTCGACGCCGGCGTGGCCGACGCGTTCGAGTTTCCCGGATTCGTGCCGGCCTACGTGCGGCCGCTCTTCTGCGAAGGGAAGGGGCCCTTCCGCTGGGTGGCGTTGTCGGGCGATCCGCGCGACATCGCGCGCACCGACGACCTGGTGCTGGAGCTCTTCCCCGAGGATGCGCACCTGCGGCGGTGGATCACCATGGCACGGGAGAAGGTGCACTTCCAGGGACTGCCGGCGCGCATCTGCTGGCTGGGGCAGGGGGAGAGAGCCCGCTTCGGCGTGGCGCTCAACGACCTGGTGGCGCGCGGCGAGCTGTCGGCGCCGATCGTGATCGGACGCGATCATCTGGACACCGGCAGCGTCGCGTCCCCCTTCCGCGAGACGGAGGCGATGCGCGATGGCAGCGACGCCATCGCCGACTGGGCGATCCTCAACGCGCTGCTCAACGTGGCCAGCGGCGCCTCGTGGGTGTCCTTCCACCACGGCGGCGGGGTCGGCATCGGGAACTCGCTGCACGCGGGGCAGGTGATCGTCGCCGACGGCACGCCGGAGATGCGGGTGCGGCTCGAGCGCGTGCTCACCAACGACCCCGGCATCGGCGTCGCCCGTCACGCCGACGCTGGGTACGACGAGGCGGTGGGGGCGGCGAAGGAGAAGGGGCTGCACCTGCCCATGCTTCGTTAGGCACGCGACCCGGACCGGTCGGTGCTGTCCGCTCGCTTCCGCCCCTGGCACGTGCCGCTCTTCGCGGCCAAGTACGCGTACCTCACCGCGCGCCGCTTTCCGATCCTCGTGCATTTCGAGGTCACGATGCGCTGCAACGCGCGCTGCGCGTTCTGCGACTACTGGAAGACGAGCCCCGAGGCGAGGCACGAGGAAGTGAAGAGCTTCGCCGACGCGGCCCGGTACTTCAATCCGCTCATGATCACCTTCACCGGCGGGGAGCCCACGCTGCGGCGCGACCTGGAATCGCTCATCGCGGCGGTGAACGACGCGGTGCGCGTGAAGTACATCGCGCTCATCACGCACGGCGGGACGCTCACCGCCGCGCGCGCCCGGTCGCTCTGGGATGCGGGGCTCAATCAGTTCAACATCTCCCTCGACTTTCTCGACGAGCGGCACGACCTGGCGCGCGGGATCCCGGGACTCACCGCCCGAATTCTGCGGACGATTCCCGAGATGCGGGCGGCGGGGATCGACAGCATCCGCTTCAACACGGTGATCAAGAGCACCAACCTCGACCAGCTGATGCCGATCGTCGAGCGCGCCAGCGCGCTCGGCGTCGGCGTCTCCTTCAGCACCTACAGCGACTTCAAGAACGGGAACGCCGACTACGTGCTGCGCGCGTCGCGCGTGGCCGAGCTCGAGTCGGTGGTGCGGGCGCTGCTCGACTTCAAGCGCCGGAGACGCGGGGTGATCGTGAACTCCGATCACTACCTGGCGGCGATCCCGCGCTACGTGCGCGGCGAGCTCACCGAGCCCTGCCGCGCCGGCGTGCGCACCATCCACATCGATCCGACGGGGCACGTGCGGCGGTGCCCGGATTATCCCGCCGATGCGCACTGGCGAGCCTTTCGCCCCTACGAGCCGATCCGCTGCAACGCCTGCTTCTACGCCTGTCGCGGAGAGGCGGAGGCGCCGCTCACTCTCGGTCGCGTGCGCGACGTGATGGCCTGACGAAATGGCCCCCTCGTCGCTGCTCTTCGTGAACGCGGCGCAGATCGCCACCTGCGCCGGTCCCGCCCGCGCGCGCCGCGGCGCGGAGATGCGCGACGCGGGCGTGGTGACCGGGCAGGCGGTGTCGGTGGTGGGGGAGCGCATCGCGGCCGTGGGGCCGCAGCGCGAGCTGGAGCGCGCGTACCCGGGCGCCGCGCGCGTGGACTGTCGCGGCGGCGTGCTCACGCCGGGTCTCGTGGACTCGCACACGCACGCGATCTTTGGCCGCGCGCGCTACGAGGAGCAGGAGCTGCGGGCCGCCGGCGTGCCGTACATGGAGATCGCCCGGCGGGGCGGGGGAATACACGCGTCGGTGCGCGATCTGCGCGGCCGTGGCGAGGAGGAGCTCATCGCGCTCGCCGCCATTCGGCTCGGGCGGCTGGCGTCGTACGGGACCACGACGGTGGAGGTGAAGTCGGGGTACGGCCTCACCACCGAATCGGAGCTGGCGCAGCTCCGCGTCATCGAGTCGCTCTCGCGCGCGCTGCCGCTGCGGCTGGTGCCGACCTGGCTGGGCGCGCACGAGATACCGGAGGAGTACCGCACTCGGGCGGGGGATCGCGCCAGTTATGTCAAACTGCTGCTGGCGGAGATGCTCCCCGCCGTCACCCGCCAGCAACTCGCGCGATTCGCCGACGTCTTCTGCGAGCCCGGCGTCTTCACCATCGAGGAATCACGCCGCATCCTCGCCGCCGCCCGCGACGCCGGCCTCGGTCTCAAGCTCCACGCCGACGAGCTCGAGCCCTCCGGCGGCGCCGAGCTGGCCGCCGAGCTCGGTGCCGTCTCGGCCGATCACCTGGCCGCCATCTCACCCGCCGGCATCGAGGCGCTCGCACGGAGCGGCACGGTCGCCACGCTCCTCCCCGGCACCATGCTCTTCCTCGGCAAGGGGACGCAGGCGCCAGCGCGCGCGCTCATCGACACCGGCGCGGCGGTGGCGCTCGCCACCGATTTCAATCCCGGCACGTCCCCAACGGTGAACTTCCCGCTCATGCTCGCCCTCGGCGTCAGCCAGCTCCGGATGAGCGTCGCCGAAGTGCTCGTCGCGGCGACGGTGAACGGTGCCGCCGCGCTCGGACTCGCCGGTGAGGTGGGGCAGCTCGCGGCGGGCTTTTCGGCGGACCTCGCACTCTTCGATGCCGAGGATGTTCGTGAGTTGCCGTATTGGTATGGAGACCGTCGTTGTAGGGGGACGTGGGCACGAGGCAAGCCTTGTCACCCCTATGAGTTACCCCTAACTTGAGCAGTCTCGCCCCCCTGAGCGCGGCTCACGCGCCGCTCAGGCCCGCCTTTGGAGCTCAACACGGCTGATGTCCAACATCGCGAAGCTGAAGAAACAAGCGGCCGAGTTCGAGCAGAAGAAGCAGTTCGACCGGGCGCTCGCGAAGTACATCCAGATCATCCAGGAGCTGGATGGCGCCGTGGACGAGGCGGACGTCGCCCTCTACAACCGCGTCGGCGACCTCCTGCTCAAGCAGGGAAACATCAGTCAGGCAGTCGACTACTACGAGCGCGCCGTCGACCTGTACACCGAGGGCGGCTTCTTCAACAACGCCATCGCCCTCTGCAACAAGATCCTCCGCAACGCGCCGGGGCGGAACTCGGTCTACTACAAGCTGGGGAAGATCAGCGCGCAGAAGGGATTCGTGAACGACGCGAAGCAGAACTTCCTCGAGTACGCGGACCGGATGCAGAACGCCGGTCAGCTGGAGGAGGCCTTTCGCGCCCTCAAGGAGTTCGCCGACCTCTGCCCTGACCAGGACGACATCCGCCTCATGCTGGCCGACCAACTCGTCCGCAAGAACCGGAAGGGTGAGGCGATCGAGCAGCTTCAGACGCTGTACGAGAAGTTTCAGTCGGAGGGACGCACCCGCGAGGCGAGGGCCACCGTCGACCGCATCAAGGCGATCGATCCAGACGTGGAGCCGCGGGCCACCACATCGGCGCCGACGCCCAAGGCCACCGACCTCATATTCCTGCACGTCGACTACGACGCTCCGCCGTCGAACGCGCGGGGGATGCGTACGTCGGTTCCGATCTTCCCGCCGGTGGACGACGACGATGACCCGCGCGCCTCCAGAAAGCGGCGGTTCCCGGCGGATCTCCCGCTCATCATGCCGGACTTCCCCGACGAGGAGCCCGCGCCGGCCGCCCCCGGGACCCCTGCAACTCCCGCCGCCGCGGCGCCGCCGGTCGGGCTGGAGCATACTGCCCTCACCGAGGGGACCGCGGCGGAGAGCGAGATCGCGCCCGTGGACGGCCTGGAATCCGTGGGCGGCGCCATGGCCGACATCGACCTCGGAGACCTCGGCACCGACTCCGGCCTGGAGCTTGGCGACCTTCCGTCGCTCGACGTCTCCGACGATCTCGACGCGCCTGACGAGTCGCCGGTGGTCGACCTCTCGCTCGCCTACCCGGATTCGACCGGCGACGAGCCGTCGCGCATCGCCGAGGCGGAGGGGGAAGACTTCGACGAGAGCGCCGCGCTCGGCGTGGTCCTCTCCGAGCCCGAGCTCGAGCTTCCCGACGCCGGGCTCGTCGTCCCCGATCTCCCCGGGATGGCGGACACGCTCGGTTCCGAGGATGAGCCGACGTTCGACATCGCCCGCGAGCAGTCGCAATTCCTCGATCCGCACGAGACCGACGAAGTGCTCGCGGCGGATTCGACGCTGACGCCGAGCTTCGACTCGAGCCTCGACCCGTCGGCGTCGAGCAGCTTCGGCGCGTTCGGCGACGACATCGAAGCCGCGCTCGACGCCGCGCTGGAAGGCGGACAGGAGATCGAGCCGTTCCTCCCTGGACGCGGTGGGGACTCGGCAATCGGGACTCGGGCGGGTGCGGTGGCCCGCTCCGAGGAGCCGAGTGCCGAGTCTCCCGTCGTCCGCATGCGGCGTCAGCTCGAGGTCGAGCCCGACAACTGGCCGCTCAGGCGCAGCTACGCGGAGGCGCTCCTCGAGGAAGGGGATCGCAACGACGGGTTGCGGGAGCTGGATTCGGTGATGGTCGGTTTCGAGCGCTGGTCCGACTTCGTGGGCGCGCGGGCGGTGGCGGAAGAGATCCTGCGCGTCGATCCGAACTCGGTGAAGCACCACCAGAAGCGCGTGGAGTACGCCTTCCGCGCCGGTGACAAGAGCGGCCTGGTGGATGCCTACCTCGAGCTTGCCGACTGCCTCTTCCGCGGCGGGCAGCTGGAGAAGTCGCGCGTCGTGTACCAGCGTGTGCTGGAGCTGGCGCCGCAGGATGTGCGGGCGCAGGAGGCGCTGCGCGCCTATGGCAAGTCCGATCGCACGCCGCCGTCGCTGGAGCTGCCGAAGCGTGGCGCCCCCATCCCCGATCGTCCGCGCGCGCGGCAAGCGGAGCCGACGTCGACGACCAGCCCCACGCCCCCGCCTGGCGAGGAGGCGGGCTTCGTCAACCTCGCCGACTTGCTGCGTGACGACGACTCCACGCGCACCACGCGCATGGTGGTGGATGTGAAGGAGCCCGGCACCGGTGAGCAGGTGGACTTCGCCGAGATGCTCCACATGTTCAAGCAGGGAGTGGCGGCCAACGTCGAGGAAGGCGATCATCAGAGCCACTACGACCTGGGCGTCGCCTACAAGGAGATGGGGCTGCTCGACGAAGCCATCTCCGAGTTTCAGAAGGCGCTGCGCGGAACCGAGCAGCGCGTTCGTACGTACGAGGCGCTGGGCCAGTGCTTCGTGGAGAAGCGGCAGTACCAGATCGCCATCACCATCCTGTCACGCGCGCTCAACGACAAGCGCTATACTGACGACATGCTCGTCGGCGTCCTCTACTTGTTAGGCACGGCAACCGAGCAGCTGGAGCGGTGGCCGGACGCGGTGGCGTTCTACCAGCGCGTCTTTGCCGTCGACATCGAGTTCCGCGACGTGCGCGCGCGTCTGTCCGCCGTGGAGCGTCGCGCGCGGTGAGCACCGTCGTCCGGGCGGGTGGCCCTCGCACGCCGACGCTGCGCGACGTGCAGGAGCCGGTGCGCGCCGGCCTCGAGCGAGTGGGGGACGAGCTCTGGCGCATCGTGACCGCCGATCTCCCGATCATCGCCGAGGTGAACAGCCACCTCATGCTCATGAAGGGAAAGATGTTCCGCCCGACGCTGGTGCTGCTGGCCAGCGAGGTGGAGCAGCGGGCCGAGGCGCGCGCGCCGGCGCTGGCGGCGATCGTCGAGCTGGTGCACCTGGCCACGCTGGTCCACGATGACTCGGTGGACCACTCCGCGCTGCGCCGCGGGATGCCGACCATCAACGCGCTGTTCAGCCATCAGGTGTCGGTCATCATGGGCGACTACCTGTACTCGCGCGCGATGGTGGAGCTCGTCAGGCTGGCCGACCTGGAGGTGCTGCGGGTGATGGCGGCGGCCACGAACGTCATGACCATCGGCGAGATGCGGCAGCTTGGCGCGGTGGAGGCGCTGGCCTTCACCGAGGATGACTACGAGGCGCTCATCCGCTCCAAGACCGCCTCGCTCCTCTCGGCTGCCTGCGAGATCGGGGCGATGGCCGGCGCCGGCGCGTACCGCGCCGCCCTCGCTCGCTACGGCGAGAGCCTGGGCATGGCCTTCCAGGTGGTGGACGACCTCCTCGACTACACGGCGGAAGAGAAGGTGACCGGCAAGCCGACCGGGCTCGACCTCCGCGAGCACAAGGTCACGCTCCCGCTCCTCGGCGCCTTGCGGAGCATGGGCCCGGCGGCGAGGCGCGAGGTGGAGCGTCTCTTCGCCGCCGCCGAGCCTGACGACGCCCAGATCGCGCGGGTGGTGGACATCGTCGCGGAGAGCGGGGGATTGGAGTACGCCCGCCGGCGCGGTGAGGACTACGCCAAGGATGCCGAAAGCGCGCTGGCGGGGCTGCCGGATTCGCCGGCCGTCACCGCCCTTCACGATGCCATAGGATACGTCATGGACCGAACCGCATGAGCATGCCCCGGGGATCTTCCAAGCACCGTCCGGGGTTTCACGCCCTGGTCCTGGCGATCGGGTTCGTCGTGGGCGGCTTCATGACGCAGTTCGCCCGGATGTTCCTCCCCGCTGGGGCGGTCAAAGAGCTGCTGACGACGGGGGTGACGCCGGCGCTCGGGCCGGTGAAGCTCGATTTGATTATCATTAACGTATCGCTTGGCCCGATCGCCCTCGACGTCTCGCTGCTGAGTCTGCTCGGAGTGCTCGTGGCGTACCTGATCGCGCGATCGCTCTTCTAGGAGGCACCATGCCCTTCGGGAATCTGGGCTTCACCGAGATCATGATCATCCTCGTCCTGGTGCTGCTGCTCTTCGGCGCCAAGCGGCTGCCGGAGATCGGCGCCTCGATGGGGAAGGGGATCAGAGAGTTCAAGAAAAGCCTGACCGATGTCGACAAGCAGCTCAACGACCCACCGCGCGAAGATCGCGCCAGCCTCCGCCCCGCCGACCCGCCGGTGACGACGGAGCGTCCGAAAGAGGGATCGGGGTCGGAGCCCAAGAGACTGCTCGGCTGAGCAGCGGGACTCGGCCGGGTGCCTGCGCGAAGCGCGGGCTGGCGGACTCGGTCATCGGGACTCGGCCATCGGGACTCGGCAAACAAGGAAGGGCCGGCGATTCTCGCCGGCCCTTTTTTTCGCTGCTGCCGAGTGCCGAGTCCCGATGACCGAGTCCCGATGCTACGCCTCCTCCTGCGCCGCCATCCTCTGCAGATCGCGCCGATGGTCCTCGACCTTCGCGCTCTGCCGGAGCCCGGCCAGGAACTCCTGCACCCGCTGCTGGCGCAGGCGGCCCACCACGTTCTGCCGCTGCTCCGTCTTCTGCGCCTCCCACGCCTCCCGACTCGCGTTCGTGCGGCGATCGACTCGGATGACGTAGACGCCGAGCGGCGTCGTCACCGGACCACTGACGGCGCCGACCGGGAGACCGAAGGCCGTCCCGATCGCCTGGTTGAGCGAGCCCAGCCCCGGCACCGGCGTGGCGCGCGTGAACATCGTCGTCGTCTGCACCTCGGCCGAGGCGGTCGCCGCCGCCTGCTCCAGCGTGGCGCCGCCCTTCACCGCGTCGGCCACCCGACGGGCGCGCGGCTCCAGCTGCTCCAGCTTCTTCTCTCTCGTCAGGCGGGTGACGATGTCGTCGCGCACGCTCTCCACCGTCGGCTTCCCCCCGGGGCGGAGGCTGTCCAGACGCGCCACGAAGTAGCCGCTCTCCGCCTCGAAGAGCTCGCTCGTCTCGCCCACCTGCGCGCCGCTGAACGCCCACGCGCTCACGCTGGGCACGTACTGTCCGCCCACGGTGAGCGGCTCGCCCTCCACCACCCGCGCGCGCACCACCGGCAGCCCCAGCCGCCGGGCGACGCTGTCCAGCTCCTGCGGCCGGTTCGGAAGATCGGCCGCCTTGGCCAGCGAATCCGCCAGCCGGGTGAGCTGCTTGGCGCTCGAGTCGCTCTGCTCCATGCGGAGCAGGATGTGGCGCGCGGCGGTGGTGTCTCCCTTCCGTTCATCGACGCGAATGAGGTGATAGCCGAACTGCGTCCTCACCGGCTGCGACAGCTCGCCCGGCGCCAGCGCGTTCATCGCCTTCTCGAACTCCGGAACCAGCTGCCCCGGGGTCACTCGGCCGATGGAGCCGCCATCAGCGCCCGAGATCGTGTCGGCCGATTCGCGGCGGGCGACGTCCTCGAACTTCGCCCCGCCGGCGATCTCCTGGCGCAGGCTCAGGAGGCGCTCCACTACCGCGGCGGTGTCGGCGGCGGTGAGCACGCGCCGGAGGGACACCACCGAGACCGCCGCCCGCCCGGGCTGCTCCTCGTACTCCTTCTCGTGCGCGCGGAAGAACTCCCGGATCTCGGCCTCCGTCAGCTTCACCGTCGAGTCCGGAATGGCCATGGGATCGAAGGCGACGAACGACACCGACGCCGAGTCGTGCGCATCCTGGTAGGCACGCCAGAGGTGCGCGTCGGTGACGTAGGCGCCGGTGGCGATCTGGTCGAAGAGCTTCTGCTTGGGGATCTCGTTCCGGTAGTACTGCTCGAGCTGGAAGGTCACCCCCTGCTGCCGGGCCTGCTGGCTGGACAGGAACCGCTGGTACTTCTGGAGGTCGAACTGCCCCTCGGTCTGGAAGATCTCACTCTGCATGAGATCGGGGTGGGGGTAGTTGTAGGCCGCCAGGCGGATCTCCTCGTCGGTGACCCCGATCCCCCGACGCTCGTACTCCTGCTTGAGGAGGACCTCGTTCACCAGGTCGTTCCAGACGGCGTCCTCGAAGCGGCGCTGCTCGTCGAGCGTGAGGGCCTGGTCCCGCTGGCGCTGGTACTCCTCCAGGCGCTGCTGGAGGGTTCGCTGCCAGACGTCGATGGAGATCTTCTCACCGTTGACGCTCCCGGCCGGGGTGCCGCGGGTCACCACGTTGGTGGTCAGGCCGGAGGTCTCGTAGAAGATGAAGCCCCCTACGAAGGTGATGAACAGGAACCAGAAAATGTATTTGGCGAGGCTCCGCATCGACTGCAGCACGGCGCGTCACTCCTGAGGGGCGAAAGAACTCGGGGGGTGGGGAAGTCGAGCCCGGAAATCTAGGCCGCCCCGTCGTGTAAAATCAAGGCAGAATGTCACTTCCGATTGACTTCGATCGTCATGAGAGTGTAATTTCACCACCCGCTGCCAGCCGCCTCCCCGGCGGCCTTTCCGAGGGCTCGCATGGCCAAGTCCGCCCTGATCGAAGAGCTCGAAAAACAATTCAACGAGAATCCCCGCCGCGTTTTCGCCCGCCTCGCGAACGAGTATCGCAAGGCCGGGGAGCTCGAGCTCTCGATCGACATCTGCCGCACCCACATCCCGCAACAGCCCAGCTACATCAGCGGCTACATCGTACTCGGCC
This sequence comes from Gemmatimonadaceae bacterium, assembly GCA_035249845.1. Lineage (GTDB taxonomy): Bacteria > Gemmatimonadota > Gemmatimonadetes > Gemmatimonadales > Gemmatimonadaceae > DATFBY01. The sequence continues at coordinate 15,143 of DATFFZ010000255.1, forward strand.
AGGCGCTCTTCGAGTCGCAGAATCTCGCGGAAGCCAAGAGCACGTTCGAGACGGCGCTGGGGCTCGACCCCGAGAACCTGATCGCGCTCCGGCAGCTCGGAGACATCGCGCGCGTCCAGGGCGAGTCCGACGCGGCGCGCGCCTGGTACCAGCGACTCCTCGAGGTGGATCCGCAGAACGAGGAAGCGGCCGCCCAGCTCGAGTCGCTCGCGCCCCCGGAGCCGGTCTCTACCCCGAACAGCGGCGGCGGTTCGCCCTTCGATGAGTTCGGCTGGCGCGAGATCCACCCCGAGGACCATTCCAGCCCCCGCACCGCGGAGCAATCAAGCGAGCCCGAGCCCCATGAGGCCGAGCCCGCCGTAACCGACGACATGCCGGCCTGGCTCAGGCTGGAGCCCACGCCGGCGAGCGATGCGGTGACCGACCGCGAGCCGGTGGACCTCGACCGCACGCCGGTCATGGGGGTGCCCTCGGTGGCGGAAGAGGCCCCTCCGGAGCCGGCCGTGCCGCACGAGGAGCCCCTCGATATCGACCTGGCCGAGGCCATCCCCGAGGCGGCCGCTCCCAGCGTCCCGAGCGACGCCTTCGGCGAGATGCTCGACCTCCGCGCCCCCGCCGAGGAAGCGCTCTCCGAGCCGGCGGTGGAGGTTCACGAGGTCGGCGCCGTGCAGCCGAGCGAGCCGGCCGAGCCGGCCGAGCCGGGCGCTCCGAGCGAGATCCCGCCGACGTTCGTCACCGAGACGATGGCGGAGCTCTACCTCCAGCAGGGTTTCAGCGGCGAGGCACTGCGGATCTACCGGCAGCTCATCGTGCAGCGCCCCGATGATCAGTCGCTGCGCGACAAGGTGCAGGCCATCGAGGATCGCGAGTTCGCCGCGCAAGCCGGGCTCACCGAGGGTGCGCCCGCGGGCGGCACCATTCGCGACTTCTTCACCCGCATCGCGCG
>DATFFZ010000256.1:0-2848 GCA_035249845.1 Gemmatimonadaceae bacterium
AACCGCGGCTATCGGGCCGGGCGGGACCGGCGCGCCAGGGGAAAGAAGGCGATGGTGAGCCGGTAGGCCGTATCCGTGCGGCGGCTCTTGCCGCCGCTGGTAGTGGAGCTCTCGATCACCTTACGAAGCCTGGCCCGGATCGCCTCGATCTCCCTGGGAGTGCCGCGCACCTCCAGGTAGCTGAGGATTCCCTGCTCCTTCAGGTTCTCCGCGCTTTCCCCATGCGCGAGGAGAGCGCGCAGGTCGTCCCCCGTGAGATCCAGGAACTGCGTGGCGAGGGTCCCGGCCACCTCTGCGACCTGCGGGCTGCCGCGCGAAGCGAAGAGCTTCGGGTCCGCGCTGAAGGCCTTCGCCACCGCGACGTAGTACTTCTCGACCGCGCCGCGGCTCTGGCGGGTGCGGGCCAGCCGGATGAGCCCCACGCGCGCCATGGCGGCCACGTGATGGTAGAGCCGCGTCGGGGGCTCCCCGAGGATCTCCGCCACCTGCTTGGTCGTGCGCTCCTGGTCGCACAGGAGCTCGAGGATCCGGAGCCGCCGGGGGTCGGCCAGCACCTTCAGCTGCTCGAGGTTCGCGAGGTGGAGCGCCTTTTCGGGAGCTCGACCATCGGAGGGGCTGCTTTTCGTCCGCGCCATGGGTCACCATTCTAGAACTTGACAATATTCAATAAAGAATGAATAATGGCTCGCGTTCAAGGATACATGAATAGTCACGGAGACCTTGTCAATGCGACTCCGCACCTTCTGGACGATCTGGTCCGGGCAGGCGCTCTCCCTCGTGGGGAGCCAGGCATCTCAGTTTGCCCTCGTCTGGTGGCTGACGCTGGAGACGCGGTCAGCGGCCGTCCTCAGCACGGCCACCCTCGTGGCGGTGCTGCCTTCCGTGGTGCTGGGACCCGCGATCGGCGCTCTGGTAGATCGGTGGAGCCGCCGCCTCACGATGATCGTGGCCGATAGCGCGGTGGCGCTGGGCTCGCTGGTGCTGGCGGGACTGTTCCTCACTGGACGCGCCAACACCACGCTGGTGCTCCTCTTCCTCTTCTGGCGCGCGATCGGCGGCGCCTTCCACGCTCCAGCCATGCTGGCAGCGACGTCCCTCATGGTTCCCGTGGAGCACCTGAGCCGGATTCAGGGCGTCAACCAGATGCTGCAGGGAGGGCTCGGGATCTTCACGGCGCCGCTCGGCGCGCTGCTCCTGGGCCTCGTCGGCATGACCGGCGTCATGGTCGTGGACGTGGTGACGGCTCTCTTCGCGGTCCTGCCACTGCTCTTTCTCCGGATCCCTGAGCCGGAGCGCCGCGCGGAGCAGACGGGCCGAGCTCGGATCGTCCAGGACATCGGAGCGGGGCTGCGCTACGTGCGGGGACTTCCTGGACACGTGGCACTCATCGGATTCGCCGCCGGAATCAACCTGGTCATGGTGCCGGCCTTCGCACTCCTTCCCTTGCTGGTGCTCGAGGAGCTGCGAGGGGACGTCGGGTCCCAGGCCTGGCTCACGGCGGCGTTCAGTGCGGGCGCCATCGGCGGCGGGCTCGTGCTCGGCGTCTGGGGAGGCCTCCGGAGCCGCGTCCGTACGGCGCTGGCGGCGATCGTGGGCGTGGGTCTCGCCACGCTCGCTCTCGGGGCAACTCCGGCGGCGCTCTTCCCGCTCGCGGTGGCCGCCATGTTCGTGGTGGGCGGCTGCGCCGCCGTCGCCAACGGCTCCATCGCCGCCGTCTTCCAGGCGACCGTGGCGCCCGACTATCAGGGCCGCGTCTTCACCTTGATGGCGAGCGTCGCCACGGCCATGACGCCGGTGGGACTGCTCCTGGCGGCGCCGATCGCGGACCTCGCCGGGGTGCGGACCTGGTACCTGGCGGGAGGATTGGTCTGCGCGATCCTTGGCGCGGCCACCTTCCTGGTGCGGCCGATCCTGGAGATGGAGGGAGTGCCCGCGGTCGAGAGCGGTCAGGGCTGAGAGATCACTGACGACGCTCGCCCACGCTGCTCGTTGTCGCGTTGATTGCCGTCGCCGGGCCGCTGTCGACTCTTCGTCAGTGCGATCATTGCCATGGGTGACGAGAGTGATACGACGAGGGTGATGCGAGTGGAGTGAGTGAAGTGTCACGCACTCCACTCTCGATGTCCCCGTTGTACGGAAGTCACGAACGCTGTGACGGTATCGGATGTTGCCTAACGCTAGCTTCTGCTGCGAGCGTTCGCCCCCACGGCTCGGTCCACGAGTACCCGAGGGACCGCGATTGAAATTCCTACCCTTGCCGAGCACAATGGCCGCAGGACGTACCTGCAATTACGGCGTCACCACTCGCCCGATCTTGGTTGCTCGCAGCGGCGCTTCGAGTTGAGATCGATCTCCGACGATAACCCACGCCCATTGTGATGACGCGTCAAGGGACCGCGCGACCGCGGTCACCTCGTCACGCGTAAGGGCGGCAATGCGCGACGGATATGATTTCCAGTAGTCAGTCACCGGCATTCCCACCCGAACGATCTGAGCGACGCGGTTCGCGACGGCGTCCACGGTCTCCCACTGGTTGCTGAGCGACATGGCTAGCTCGCCAACCGTTTGATTCAGCTCACCCTCGGTCATCGGACGAAGACTTGCGAGTTCGTGCACGAGCTGCCGGATTTCACGAACGGCATCGATGGCGACGTCCGATCGTACGGGGGCACGCACTAAGAGCAGCCGACGTGCACGTGTCTCGAGCACGAGCGCCGTCGGTGAGTAGGCCCAGCCCTTGTCCGTCCGGAGAGACCGCGAGAGTCGCGAGCTGGCGCCGGACCCGAAGACGCTGACGAAGGCGTCCACGGCGCCGTCGTGTTCTTCACTATGTGGCGGCAGCGGTGTC
>DATFFZ010000257.1:0-10972 GCA_035249845.1 Gemmatimonadaceae bacterium
GCGGTCGGCGTGAGCGTGCGCTGAGGCTCCGTCGGGGTGGACATGATGACCGTTCGCTCCCCGGTGGCGGTGGCCGGCACGTTGAGCCGGCTCAGCTCGTCCTGAAGCGCTTCGGCGGTGGGGAAGCGGTTTCCCGGGTCCTTCTCGAGGCACTTGAGGATGACGCGCTCGACGCCGCGCGAGATCGAGGTGTTGAACGAGCGCGGCTTGGGGGGTGGCTCCTCGATGTGGCGGCGCGCGACCTCGTACCAGTCCTCACCCTCGAAGGGCAGCACGCCGGTGGCGGCTCGGAAGAGCGTCACTCCCAGCGCGTAGATGTCGGAGCGGCCGTCGAGCGGCTGCCCCCGCGCCTGCTCGGGTGAGAAGTACTGCGGCGTGCCGACCACCATGTTCGTGCCCGTCTGCTGCACGTAGCCCGACACGGCGCGCGCGATGCCGAAGTCGGCCACGATCGCGTTGCCGTGCTCGTCGAACATGATGTTGTCGGTCTTGATGTCGCGGTGGATCACCCCTTCGCGGTGCGCGAAGGAGAGCGCGGCCGCGACGTCGAGCCCCAGGCGGACCAGCAGCGTGTCCGGGAAGGTCCCCATGATCCGGAGGCGCTCCACCAGCCCGTGCGGGAGGTAGTCCATCACGAAGTAGACGGCACCCCCCTCGCGCCCCACCGCCAGGATTCGAATGATGTTCGGGTGTCGGAGCTTGGCGGCGGTGGAGGCTTCCCGGCGGAAGCGCTCCTCGAAGGTCTCGTCGCCCGCGAACTGGGGCTTGAGGACCTTGATGGCGACCGGGATGTCGAGCTCCGGGTCGTAGCCGCGATAGACCCAGGAGAATCCTCCCGAGCCGACGACGTGGTCGACGCGGAAGCGCCCCAGGTAGGTGCCGAGGTAGCGCTCAGGCAACGGTGGGAGCCTTTACAAGGCTGAACACGGGGAGTAAATTACTGTGCTTCAATCGATTCGGCGATTTTAGGCGCCGAGGTTCGGACCGAGAATATATCACCATGGCCTTCGAAAAGACATCGACTGTCGAGAAGTACCGGGCGCACGAGACGGACACCGGCTCGAGCAAGGTTCAGATCGCGCTGCTCACCGAGCGGATCAACTACCTGACCGAGCACTTCCGGGCTCACCGGAAGGACAACCACAGCCGTCGTGGGCTCCTGAAGATGGTCGGCCGCCGTCGCCGCCTGCTCGAGTACATGCGGCGCACGGATCTCGAAGGGTATCGGCAGCTCATCCAGGAACTTGGGCTCCGACACTAACGGTCCGGCACACTGAATGCGCGCGGAAGCCTCCGTCAGGCGTCCGCGCGCTTTCTATTCCCACGATCAGGTCGATCCATGACGCAACGCGCAGAAAAGACGTTCGCCGGTCGCCGCCTCGTCATCGAGAGCGGGCGGTTGGCGAAGCAGGCGGCCGGGTCCGCCCTCGTGCAGTACGGCGACACGGTGGTGCTCGCCGCGGTAACGGTCAGCGACAATCAGAGTCCGCTCCCGTTCTTCCCCCTGACGGTCGAGTACAAGGAAAAGTCATACGCCGCCGGCAAGATCCCCGGCGGCTTCATCAAGCGTGAAGGGCGGCCGCACGACGACGAGATCCTGTCGGCGCGCATCATCGACCGCTCCATCCGCCCGCTCTTCCCCGAAGGATTCAAGAACGAGGTGCAGGTCTTCGTCTACGTCATCTCCGCCGACCAGGAGAACGACGCCGACGTCCCCGCGCTGCTCGCGGTGTCCTTCGCGCTGAACGCCTCCCGCATCCCCTTCCTCGGTCCCATCGCCGGCGTGCGCCTCGGACGGGTGCAGGACAAGTGGGTGATCAACCCCACCTTCCAGCAGCTCGAGTACAGCGAGATGGACGTCATCATCGCCGGCTCGAAGGACTCGATCGTGATGGTCGAGGGCGGGGCGCTGGAGGTGAGCGAGGAGGCGGTGGTCGACGGGCTCGGCGTGGCGCAGAAGGCGATCCGCGAGCTCATCGCGCTCCAGGAGGAGATGCTTCACAAGGTCCGCGTCGACAAGATGAGCTGGACGCCGTTGACGCGACCCGACCCGCTGGTGGCGCGCGTGCGCGAGCTGGCCGAAGGGAAGATCGCCGAGGCGATCAATCGCCGCGAGAAGCACGCCCGCGTCGACGCGGTGGAGCTGGTGAAGCGCGAGGTGATCGAGGCGCTGCTCGCCGACTTCCCCGACAACGCGCGCGACATCGCCGACCTGGTGGGCGAGGCGGAGTATCACACGCTCCGTCGTCAGGTGCTGGAGAGCGGCGAGCGAGTGGACGGACGCGGTGCACGCGACGTGCGACCGATCACCATCGAGAGCGGACTCCTCCCGCGCGCGCACGGCTCGGCGCTCTTCACGCGCGGGCAGACGCAGGCGCTGGTGGCCGCCACGTTGGGCACGCAGAACGACGTCCAGCGTCTCGACTCGATCGACGATCCGGACGAGACCACCAAGTCGTTCATGCTGCACTACAACTTCCCGCCGTTCTCCACCGGCGAGGTGCGCCCGATGCGCGGCACCAGCCGGCGCGAGATCGGTCACGGCAATCTCGCCGAGCGGGCGCTGCAGGCGCTGCTCCCGCCCTTCGAGGACTTCCCGTACACCATCCGCATCGTGTCCGACATCCTCGAGTCCAACGGCTCGAGCTCGATGGCGTCGGTGTGCGGCGGCTCGCTGGCGCTCTTCGATGCCGGCGTCCCCATGCGCGCGGCCTGCGCCGGCGTGGCCATGGGGCTGATCAAGGAAGGGGACAAGTACGCGATCCTCACCGACATCCTCGGCACCGAGGATCACCTGGGCGACATGGACTTCAAGGTCGCCGGCACCGATCAGGGGATCACCTCGATCCAGATGGACATCAAGGTCGAGGGGCTCGACCTCAAGATCATGCGCGAAGCGTTGGCGCAGGCGCGTGAAGGACGGCTCCACATCCTCGGCGAGATGGCCAAGGCGCTGGCGGAGCCAAGAGCGGATCTTTCGCCGTACGCGCCGCGCATCGTCACGATCCAGATCAACCCCGAGAAGATCGGAGATCTCATCGGGCCGAAGGGGAAGACGATCCGCGGCATCCAGGAGGAGACCGGGGCGGAGATCAACGTCGACGACAGCGGCCTCGTCACCATCGCCGCCGTGGGCGGCGAGCCGATGGAGCGTGCGCGCGAGATGGTGCGGCAGCTCACCGCCGAGCCGATCATCGGCGACACGTACGAGGGGACGGTGAAGAGCACCACCGCCTTCGGCGCGTTCGTCGAGATCATGCCGGGGACCGAGGGGCTGGTGCACATCTCCGAGCTCCAGCACGGCCGCACCGAGAAGACGGAGGATGTGGTCAAGCGCGGCGATCGCGTGAAGGTGAAGCTGCTCGACCGCGACGAGCGTGGCCGCCTCCGCCTGTCCATGAAGGCGCTGCTGCCCAAGCCCGAGGGCGTGGAAGAGGGCGGGAACGGCGGTGGACGCGGCGAGGGGCGGGACCGTGGTGGCCGTCCGCCTCGCCGCGACGAGCCGGAGCACGCCTCGGTGTCCGCCCAGGGCTCGTCAGGCGACGCGCCCGAGGAGGAGCGTGGGGGCCGGCGCGGCGAGCGCGAGGAGCGGGGTGAGGGTGGACGCCCGCGTCGCGGACGCGGAGGACGCTCCCGGCGGTGAGCGCGCGGACGGTCGAGCTCGCTCCCGGGCTGCACCGCACCGTCTTGCCCAATGGACTGACCGTGCTCTCGGAGTACATGCCGGGAGTACGGTCGGTCGCGTTCGGGACGTGGGTGCGCGCCGCATCCATCCACGAGCCGCGCGAGCGCATGGGCGTGTCGCACCTCCTCGAGCACATGGTGTTCAAGGGGACCACCAGCCGCAGCGCCAAGGAGATCGCGCTCTCCCTCGAGGCGCTGGGCGGATCGCTCGACGCGTTCACCGCGCGCGAGCACACGTCGTATCAGGCGCGCGTGCTCGACGAGCACCTCGAGCAGGCCGCCGACGTGGTGGGCGACCTCGTCTTCCGCCCGCTGCTGCGCGGCGAGGATCTGCACCTCGAGCGCCGCGTGGTGCTGGAGGAGATCTCGATGGTGGAGGACACGCCCGACGACCTCGTGTTCGAGCTGCACAACGAGGCGTTGTGGGGTCCGCACCCCTACGGCTACTCCATCCTCGGCACCCGCGAAACCGTGTCCTCGTTAGGCGTGCCGGAGCTGCGCGAGCTGCACGGTCGCGCCTACCACCCGCCGCAGCTGGTGGTGGCGGCCGCCGGAAACGTGCGACACCAGTCGCTCCTCGAGGTGCTCGAGCGCACCGGGTGGACGGCCGTGGAACGCGGCGAAGGAACGCCGCTGGCGGCGCCGACCCCGGCGCCCCTCGCGCCGCGCGTGCAGCACGTTCCGCGCGACGGCGCGCAGACGCACATCGTGGTGGGCTCCACCACCGTTGCCCACGCCGATCCGCGCCGCTACGCGCTCATCCTGGTCAGCACGGTGCTGGGGGGCGGGATGAGCTCGCGCCTCTTCCAGCGCGTGCGCGAGGAGCTCGGACTCGCCTACTCGGTGTTCACCTTCCAGAACTTCCACATCGACACCGGCGTGCACGGCGTGTACGTGGGCACCGCGCCGGAGACGGCATCGCAGGCGATGGCGACCATCCGGGACGAGCTGGATCGGGTGGCGTCCGACGGGCTCACCGACGCCGAGCTGGCGGCCGGCAAGAGCCAGCTCAAGGGTCAGGTCACGCTCTCGCTTGAGAGCCCGTCGTCGCGGATGTATCGTGCCGCCGGTGTGGAGCTGTACGCCGAGGCGTTCCGCTCGCTGGACGACATCCTGGCGGCGATCGATCGCATCACCGCCGACGAGGCACTGGCTGCCTGCCGCGGCTTCTTCGCCCCGGCGCGACAGACGGTGCTGAGCCTCGGGCCGAGTGAGGGCGCCGAGTCGTTTGCCGGAGCGGGCTGACCCCGTTCGCCGACGTCATCTCTTCCCACGAGCTCTTCGACCTATGCGGATCGGCGTTCCGAAGGAGATCAAGACCAACGAGAATCGCGTGGCGCTGGTCCCCGCCGGCGCCGAGGCGCTGGTGGCGCAGGGGCATCAGGTGGCGATCGAGCGAGGAGCCGGGGAGGGATCGGGCTTTCCCGACGAAGCGTACGTCAAGGCCGGGGCGACGGTGGCGCCCGACGCCGACACGGTGTGGCGCGAGGCCGAGATGATCATGAAGGTGAAGGAGCCGATCGCGCCGGAGTGGGGGCGGATGCGGCGGGGACAGACGGTGTTCACCTATTTCCACTTCGCCGCCGACGAGGAGCTGACCCGCGCGCACATGAAGAGCGGCGCGGTGTGCATCGCCTACGAAACGGTGGAGCTCCCGTCGCGCGAGCTGCCGCTGCTCACGCCCATGTCGGAGGTGGCGGGGCGGATGGCGGTGCAGGCGGGCGCCAAGTATCTCGAGAAGCTCCACGGCGGACGCGGTGTGTTGTTAGGCGGCGTGCCCGGCGTGGCGCCGGGTCGGGTGGTGATCATCGGCGGCGGCGTGGTGGGGACCAACGCGGCCAAGATGGCGGCCGGACTCGGCGCCCACGTGACGGTGCTGGACGTGTCGTTGGAGCGGCTGCGCTACCTGAGCGACGTGATGCCGGCCAACGTGCAGCTGGTACACTCCAACCGTTACGTGATCCGCGAGCACATCCAGAGCGCCGATCTGGTGATCGGCGCCGTGCTGGTGGTCGGTGCCAAAGCGCCGCGGCTCATCCGCCGCGAGGATCTCAAGCTCATGCAGCCCGGCTCGGTGATCGTGGACGTGGCGATCGACCAGGGCGGGTGCGTGGAGACGATCAAGCCCACCACCCACGAGAATCCGGTGTACACCGTGGATGGGGTGATCCATTACGGCGTCGCCAACATGCCGGGCGGCGTGTCGCGCACCTCCACGCTGGCGCTCACCAACGCCACGCTTCCCTATGTCTTGCAGCTGGCCAACAAGGGGTGGAAGCGAGCGCTCCGGGAGAACCCCGCGCTCAAGCTCGGGCTCAACATGGTGGATGGAACCATCGTGTATCCGGCGGTGGCCGAGGCGTTCGGGCTGCCTCACGAGTCGGTGGACACGTTCCTGAGCTGATCCCCGGCGGGTGAGTGATGTCGCTTCCGCTCATTCTCTGCTATCACAAGGTCGAGCGGCGGCACGAGCTGGGGGTGACGCGGATCTCTCCCCGGCGCTTCGCCAGGCACGTCGAGCGGCTGGCGCGAGCGGGCTATCGCACGATCTCCCTTCACGACGTCGCGTCGTGCGCGCGCGGCGCTCGGCCGGCCGGTGAGCGCGAGATCGCCATCACCTTCGACGACGCGTATCGCGGTCTTCGCCAGCACGCCTTCCCGGTGCTGGCGGCGCACGGCTTCACCGCCAGCTGCTTCGTGATCACGGATTACGCGGGCCGCCTCAACCGGTGGGATGTCGCCTACGGTGGTCGCCGGTTCGCGCACCTGGCCTGGCGCGACGTGGAGCGCTGGAGTGCGCGCGGCATCACCTTCGGCTCGCACACCGCCACGCACCCGCGTCTCACCTGGCTCGGCGAGCGCGACGCCGCCGAGGAGCTGGCGCGCTCGCGGGCGGCCATGCACTCCGCGTTAGGCATCGCGCCCCTGGCCGTGAGCTATCCGTTCGGCGCCGCCGCCGGGCGGGAGCTCCGGCTGGCGCGCGAGGCCGGCTACGAGCTCGGCTTCACGCTCGACGCCTGGGGCGAGGCCAACCCGATGGCCCTTCCGCGTCTCCCCGTCTACCTCTGGTCGCCGCCGATCCCCGGAGTGACGTGGCTGGCGCCGCTCGAGCGCCTGGGCGCGCGTGGAGCGAACCGGTGCGCGGTAGGAACGACCATCTGGAAGGCGGGACTCGGCACTCGGCCATCGGGACTCGGCCCTAGACGCTGAGGAGCAGACCGCCGAGCGCCGAGTGCCGAGTCCCGATGGCCCGATGGCCCGATGTCCTCCGTTGCCGCCACGCCCGGCTCTCGTCCTCCCGGTACATGGCCACCACCCCCGCCGCACCCGTTCTCGTTACGAAGGCGTTCACCCATCGATCGGCCGAGCCGCGCGCGGGGCGGGCGCTCATGCTCTACTACCTGTTCGGGACGCCGCTCTTCTTTCTGGGCGACGTGGTGCTCGGCGTGAGCATCCGCGCGGCATTCCTGGACAATCGGCCGATGCCCCGCTTCATGTACTACGCGCTGGCCTTTGCCTGCGGACTCGCGGCGGCTCGCTGGCCGCGGTGGAGCGGGGTCGTCGGCGTCGTGGAGAGCGGCGCCAACATCGCGCTGCTGGTGTTCGGCGTGATGCTCTCCTACCTGGCGGCGCTCGACGCGGTGGCGGGCGATGCGCCGATCGTCTCGCCGTTCGGGGTCACGTCGGTGATGAACCTGGTGCTGTCGGCCATCGTGTTGACGGTCGCCTACACGCGGCATCAGGCGCCGCTGCTCCGTCTCAAACGAAGTACTTGGCCACCACCGGAAACAACGTCGGATGCCTGACGAGTGCTGCCGCGAAGATCCGTCGGAGTGAGCGCTTCGCCTCGGGGATGCCGTTCACCGTCCGGGCCAGGCCGTTGAAAAACGCGTCGTCGAACGATCCGAGCGCGTCCTTCAAGCGGTGAAAGCGAAGGTGGTCGTCGCCCAGCAGTGACATCCAGCGGTCGTGGTAGCGCTGGAGGAAGGCTGCGCTCGCGTCGCGCGCCGCAAAGGCCTCCAGCACCGTCTCGGCCGCCAGGCGACCCGCCTTCATCGCGTTCACGATTCCACCGCCCGAGAGCGGGTTGATCATGTGCGCCGCGTCACCGACGGTGAGCAGTGCGTCGGTGACGGTGCGCTTGATCGTGGGATGGACGATCACGCCGCCCACCGTGTAGCCCGTCGTCACGCCGGTCGGGAAGTAGCCGCGGAGGTACCCGTCCAGATAGTCGCGCGCCGAGCGACCTCCTGCGCGCAACGCGACGATTCCGAGCCCGACGTTGGCGACGCCCACGCCTTTCGGAAACACCCAGGCGTAGCCGCCGGGCGCCACGTGCGAGCCGAAATGGAGATAGATGGCGTCGGGGTCGAAGTCGATGCCCGAGACGACGTACTGGGCGCAGCTCTCCATGTCCTTCGACGGCACACGGGTATCGAGGCCCGCCCACCGCGAGACCATCCCCTCCACGCCATCGGCGGCGATCACCACCCGGGCGTCAACCTCGGATTCACCGCGCGGGCCAGCCAGTCGCACGCGCCAGCCGGCGGCGCTCCGTGCGAGGGCGGTCGCTTCCGTCCCCACGACGATCTCCGCGCCCAGCCCCCCAGCCTCCGCGGCCAGCGCCGGCTCGAAGCGCGAGCGGTCGAGGATGTAGCCGACGTCGCCCTCGGCCACCCTCACCTCCGTCCCGTCCGGTGCCCAGAAGATCACCCGGGTGATCCGTCGGGCGACCCAATCCGCGCCGTCGGGGTCGATGAACTCGGCGAGGCCCGCGCTCCCGACACCCTCGCCGCAGCGCACCGGTGCGCCGATGGCCCGGTCGCGCTCCACCAGCAGGACGTCGAGACCGCGGTCGCGCGCCAGGAGCTCGCGGGCGGCGATGAGTCCGCCGGGGCCGCCGCCCACCACCAGCACGTCACAACGACGTGGCGTCACCGGGGGAGGAGCGCCAGGGGATGCATGGAGAGCGCGCTCACCGGACAGGGCGCGATGCACTTCCGACACCCCGTGCAGCTTCGATCGTCTATCTCCAGACCGTCACGTCGAAGGCTGATCGCCATCGGCGGGCAGAGCGGGAGACAGAGCCCGCATCGGTCGCACAGGGCGGCGTCGACCAGAGCGATCTCGGTCACGCGGGAAGACCGCACGGGGGGCTCGGGAAGCATGCGCGCGAACTTCGGACCCATGCTAGGTCATGTCAAGACAATGCCTTGCCCCCACCAGTCGTCACTACTAGCTTGAACGCGACCGTGATCCCACCCGCCCCCCCTCGTAGCGTCCACCGTCCCGCTCGGGACGTGAGCCCCATCAAGTAATGCGCTGGCCTTTCAAAGCGGGGTCTTTCTTCCCCGCGAACGCGATCGCCGTGGATCTCGGCACCGCGAACACGCTCGTCTACGTGAAGGGCGAGGGGATCGTGCTCAACGAGCCCTCCGTGGTGGCCATCGACCGGGCGACCGGGAAGATCAAGGGGGTCGGCCTCGAGGCCAAGCGCATGCTCGGGCGCACGCCGGAAGGGGTGATCGCCGTCCGCCCCATGAAGGACGGCGTCATCGCCGACTTCGACGTCACCGAGAAGATGCTCCGCTTCTTCCTCGAAGTGATCATCCACAAGCACATCTTCAAGGTGAAGCCGCGGGTGATCGTCTGCGTCCCGTCGGGGATCACCGAGGTGGAGAAGCGCGCCGTGCGCGACTCGGCGCTGGGCGCCGGGGCGAAGGAAGTGTTCATGGTCGCCGAGCCGATGGCGGCGGCGATCGGCGTCGGCCTTCCGGTGGAGACGCCCACCGGCAACATGGTGATCGACATCGGCGGCGGCACCACCGAGATCGCCGTCATCGCGTTGTCAGGCATCGTGAGCGACACGTCCATTCGCACCGGCGGGGACGAGCTCGACACGGCCATCGTGCAGTTCATGCGGAAGAACTACAACCTCCTCATCGGCGAGCCCACCGCCGAGCAGATCAAGATCCAGATCGGCTCCGCCGCGCCGGTTGGCGAGGAGCGCGAGATGGAGGTCAAGGGGCGGGACCTCGTCTCCGGCATCCCGAAGACGGTGCGGGTGCACTCCAGCGAGATCCGGGAAGCGATCCAGGAGCCGATCCAGCAGATCGTGGACGCCGTGCGTCGCGCGCTGGAGATCACGCCCCCCGAGCTGGCCAGCGACATCGTGGATCGCGGCATCGTGATGACGGGTGGTGGCGCGCTCATCCGCGGGCTCGATCTTCTGCTGAGCCAGGAGACCAACCTTCCCATCCACGTGGACGAGGACCCGCTGACGTGTGTCGTGCGCGGGACCGGTATGATCCTCGACGACGAGGAAAAGTACTGGTCGGTCCTCTCGCGCTGAGGAGCGCCCGTGCCGCCCGCCGCACGGTCGTTCAGCCGTCGCGATTCGGCCCTCATGGGGGCGTGCATCATCCTGTCGATCGTCGCGCTGGGGCTCCCCGAGCGTCAGGCCGAGCCGATCGCCGCCGCGCTCCGCCGCACCATCATCGCTCCGCTGGTCGCGCTGCAGCGTGACGCGGAGCAGACTCGTCAGGCGTGGCTCACCCGCGACGAGCGGCGGCTGGAGCAGGACAGCGTAGCGCTTCGCCTCATGACGGTGGAGGAGGTGCGCGCCGAGAACGAGCGGCTGCGCGAGCTGCTCGGCCTCGGCCAGCGACTTCGCTGGGGGTTCGTTCCCACCGAAGTGCTCCTCGCTCGCGGGGCGGGGGAGGAGTACACCGTGGTGCTCTCCGGCGGAGAGCGCGCCGGCATCAAGCCGTTCAGCGCGGTGGTGGCGCCCGAAGGCCTGGTGGGGATGGTCAAGACGGTGGATCCGTCGATGAGCACCGCCATCGTGTGGGCGCACCCGGATTTTCGCGTGAGCGCGATGGCCGCCGACGGGAGCGCCTTCGGCATCGTCGCCGCTCATCTCGGGAGCGACCCCGAGCGCTACCTTCTCGAGATGCGCGGTGTGCCGATCCGAAGCTCGCTCAAGGCCGGTACGGTGATCGTGAGCTCCGGACTGGGGGGCGTGTTCCCGCGCGGCATCCCCATCGGAACGGTGCTCGACTCGCTGCAAACCTCCGAGGTGTGGGCCAAGACGTATCTGCTTCGCCCCGCCGTCCTGCCGGCGGACATGCACTCGGTGATGGTGCTCCTCCCGCAGCGCGCCTCCGATGGCGTGGAAGGCGTGTGGGCATCCGGGCGCGCTGTCGATTCCGCGGTGAAGGGGATCGTCAGCGCGGGAGACTCGCTGGCGCGCGCGGCGGCACGAGCGCGCGCGGCGGCCGATTCGGCG
>DATFFZ010000258.1:0-24601 GCA_035249845.1 Gemmatimonadaceae bacterium
TTCTTCTTCTCCAGGAGAAAGTGAAGCGCGAGCGCATGGCCGACACGGCGATCCGCAACGAGATGGAGCCGGATCCGACGAGCGGACTCTACATCCCGCCCTCGGCGATCGACGAGCTCTCGGAGCCCTTCGGCAACTCGGTCTCTCAGACGCGCTCCTCGCAGTGACGCCGCCGATCACCCCCGTCTACGCCGGCTTCGCCGCCCCCGATGCGGTCCCCTCCACCCCCAAGAGGGTGCCGCACCACGGTGGCCCGCCCAACCCCTCCGCGGCCGCCCTGCGCGACCGGTTCGGCGACGCCATCCGTCGCGTGACCGTGGGGTGGGGCGAGACGACCGTGTTCGTCGACCCGGCGCGCGTCCTCGAGATCGTGCGCTGGCTTCATGACGACCCGGCCCAGCGCTACGACTATCTCTCCGACGTCACGGCCGTGGAGTACCGCGATGCGGAGCTCCCGCTGGAGGTGGTGTGGCACCTGCGATCGCTTCCGTACCGGCGGTTCCTCCGCCTCAAGGCGGAGCTCGCCAAGGACGCGCCGCTCGAGGTGGAGAGCGTGTGGCCCGTCTACAAGGGCGCCGACTGGCTCGAGCGCGAGTGCTACGACATGTTCGGGATCCGCTTTCGCGGTCATCCCGATCTGCGTCGCATCCTCATGTGGGAGCAGTATCGCGAGGGGTTCCCGCTGCGAAAGGACTTCCCGCTCCGCGGGCGCTTCAGCCGCTCCGAGCAGCTTCGTCAGGCGCTGGCGGCCAACCCCGAAGCCCGCTACTCCATGGAGGAGCTCACCATCGCGCAGGCGTTCGAGGACCTGCCTGACGACATGCGCCGCCGCCTGGCCGCCGGCGAGAGGACGGGAGAATAGCATGGCGACCACCAAGCGCACCGTGGACGTGACCCTCGGCACCCCCGGTGTCGACGAGCAGGGTCGTCCGCGCCGGACGCCGCTCACCGTGCGCGAGGATGGGGGCGTCACCACGCTCGAGGCGCCCGCGCCCACCGAGCTGCTGGAGCCCGATCTCCAGGGCGAGCATATGCTCATCAACATCGGCCCGCAGCACCCCGCCACGCACGGCGTGCTCCGGCTGGTGCTCGAGCTCGATGGCGAGACGGTGGTCCGCTGCATCCCGCACGTCGGCTACCTGCACTGCGGCTTCGAGAAGATCGGCGAGTACCGGCAGTACAATCAGGTCATCCCCTGGACCGACCGCGAAGACTACCTCAACTCGATCGGCAACAACGTCGCCTTCGCGCTGGGCGCGGAGCGGCTCTTCGGGATCGAGATCACGCCGCGCTGCACCGTGCTGCGCGTGATCGCCATGGAGCTGTCGCGCATCATCTCGCACCTGGTGTGGCTCGGCACCACCTGCATCGACATCGGCGCCTTCACGCCATTCCTCTGGGCGTTCCAGGAGCGCGAGCGCGTGTACAACCTGCTGGAGAAGTGGGTGGGCGCGCGCCTGACGACTTCGGCCACTCGCGTGGGCGGCATGGCGGCCGACATCCCGGACGGCTGGACCGACGAGCTGCGCGCGTTCATCGACACCTTCCCGAAGACCATCGACGAAGTCGACCGCATGCTCACCCGCAACGCGATCTGGGTCGGCCGGACGGTCGGGCTCGGCGCGATGACGGCGGAGGAGGCGGTGAACTACGGGCTCTCCGGACCGATGGTCCGGGCCTCCGGCGTCGCTTACGACGTGCGCAAGGATTTCCCGTACCTCGACTACGAGACGTACGACTTCGACGTACCCATCGGGACCCAGGGCGACGTGTACGACCGCTTCCTGGTACGCATGGAGGAGCTCAGACAGTCGGTGCGGATCCTGGCGCAGGCGCTGGAGCGGCTCCCCGACGGTCCGGTCAACATCAGCGACCATCGCGTGATTCTTCCTCCCAAGTCGAAGGCGATGAGCGACATGGAGTCCATGATCCATCACTTCAAGCAGGTGATGGAGGGGCCGCGTCCGCTGGTCGGCGAGAGCTACGTCGCCGTGGAGAGCCCGAAGGGGGAGAAGGGCTACTACATGGTGTCCGACGGCACCGGAAAGCCGGTGCGCTGGCGCATCCGTCCGCCGTCGTTCGTGAACCTGTCGGCGATCCCGAAGATGGTGGAGGGACACCTCCTCTCCGACGTGATCGCCATCAACGCCAGCATCGACATCGTGATGGGAGAGATCGACCGGTGAAGGTCGGCGAGGCGGGTGGTATCCATTCTCCGGCGCACGCGCCGCACTCCAGCGCCGGGCACGCGCACGCGGAGGAGTATCGCCCCGTGTTCGTCGGCGCGGTGAAGGAGCGGCTCGACGAGCTGGTCGCGCGCTACCCGCAGAAGATGGCGGCGCTCCTTCCCGCGCTCTGGATCGTGCAGGAGCAGCGCGGCTGGGTGAGCGAGGGCGCCATGGCGGAGGTCGCGCAGCTCCTGGGGCTCACGCCGGCGTACGTGAAGGGCGTGGTCACCTTCTACACGATGTACCACCAGCATCCGGTCGGGAAATACTTCGTCCAGGTATGTACGACGTCCCCGTGCGGCGCGTGCGGCGCGGAGGCGGTGCGCGATGCGTTCCTCCAGCACACCGGCTGCGGCGAGCTCGGCGCCACCTCCAAGGACGGCCGCTTCACGGTGATCGAGGTCGAGTGCCTCGGCGCCTGCGGCTTCGCCACGCCGGTCATGATCAACGAGGAGTTCATCGAGTCGGTGACGCCCGAGAAGGTCGCCGGCCTCGTGAAGGAGCGCCGCTGATGGGCTACCCGCACAAGTCGCACGAAAAGGAGACCCCGCTGCTCTCGACCTACTTCGGGGACCGCGAGGCGATGACGCTGGACGGGTGGCGGAAGCGCGGCGGCTATCGCGCGCTGGAGCAGGCGTTGGGGATGGCCGAGGGCGACATCGTGAACGTCGTGAAGGAGTCGGGGCTCCGCGGCCGTGGCGGCGCCGGCTTTCCCACGGGGCTCAAGTGGTCGTTCATGAAGCCGGGCGACGGGAAGCCGCACTATCTCTGCGTGAACGCCGACGAGTCGGAGCCCGGCACCTTCAAGGACCGCGAGATCATGCGCTGGACGCCGCACGCGCTGGTGGAGGGCGCGGCGATCGCGTCGTACGCCATCGGCGCCGAGACCTGCTACATCTACATCCGCGGCGAGTTCACCGAGCCGCTCCGCGAGATGGAGCGCGCCGTCGGGGAGGCGCGCGCGGCGGGCATCGTCGGCGCCAACGCGATGGGGACGGGGAAGACGATCAACGTCCACGTCCACAAAGGCGCGGGAGCGTACATCTGCGGCGAAGAGACCGCGCTCATGAACTCGTTGGAAGGGCGCCGCGGCAACCCGCGAATCAAGCCGCCATTCCCGGCGGTGGCCGGGCTCTTCGGTCAGCCGACCACGATCAACAACGTCGAGACCCTGGCGGCCGTGCCGCACATCCTGATGAACGGCGCCGAGTGGTACAAGAAAATGTCGCTCTCGAGCGCGAAGAGCACCGGCACCAAGCTCTTCTCGGTGTGCGGGAACGTGGCGCGTCCGGGGAACTACGAAGTCGTCATGGGTTTCCCCTTCAAGGAATTCCTCCACGATCTGGTGGGCGGCCCTCCGCCGGGGCGTCGTTTCAAGGCCGTCATCCCCGGGGGATCGTCGGTGCCGATCCAGACGATGGAGGAGGCCGAGGCCACGCTGATGGATTACGAGGGCTTCGTGGCGCAGGGCTCCATGCTCGGCTCCGGCGGCGTGATCGTGTTCGATGACTCGCAGTGCATGGTGAAGCACATCGCGCGGCTGGCGCGCTTCTACGCGCACGAGAGCTGTGCCCAGTGCACGCAGTGCCGCGAGGGCACGGCCTGGACGACCCGGATCATGGAGCGCATCGAGGCGGGGGAAGGGACGTTCGAGGACCTCGACACCCTGCTCGAGATCTCGGAAAACATGACGGGGAAGACCATCTGCGTGCTCAGCGACTCCTGCGCCGCGCCGGTGGTGTCGGGGATCAAGAAGTTCCGCGACGAGTTCGAGGCGCACATCAAGGGCAAGCGCTGCCCCATGCGTCAATCCGCGGCCGCGTAAATGGCAGAGACCGCTCAGGTCAGCCTGACGATCGAAGGGCGCCAGGTCACCGTCCCCGCGGGGACGTCGATCCTGGAAGCGGCCAAGGCCGCCGGCGTCCTCATCCCGCACTACTGCTACCACCCCGGGCTCCCGGTCGCGGGCGTCTGCCGCATGTGCCTGGTGGAGGTGGAGAAAGCGCCCAAGCTCGCGCCCGCCTGCGCCACGGCGGTGGCCGACGGACAGGTGGTGCACGTCCACTCCGAGAAGGCGCTCGAGGCGCGGACCGGCGTGCTCGAGTTCCTGCTGATCAACCATCCCCTCGATTGCCCGATCTGCGATCAGGCCGGCGAGTGCGAGCTGCAGGACTATACGTTCCGCGAGGGGCGCGCCGAGGGGCGGCTGCGCGAGCCGAAGCGTTTCAACCCGGTGGAGGACTTCGGCGGTGACGTCCTCTACGTCACCAACCGCTGCATCCTCTGCACGCGGTGCGTCCGTTTCATGGACGACGTGGCGCAGGAGCCGGTGCTCAACGTGAGCGAGCGCGGTGACCGCGCCGTGATCGGAAAGTTCGAGGGCGCCGACCTCACGCACCCGTGGGCGGGGAACGTGGTGGAGCTCTGCCCGGTGGGCGCGCTCCTCTCCAAGGACTTTCTGAACAAGGCCCGCGCCTGGGAGCTGGATCGCACCCCCTCGGTGTGCCCGAACTGCACGCAGGGGTGCAACGCGATCCTGGAGACGCGCGACAACGTGGTGGTGCGCATGCGCCCGCGCTCGAACACCGAGGTGAATCAGTATTACCTCTGCGATGCCGGGCGCCTCGATTACCGGTGGATGAACCGCGCGGATCGGTTGGAGGCGCCGCTCGTCAGGCATGGGGAGCGACTGGCCGCCACCGACTTCGACGTCGCCATCGAGGCCGTGCGGAAGCTCCTCGACGGGAGGCGCGTGCACGCGGTGGTGTCGCCCAAGCTGTCGAACGAGTCGCTCTGGATGCTCTCCGAGCTCGTCGGACGGACGGGAGGGCGCGGCGCCTTCCGGGTGGAGCGGGGACCCGAGGCGCCGCTGGCCGGTGTTCCCGACCTCGCCCTGCGCAGCGAGCGCGCGGCCAACGTCCGGGGCGCCGAGCTGTTCGGCTTCGCCAAGACCGACCGGCCGTTCGCCGGAGTGGAAGCGGGAGAGGTGCTGCTGCTCGCCGACGTCGAGCCCGCGCCGGCCGACGTGGCGGATCTGTCGCGCGCCGGAGCAGTGATCGTGCTTGGCACGGTCCTCCCCGAGGTGTCGCGCGCGGCCGCGGTGGTGCTCCCCACCACCAACATGGCGGAAGAGGAAGGGACCTTCACCAACCTGCGCGGGCGCGTGCAGCGCTACCTCCAGGCGAAGTCGGCGCCGGGCATGTCGCGTCCCATGTGGTGGCTCCTCTCCGACGTGCTGGCGGCACTCGGCGCGAGCACCAGCTACTACCTGGCCGCCGACGTCTTCGAGGCCATGGCGCAGGCACGTTCCGAGTTCGGCGGCATGCGCTACGACGCGCTCGGCTTCAGAGGCCGCCTTCTGGCCGGTGACGAGCTGCCGGCGGGGGTGGGCGACTGATGGGCGGCGCGATGCTCCTGGCTCTTCTGCAGGTCGCCGATCCGCAGCGGCCGAGCGAGGCGTTGGGCGCGTTCCTCATCGCCACGATCGTGAAGATGATCTTCATCTTCACCATCGTGATGATCGGCGTCGCCTACCTCACGCTCCTCGAGCGCAAGGTCTCCGCCTGGATCCAGATGCGGCTCGGGCCGAACCGCGTGGGGCCGCGCGGACTCTTCCAGCCGCTGGCGGATGGTCTCAAGAACATCATGAAGGAGGAGACCTACCCGGACGCCGCGTACATGCCGCTCTTCGTGCTGGCGCCGATACTGTCGTTCATCCCGGCGCTCATCACGATCGCGGTCGTGCCGTTCGCCGCGCCGGCGCCGACCCCATGGGGACTGATCCCCATGGTGGTGGCCGACCTGCCGATCGGGTTCCTGTACATCCTCGCCATCTCGTCGCTCGGCGTATACGGCATCGTGCTCGCCGGCTGGTCGTCGAACAACAAGTACTCGCTGCTCGGTGGACTCCGCTCCAGCGCGCAGATGGTGTCCTACGAGATCGCCATGGGGCTGGCGGTGGTGGCGGTGCTCCTGCTCATGGGCAACGTCGCGCTCCCCGACATCGTGGCCAGGCAGCAGGCGATGGGATGGAACGTGATCCCGCTCCTGCTGGCCTTCTTCATCTTCCTGGTGGCCGCGTTCGCCGAAACCAACCGGCTGCCGTTCGACCTCCCCGAGGCGGAGTCGGAGCTGATCGCCGGCTATCACACCGAGTACAGCGCGATGAAGTTCTCGATGTTCTTCATCGCCGAGTACGCCAACATGGTGACCGCCAGCGCGCTGACCGTGTCGCTCTTCTTCGGTGGATGGGACATCCCGTTCACGCAGTGGGACAACGTGGCTCCCTGGTCGTGGCTCAAGACGCTGCTGACCTTCGGCGCGTTCTTCGTGAAGGTGCTGTTCTTCCTCTTCACCTTCATGTGGATTCGCTGGACGCTGCCGCGCTTCCGCTACGACCAGCTGATGTCCCTCGGCTGGAAGTTCATGCTGCCGACCGCGCTGGCGTACATCGTCATCATGGCCGGCGCCATCCTGGCGCTCGACGCCGCCGGCGTGCCGATGGGTCGGGTGTGGCTCGGAATCGTGTCTCCCTACTGGGCGATCCTCGGCGGGCTCAACCTCGTGCTGGCGGTGTTGGTATTCGTGATCCTCGACCGCGGCCGCATCATCAGCCCCGCGTACTCCCGGCTGAGCGCGTCGAAGGTGGAACGGCTCCGCCAGATCGGGCAACGGCGGCCGGTGCCGGCGCAGGGGGACTGAGGACTCAATGGCGATTCAGGTGAAGGTCGTTCAACGACCGACGAGTCAGGCCAGCTACGTTCGCGCCATGCTCAAGGGGATGGCGCTCACGTTCAAGCACATGATGAACCCGCACAAGGTCACCACCGAATATCCGGAGCAGAAGGAGCAGATCTCCCGTCGGTGGCGCGGCACGCACCGGATGCTCACGGACGAGAACGGGAAGGCCAAGTGCGTGGCGTGCGGGCTCTGCCCGCAGATCTGTCCGGCCAACTGCATCAAGCTGGTGCCGGGGGAGGATGAGGAAGGGAACCGCTACCCGCTCATCTACGAGATCGACGAGTTCCGCTGCATCTTCTGCGGCTATTGCCAGGAGGTGTGCCCGGAGGAGGCCATTCACGTCGGGCGACACTACGAGAACGCCGAGTACAGCCGCGCGGGCTTCGTCTACGATCTGGAGCGGCTGATGGCGCAGACGCATCCCGTGTGTGAGATGTGGGATCCCGCCGACCCCAAGGGCGAATGAAAGAAGGGCTCTTCTACCAGTTCCATTTCTATCTGTTCGGACTGATCGCGGTGGCCTCGGCGGTGACGTTCGTCACCCGGAAGAGCCCGGTCGCCGCCGCGCTCTGGCTGGTGACGACCATGTTCTCCCTGGCCGCCATGTACGTGATGATGGACGCGCACTTCGTGGGCGCGATCCAGGTGCTGGTCTATGCCGGCGCGATCATGGTGGTGTTCCTCTTCGTGATCATGCTGCTCAACCTCGGTCATGCCTCCGAGATCGCCGACATGAAGGGAACGGGCGCGCGGCTGGTGGCCGCGGCGGTGGGGCTGGCGCTGCTGGCGCAGATCCTCGTGATGAGCCGGCAGAGCTTGCCGGCCCAGGTGCCCGAGCTGGCGCCGGGGAGCAACGTCGTGACCGCCGTCGCCGATCCGCTCTTCCGGCAGTACCTGCTGGCGTTCGAGGTGACGAGCGTGCTGCTCCTCGCCGCGATCGTCGGCGCGGTCGTACTCGCGCGCAAGAGGAGCTGACGTGGTCGTCGAAGCCCTGTTCTTCTCGGCCGTGCTGTTCACCATCGGCGTGGTGGGCGTGCTCACGCGCCGCAACGCGATCATCATCTTCATGTGCGTGGAGCTGATGCTGAACGCGGTGAACCTCACCTTCGTCGCGCTCTCCCGGCTCTACGGACTCGGCGGGCAGGTGTTCGTCGTGTTCGTCATGACGGTGGCCGCGGCCGAGGCCGCGGTCGGCCTGGCGATCATCATCTCGATCTTCCGCCACCACGAGACGGTGGATCTCAAGAACATCAACTTGCTGAAAGGGTGATGCCGCTCCTGCTCCTCCAGCACGCCGGCGAGCGCGCCGCGAGCGCCGCGAGCGCCGCGGGCGCGCATCCCTTGAGCGGGACAGCAGCCGAGTATCTCTGGATGCTCCCGCTGCTGCCGCTCGTCGGCTTCGTGCTCAACGGATTGCTGGCGGTGATCGGCTCGTATCACCGGGGGCCGGGCGATCCGAGCGTCGGCGGACACGGACCCGTCGGCGCCCCGGGGCACGCCTCGCCGGAGGCGCACGGACAGGACGAGCACCACCCCGTGGTGCGTCATCGCTTCGCGCCGCTGGTGAGCTTCATCGGACCGGCGGTGCTGGCCGCGTCGTTCGTGCTGGCGGTGATGATGTGGGTGGCGATGCGC
The DNA here is from genome assembly GCA_035249845.1 of Gemmatimonadaceae bacterium. Classification (GTDB taxonomy): domain Bacteria; phylum Gemmatimonadota; class Gemmatimonadetes; order Gemmatimonadales; family Gemmatimonadaceae; genus DATFBY01. The sequence goes on from DATFFZ010000258.1 coordinate 8,604, forward strand.
GGCGCCGGCGAGATGCACGCGCCGTTCGTGCAGCGCTACTTCTCCTGGATGCCGGCGGGCGATCTGAACATCGACTGGGCGTTCCAGCTCGACCAGCTTTCCATGGTGATGGTCCTGGTGGTGACCGGCGTCGGCACGCTGATCCACATCTTCAGCGTCGGATACATGCAGGACGACCCCGGGTATCCGCGCTACTTCGCCTATCTCAATCTCTTCGTGTTCTTCATGCTGGTGCTGGTGGTGGGCGCCAGCTATCCCGTGCTCTTCGTCGGGTGGGAGGGCGTGGGGCTCTGCTCGTATCTGCTGATCGGTTTCTGGTTCCTGGACAAGGCGAACGCCGACGCCGGGAAGAAGGCGTTCATCATGAACCGCATCGGCGATTTCGGCTTCCTGATCGCCATGTTCCTGCTCTGGAGCAACCTCGGCGCGCTCGATTTCGTGGGCGTGGCGGCGCGCGCGGAGCAGCTTGGATACGCCACCCCGCTGGTGACGGCGATCTGTCTCTTCTTCTTCCTCGGCGCCACCGGGAAGAGCGCGCAGATTCCGCTCTACACCTGGCTGCCCGACGCGATGGCGGGTCCGACGCCGGTCTCGGCGCTCATCCACGCCGCCACGATGGTGACGGCCGGCGTTTACCTGATCGCGCGCAGCTCCTTCCTCTTCGCGCTGGCGCCCGCCGCATCGCTCACCGTCGCCCTGGTGGGCGCCGTCACCGCGCTCTTCGCCGCGACGATCGGGCTCAAGCAGTGGGACATCAAGAAGGTGCTGGCGTACTCCACCGTCTCGCAGCTCGGCTACATGTTCGTCGGGGTGGGCGTCGGCGCGTACGTCGCCGGCATCTTCCACCTGGCGACGCACGCTTTCTTCAAGGCGCTGCTCTTCCTCGGGTCGGGCTCGGTGATCTTCGCCATGCACCGCGCCTTCCATCACACGGGGAGTCACGAGGACGCGCAGGACATGCGCAACATGGGCGGCCTCCGCCGCTTCATGCCGCTCACCTTCGCGCTGATGTGGATCGCCACGCTGGCGATCGCCGGGATTCCGTTCTTCGCTGGCTTCTTCTCCAAGGACGAGATTCTGGCGGCGGCGTTCGGGCGATCGCAGCACTCGGCGCTGGCCGAGGCGAGCTGGCTCGGCATTCCGGGGAACGTCGTGCTGCTGGCGGTGTGGGCGCTCTGCGTGGTGGCGGCGCTCCTCACGGCGATCTACATGACGCGGATGATGCTCTACACCTTCCACGGCCCGAATCGCACGGGCGAAGCGGAGCGCGCGCATCTGCGGGAGGCGCCGTGGGTGATGACGGCGCCGCTGCTGGTGCTCGGCGCGCTGAGTCTGGCCGGTGGATGGTTGAACCTCCCCGCCTTGCTCTCGTGGCTGGGACCGGTCGGCACGCTGGAGCACTGGCTCGAGCCAGTGGTGGGCGCAGCGACCGTGCGCGTGGCCGGGGGCGAGGCCGTGCATCTGGCCCACGACACCGAGCTTTTGCTCGTCGGGCTGGCGGTGCTGGTGGCCGTGGCGGGCATCGCCTTCGCGCTCGTCCGGCTCAAGCCGGCCAGGCTCACCACCAAGGCCGCGGCGCCCGAGCCGGTCGGGATCGAGCGCGTGCTGGAGCACAAGTACTACGTGGACGAGCTGTATGACGACGTGGTGGTGCAGCCCACGGTGGAAGGGTCGCGCAAGCTGCTGTGGCGCGGCATCGACGTCGGTCTGATCGATGGCGTGATGGTGAACGGAAGCGCGCTGCTCGCCCGTGCCGTGGGGTGGCTGGGCTCGCAGCTACAGTCGGGGCAGGTGGGGCGGTACGCGTGGGCGATCGTGCTCGGCGTTCTGGCGATCCTCGGCACTTTCACGCTGCGCTGAGCCATGATCGACTACCTGACCTCGATCGGATACGAGCGCTGGATATTGTGGGCGCTGCTTGCGCTTCCCACGGTGGGGGCGCTGGTGGTGCTGCTGATCGGCACCGAGTCGCCGGGCGACTCCGACGCCGAGGGTGGCACCGGGCTCGGCAGCGCGCGCTGGCTGGCGTTGCTCTTCTTCCTGGCCGAGTTCGTGTTGTCCATCGGGCTCTGGTGGACGTACGATCCCGGGGGTCCGCAGTGGCAGGCGATGGTGGATCTGCCGTGGATCCAGGGGTGGGGCGCGCGCTTCACGTTAGGCATCGACGGGATCGCGCTGGTGATGATCCTGCTGACGACGTTCCTGATGCCGCTCTCGGTGCTGGGGAGCTGGACCAGCATCCGGCGGAAGCAGAAGGCGTACTACGCGCTGCTGCTCGTCCTCACCACCGGGATGCTCGGCGTCTTCATGGCGCTCGACCTCCTCCTCTTCTACGTGATGTGGGAGGTCATGCTGGTGCCGATGTACTTCATCATCGGCATCTGGGGTGGCGAGCGGCGCATTTACGCGAGCCTCAAGTTCTTCATCTACACGATGGTCGGCTCGCTGCTGATGCTCGTGGCGATCCTGTACCTGTGGGTGAGCGCGGGCTCCACCAGCTTCGACTACGACTTCGTGATGCGGAACATGCGCGCGGGTCACACCGCGGCGCTGTGGATGTTCGGCGCCTTCTTCCTCGCGTTCGCGGTGAAGGTACCGATGTTCCCATTCCACACCTGGCTGCCGGATGCGCATACCGAGGCACCCACCGCCGGATCGGTGATCCTCGCCGGGATCATGCTCAAGATGGGGACGTACGGCTTCCTGCGCTTCGCCATGCCATTCTTCCCCGAGGCCGCGCTGGAGCCGTGGGTGCGGACGACGATCCTCGCGCTGGCCGTGGTGGGGATCATCTATGGCGCCCTGGTGGCCATGGTGCAGCCCGACTTCAAGAAGCTGGTGGCGTACTCGTCGGTGAGCCACCTCGGGTTCGTCATGCTCGGCATCTACGCGCTCACGCTGCAGAGCGTGCAGGGCGCGCTCATGGTCATGGTGAATCACGGCATTTCCACCGGCGCGCTGTTCCTGCTCATCGGGATGATCTACGAGCGCCGGCATTCGCGGATGATCGACGCCTACGGCGGCATCGCCCGCGTGGTGCCGATGTTCGCCGTGCTCCTCACCTTCGTCTCGTTGAGCAGCATCGGACTGCCCGGCACCAACGGATTCGTGGGGGAGTTTCTCGTCCTCGTCGGCTCCTTCGATCGACATCCCTTCCTCACCACCGTGGCGACGACGGGCGTGATCTTCGCCGCCGCCTACCTCCTCTGGGCCATCCAGCGCATCCTCTTCAATCCGCTCACCAAACCGGAAAACGAGGCGTTGGTCGATCTGAATCTCCGTGAGCTGGGCGTGATGGCCGCGCTGGTGGCGGCCATCGTGTGGCTCGGTATCTACCCGGCGCCGGTGTTGAAGCGGACGGAGGCATCCGCCGCGCGCTTCATCGAGCAGGTGGAGTCGCCCCAGCGGCCGGCGGCACGCACCGCGTCCACCACCGGAAGCGGAGCGCGCTGATGCAATTCGACCTGTCGGTCCCGGCCCAGCTCTCCTTCGCGCTCCTCCCCGATCTCATCGTCATTGGCGGCGCGATGCTCCTCCTGCTCATCGGCGTGTGGCGACGCGAGAGTGCGGCGCAGCAGCGTCTGGTCGGCATCGGCGCCATCCTCGTCTGCATTGCTGCCGCGGCGGCGATCATATGGATGTGGCGGAGCGGCGCGAGCGCCACCTCCGGCGTGATCGCGGTCGACTCCTTCCGCTGGGCGTCCGACCTCATCGTGCTGCTGGCCACCGCGCTGGCCATTCTCCTGGCCATCGACTACAACACGCGCGAGCAGCTCCTGGCCCCCGAGGCCCATGTGCTGGTGCTGCTGGCCAGCTCGGGGATGATGCTGCTCACCGCGGCGCGCGATCTCATGATCGTGTTCCTCGGGATCGAGCTCATGTCGGTGGCGGTGTACGTGCTGGCGGGGTTGAACCGGCGGAGCAGCCGCGCCGCCGAAGCCGCGCTCAAGTACTTCCTGCTGGGCGCCTTCTCCACCGGCTTTCTGCTCTACGGAATCGCGCTGCTGTACGGCGCCACGGGCTCCACCGAGCTCGCCGCCATCGGGGAGAAGCTGCGGAGCGACGGGCTGTCGAGCTCGCCGATGCTCCTGATCGGGATGGGGCTCCTGCTCGTCGGCTTCGGATTCAAGGTTGCCGCGGCGCCATTTCACATGTGGACGCCCGACGTCTACGAGGGCGCGCCCACGCCATACACCGCGTACATGGCGTCGGCCGTGAAAGTGGCCGGCTTCGCCGCGTTCCTTCGCGTCTGGCTCGAGGCATTCCCGACCGCCGCCTGGCAGGGAGAGAACGCCGCCTGGTATACCGCGGTCGCAGGTCTGGCGATCGTCACCATGGTCGTGGGCAACCTGGTGGCGTTGGCGCAGCGCAACATCAAGCGTCTTCTCGCGTACTCCAGCATCGCGCACGCGGGGTACATCCTCGTCGCCCTGGCGGTCGGCACCGCGGCGGGCGCGTCGGCGTTCATCTTCTACCTGCTGGCGTACACGCTGGCCACCATGGGCGCCTTCGCGGTGATCGTGGCGTTGGGGCAGGTAGGTGAGCCTCATCTCGAGGTGGGTGACTACAGCGGGCTCTGGACGGTCCGCCCCTGGCTGGCGACGGCGATGGCGGTCTTCATGCTGGCCATGCTCGGCTTCCCCATCGCGGGTGGGATGGGCTTCTTCGCCAAGTGGTACGTGCTCGACGCCGCGCTCGACGCACCACGCCCGCAGATCGCCCTGGCGGTGCTCATCGTCCTCACCAGCGTGATCTCGGCGGGCTACTATTTGTACGTGGTGATGGTCATGTTCATGCGGCCGCGCCCGGCCGGCGCACCGGCGCCGGCGCGGGTGCCACGGCTCACCGCCGCCGTGATCGGCATCGCGGCCATTGGCCTGCTGTACTTTGGCGTCTTCCCCGCGTGGGCGCTGCACGTGGCCCGCCTGAGCGCTCCCGTGACGGCGACGGCGCCCGCGTCAAGCCCACCGCTCTCCGTGGCGCCCGCGCGCTGACCGAGCGGGGCCGCCATGCGGCCCCGGTTCGTTTTCGAGGATCTGATGGCGATCAGCCCAAACATCTTTCGGCAATACGACATCCGCGGGATCGTGGGAAAGGACCTCGATCCACGCGTCGCGCACGCGCTCGGACGGGCCTTCGCCGCCTATCTGTCGCAGCGGAACATCGCCGGCGCGGTGGCGGTGGGGCGAGACAACCGGCCCAGCGGAAAAGCGCTGCGTGACTCGATGGTTCGGGCGCTCAACGAGTCCGGCGTGAACGTGATCGACGTGGGTGTCGTGCCCACGCCCCTCACCTACTGGGCGCTGCACAATCTCCCCGTCGCCGCATCCATTCAGATCACCGGCTCGCACAATCCGCCGGAGTACAACGGCTTCAAGCTCTGCGTCGGACCCGCGTCGCTCCACGGGGAAGAGATCCAGGAGCTGCACACGCTCATCCAGCGCGGAAATTTTCCGGCGGGGAGCGGCACCACGATCGAGCAGAGCATCATCGACCGCTACCTCGACGACGTCGTCGCGCGCATCGGGAAGCTCTCTCGTCCACTGCGCGTCGTCGCGGACTGCGGCAACGGCGCGGGCTCGCTGGTGGTGCCCAACCTCCTGGAGCGACTCGGCGCTCGGGTGACGTCGCTCTTTTGCGAGAGCGACGGTACCTTCCCGAACCATCACCCCGATCCCACCGTGGTGGAGAACCTCCACGACATCATCGCCGCCGTGAAACGGGAGGGGGCCGACATCGGCGTGGCGTTCGACGGCGACGCCGACCGGATCGGCGTGATCGACGACCGCGGCGAGATCGTCTGGGGCGACCACGTGCTCATTCTTTACGCGCGCGACGTGCTGGCGCGCACGAAGCGTCGCGCGCCGATCATCTTCGACGTCAAGTGCTCGCAGGCGTTGCCCGACGCCATCCGCGCCGCCGGCGGTGAGCCGGTGATGTGGAAGACGGGGCATTCGCTCATCAAGGACAAGATGCGCGAGCTCAAGGCGCCGATCGCCGGCGAGATGTCCGGCCACATGTTCTTCGCCGAAGGATTCTACGGACACGACGACGCGATGTACGGCGCGGCGCGGCTGCTCCGGATCGTGGCCGACGCGGGAAAGAGCGTCTCGGAGCTCCTCTCCGACGTCCCGAAGTTCGTGTCCACCCCCGAGCTGCGCGTCGACTGCCCCGACGAGCGCAAGTTCCGCGTGGTGGACGACGCGGTGCGCCACTTCCGCGCGTTGCACGAGGTGAGCGACGTGGATGGCGTGCGCGTGCTCTTCGGCGACGGGTGGGGATTGATTCGCGCATCGAACACGCAGCCGGTGCTCGTCCTCCGCTTCGAGGCGCGCACGCCCGAGCGCCTCGAGGAGATTCGGGACGAGTTCGAGACGTGGCTGCGTGGCCAGGGCGTGGCGATCTGACGTGAAGGCGCGGCGCTGGCTCATTGCCGGAGTACTCGCCGCGGCGTTCTTCCTGCTGGCCGGCCGCACCATCGCGGCCATTTACGTCGACTTCCAGTGGTACGCCGCCATGGGCGCGGTGGCGGTGTGGCGCGAGAAGGCCGCGGCCTGGCTCGCCGTTCGCGGCACGTCCGCGTTCTTCGCCACTCTCTTCCTCTTCGCCAACCTCTATGCCGTCCGCCACAGCGTCGTCTCGCTGGTGTTGCCGCGTCGCGTAGGGAACATCGAGATCGGGGAAGAGGTGCCGGGGCGCTATCTGGTGGCCGGCGCCGCGATTCTGGCCGTCGTGCTCGGCGCGCTGCTCACGCTGCGGCATGACCCATGGTCCGCCTACACGCTGGCGCGCGAAGGCGTCGTCTTCGGCGAGCGTGACCCGTACTTCGACGCGGACCTCGGCTTCTTCGTGGCCTGGCTTCCGTTCGAGGAGGCGATCCACATCTGGGCGCTCATCACGATCCTGCTGACGGCGGCGGTGGTGATCTTTCTCTACGCGCTCACGCCCAGCCTGCGGTGGGAGCGCGGCACGCTCTACATGTCGATGTACGTGCAGCGACACCTGGTGGTGCTCGGCGCGCTGCTCCTCCTGGTGCTGGCGTGGAGCTACCGCCTGGATGGGTTCGAGCTGCTCCTGGCGGAAGGGTCGCGCGGCGCCTTCGGATACTCGGACCACCGCGCGGCGCTCCCCGCGACGACCTGGCTCTCCTTTCTCACGCTGATCACCGCGCTCATCGTCGCCTGGTTCGGGTGGACCGGACAGCTGCGCATCGCCTTCGGCGCCGTCGGCGTGCTGCTGGTTCTGGCGCTCCTGCTCCGGCAAGGAGGTCCGCCGCTCGTCAGGCAACTGGCCACCACGCAGGATCCCTCGGCGCGCGAACGCCCCTATCTCGCCACCCGCGCGGACTACACCCGCCGCGCCTTCGGCCTCGAGCGGGTGTCGCGGGGCGACAGCGCCATCGCGCTTCCCGGCCTTCGCACCAACCCCAGGGCGGTCTCGCTCTGGGATCCAGCGGCGCTGGCGCGCGCGGTCACTCGCCAGCGTCGCGCGCCGAGCGATTCCACGGAGGTCGGATGGAGCGCCGCTCGTGGGGAGCTGGTGGCGACCGTCCCGCTTCGCCCCGCGGCCGACGACGACGATGCACCGGTGTGGGGAGCGCAGCGCGTGCTCGCCGGCACGGTGGACTCGCGTGGGGAGCCGATGGTGATCGCGTCCGGCGCGGAGGGGCGTGAATCGATCGAGCTCCCGCGCGTCCTCGTGTACGCCGGCGCCTCGGGTGCGCGCATCGTGGCCGATTCGAGCGGGCGCGTTCCGGCGCCGGCGTTGGAGTCGTCAGGCGCCCGGCTCGCGCACGCCTGGAGCCGACAGAACTTCCGGTTGCTCGGTGGCGACCTTCCACGTCCGGCGCCGCGGCTGGTGGATCGCCGCGACGTGCGCCAGCGCGTGCGCGCGCTGGCGCCCTTCTTCGCGCAGGGAACGACCATATCGCCAGTGGTGGCGCTCGACACGCTCTTCTGGGCAATCGAGCTCTACTCGGCTTCGGCCACGTATCCGCTCAGCGACCGCATCCGATTGGGCGTCGCCGAGTACAGCTACGTCAAGCATTCGGCGACCGCGATCGTCAACGCGCACACGGGGCGCGTGATGCTGGTCGCCGATTCCGCGCGTGATCCGATCGCCGAGCGGTGGGCCACCATCTTTCCGCGATTGTTTCGCCGCTGGTCGGAGGTGCCGCCGGCGGTCGCGCGCGCGCTGCCGCCGCCCACCGATGCGGCGCACGCCCAGGCGGTGGTACTGGCGCGCTACGGCATGCGCGGCGAGGCGCTGCGTGGCGGCGAGCTGCCGTTGGGGGAGACGACCGACACCGCCCTCGCCCGCGATCACGCGCCGCAGGTCGCGCTCTCGCTCCAGGAGCCCGCGGTGGCGTGGACCGAGACGGTGCTGGATGGCACCAAGCACGTCGCGGGCACCGTGGTGGCAGTCGGTGGTCGTCAGCGCGCGACGTACTGGCTTCCGCTCGAGCGGCAGGGACCGCGGTGGGCCACCGGCGTGGTAGATCCGCTGCGCCGGGCTCTCGACAGCACGGCCGCGGTGCCTCGCGAGGCGCGGGCCGTGCGCGGTCGCATCCGGGCGATTCCGGTGGGCCGCGATCTCGTCTTCATGCAACCGCTCTACTTCTGGCGCCCCGACGGCATTCCGACGCTGGCGCGCGTGGCGGTGGTCGCCCCCGATGGCGTGTTCAGCGGCCGCTCCTTCGCCGACGCCGTCGGCGCCCCGCGCGACCCGGCGTCCGACACCGGTCGAGTCGTCGGCCCCGTCGACTTCCGCGCCCGCGTGGCCGACCTCTACACCGAGATGCGCGACGCGTTGCAGCGAGGCGACTGGGCGGCGTTCGGGAGGGCGTATGAGCAGCTCGGGGCGCTGGTGGGCAGGGAGCCGTGAGCCCGGCCGCGAATCGCTTGCCGCACCCATCCCGCCCTCATAGCTTGCGCGCTTCCTCGACACCCTCTTCGGACTGGCACGTCGTGGCGGAAACCGCGGTGATCGCGTTGGGCGGGAATGCGCTGTCTCCGGCTGGGGAGCGCAGCACCATCCATGACCAGTTTCGTCACACACGGGCCAGCCTCGGACCCATCGTGGATCTCGCGCTCGATGGGTGGAATCTCTGCGTCGTGCACGGGAATGGGCCGCAGGTGGGTGACGAGCTCGTGCGCAACGAGCTGGCCAGAGCGGAGGTCGCGCCGCTCCCGCTCGGCATCCTGGTGGCGGCAACGGCGGGGTGGATCGGCTACATGATCCAGCAGTCGCTGGAGAACGCGCTCCGCCGCGCCGGAAGCGAGCGTGATGTGGCCACCATCATCACCCAGGTCCACGTCGCGCCTGACGATCCCGCGCTCGCCAACCCCACGAAGTTCATCGGGCACGCCATTCCCGACGACCGCGCGATGGCGCTCCGGGCCGATGGGGTGGCCATCGAGCGCGACGCGCGCCAGCGATGGCGCCGGGTGGTGGGAAGTCCCACGCCGCTCGCGATCCACGAGCTGGAGGAGATCGATCGCCTCGTTCGCGGGGGAACGATCGTGGTCGCCTGCGGCGGCGGCGGCGCTCCGGTGCATTACGACGCCGAGGCCGACGGCTGGGAGGGAGTGGATGCCGTCGTCGACAAGGATCTCGCGGCGGCGGTGCTCGCGCGCGATCTGCACGCGACACTGCTCGTTATACTTACCGACGTCGATGCGGTCTACGCCGACTATGGAACACCGAAGCAGCGCCCGCTGCGCACGCTGAGCGTCGCCGACGCCGAGCGCATGGACGGCCAGCGGGCCTTCGGCGAAGGGAGCATGGCGCCCAAGGTACGGGCCGCCGTGGATTTCGTGCGCCGCACCGGCGGGCGCGCCATCATCACCGAGCTCAGCCGGGGCCGCGATGCGGTTCGCGGCGAAGCGGGAACGACGATCACCGAGGCGAACGAGTGAACATTCACGAGTACCAGGCGAAGGAGCTCTTTCGCCGCGAAGGGATTCCGATCCCACCCGGCGAGGTGGCGACCACGCCTGACGAGGCCGAGCGCATCGCCACACGCTTCGGCACCACCGTGGTGGTGAAGGCGCAGGTGCACGCCGGCGGACGCGGCAAGGCCGGCGGGGTCAAACTGGCGAAGACGCCGGCGGACGCCCGCGACGTCGCGTCGCGCATCCTCGGGATGCAGATCAAGGGGCTCACGGTCGAGAAGGTGCTGGTCACGCCGGCGGCCGACATCGCCAGCGAAGCGTACGCCGGCATCATCGTCGATCGCGCATCCAAGCGCGCCGTCTTCATGGTGAGTCCGGCCGGCGGCATCGACATCGAAGAGGTAGCGGCCAAGACGCCGGAGAAGATCATGCGCCGGCCCGTCGATCCCCGGTACGGATTGCTGCCGTTCGAGGCGATGCAGATGGGATTCTTCCTCTACTCGCAGGTGAAGCAGGCGCGCGCGGCGGCCGCCATCATGCAGCAGCTCTACCGCGCCTTCCTGGGGAGCGGGGCCTCGCTCGCCGAGATCAACCCGCTGGTCACCACACCGGCCGGAGAGGTCGTCGCGCTCGACGCCAAGATGGTGATCGACGACAACGAGCTCGACCGCCGCCCCGAGATCGCCGCGCTCCGCGACGAGAGCGCCGAGGCCGCGAGCGAGGTCGACGCCAGAAAAGCCAACCTCACCTTCATCAAGCTCGACGGGAACGTGGGGTGCGTGGTGAACGGCGCCGGCCTGGCCATGGCCACGATGGACCTGGTGAAGTACTACGGCGGCGAGCCGGCGAACTTCCTCGACATCGGTGGCTCCTCCAATCCCGAGAAGGTGGTGAACGCGCTCAAGATCATCACCGCCGATCCCAACGTGAAAGCCATCCTCTTCAACATCTTCGGCGGCATCACCCGCACCGACGACGTGGCCAACGGCATCGTGACCGCCACCAGCCGGAAGCCACTCACCGTCCCCATCGTGATCCGCCTGACGGGGACCAACGAGGAAATCGCCGTCAGGATCCTCAAGGAAAACGGATTCTCCGCCATGACGGACATGGATGAGGCGGTGCAGAAGGCGGTCGCGCTCGCCACCGGAGGGAAGGCGGCGTGAGCATCTTCATCGACGACTCCACGCGGCTGGTGGTGCAGGGGATCACCGGACGCGATGGATCCTTTCACGCCAAGCAGATGATCGAGTACGGCACAAAGGTGGTAGCCGGTGTGACCCCGGGAAAAGGAGGACAGAAGTTCGAGGGAAGCGTGCCGATCTTCAACACACTGGCCGACGCCGTGCGGGAGACCGGTGCCAACACCTCGGTCATCTACGTTCCTCCGCCGTTCGCCGCCGACGCGATCATGGAGGCGGCCGACGCCGGGATCTCGCTCATCGTCTGCATCACCGAAGGCGTTCCCGTGCTCGACATGACGCGTGTCCATCCGTTCGTGAAGGAGAAAGGCGCGCGGCTGATCGGTCCGAACTGTCCCGGTCTGATCACGCCGGGAAAGGCCAAGGTCGGCATCATCCCCGGGCGCATCTGCGCGGCGGGTCCCATCGGCGTGGTCAGCCGCTCCGGCACGCTCACCTACGAAGTGGTGTACCAGCTCACGCGCGCGGGGATCGGACAGACCACCTGCGTCGGGATCGGCGGCGATCCGATCAACGGGACGAACTTCATAGACTGCCTGGCGGCGTTCGAGCAGGACCCCGAAACGAAAGCCATCGCCATGATGGGAGAGATCGGTGGCACCGATGAGCAGGAAGCGGCGCGCTTCGTCGAGCAGCACATGACGAAGCCCGTGGTCGGATTCATCGCCGGTCAGACGGCGCCTCCCGGACGGCGCATGGGACACGCGGGCGCGATCATCTCGGGATCGGCCGGGACCGCCGCCGAGAAGATCCAGGCCTTCACCGACGCCGGGATCGGGGTCGCCCGCCGGCCGATCGACTTCGTGAGCCTCATCCGAGAGCGCTTGTGAGGCTGGTGGACCTTCTCACGCCGGAGCGGGTGCTCATTCCGCTCGACGCGCCGCGGGCCGACGGTGGCACCGAGTCGCTGCACTCGGCGGTGATGCCGCTCCTCGACCGGCTCGCCGGCAGAGGCATCGTCGAGGAAGCGGCCAAGCTGCGCGCCCGCGTCGAAGAGGAACGCAGCGAGGACCTCGTGGCGCTCGGCGATCGCGCCTTCGTGATGCACTATCGAAGCGATGCCGTAGTCGAGCTGGCGGCCGCGATCGGCGTCGCGCCCCAGCCGCTCGTGCGCAAGGTGGGCGACAGCGAGCCCCAGCGCGCGCGCATTCTGCTCCTGATCGTCTCGCCGCCACGGCTGGCGGCGAGCTACATCCAGGTCCTCGGCGCGTTCGTCCGTCTCCTGTCGCGGCCCAAGGCGGTGGAGGCGATCCTCGCCGCTCGCACCGCCGAGGAGCTGCTCTCCTTGCCGGAGCTGCAGGAGCAACTCCCCGAGGAGATCACCGTGCGCGACATCATGAACGAGCGCCCCCGCACCACGCGTCCCGACGCGCCGTTGCGCGAGGCGGCGCGCGACATGGTGCGCGCCGGCATCGGCGCGCTGCCGGTGGTGGATGCCAGCGGTCTCCTGGTCGGACTGCTCAGCGACAAGGAGCTCATGCGTCACATGCTGAGCAACTCGCTCCTCCCGGGCGCGCACTCGCGGCGCACGCCGCCGCAGGGCGTCCCCGGCGTGGAGGGGCGGCGCGCGGTGCGCGACGTCATGACCCGGCAGGTGCTGGCCGTTTCACCGGAGCAGCCGCTGGCCGAAGTGGCATCACTCATGACCAACAAGGACGTGGCTCACGTGCCCGTCGTGAGCGAGGGGAAGCTGATCGGCTTTCTCACGCGCGGGGACATCGTCCGCAAACTCATCGGATCCTGACACACATGGCTGGTACCCGCACGCTGACGATCATCAAGCCCGACGCCTTCGGGTCGGGGAAGACCGGCAAGATCATCGCGCACCTGGAGGGCGCCGGATTCACCGTTCGCGCATCGCGCGTCATGCACCTCACCCGGGAGCAGGCGTCGGAATTCTACGCCGTGCACCAGGAGCGTCCGTTCTTCCAGCCGCTGATCGCGTTCATGACCTCGGGACCCTGCTTGCCGATGGTCCTGGAACGCGAGGATGCCGTGGCGGCGCTCCGCAAGGCGATTGGCGCCACCGACCCGAAGGAAGCGGAGCCGGGCACCGTGCGAAGGCTCTACGCCGAGTCGAAGGAGCGGAACGCGATCCACGCCTCCGACTCCGATGAGAACGCCGAGCGCGAGATCGCGTTCTTCTTCACGGAGTCGGAGCTGCTGGCCGCTCGCTGAGCGGCGGAGGCCCGCTAACTCACAGTCCCAGGCCGACTTGATTGACGGCCCAGGCGCGCGTAGATTTAGAGGTTATGCTGTGCTACAACGTTCGCGACCTGGAGCAGCAGGCAGCCCGGGTCGAGGGGTGGCTCGCGGCCGATGATGGCGTCTGGCAGGCCGGCGATTCACTGCCGAGCGAACCGCTGCACGTGACCGGCCGTCTGTCCAAGGCCGGGACGGGACGGTTTTACTGGCAGGGGCGAGTCGAAGGCACGACCGTATTACCCTGCCGCAGGTGTCTGGTGGACGTCCGCGTGAAGGTCGCGGAGGACGTGCACCTGGTCTTCGCCGATTCGGACTCCGATGAGGCGGAGGATCCGGACGTCTTCCGCCTCCCGCGGCGGGCGGCGGTGGTGGACCTGCGGCCGGCTATCCGCGAGCAGTGGCTGTTGTCCGCGCCGGCGTTCGCGCTCTGCCGTGAAGAGTGCAAGGGCCTGTGCGCCCGTTGCGGCGCGGATCTCAACGCCGGGCCTTGTGAGTGTCCACCGGCCGTCGATGGCCGTTGGGAAGCGCTGCGCGCGGTCCGCCGCGACGCCGAGTAGCGATCCGACCATTTCCTCGACCGATTTCCTGATACCATGGCTGTCCCGAAGAGACGCACCTCCAAGCGGAAGAAGCGCGCGCGCAACACGCACAAGAAGGCGCCCGCCATCGTCCTGCAGGCCTGTCCGCGCTGCCAGAGCATGAAGCGCCCACACCGGGTGTGCCCGGAGTGCGGGTACTACGCCGGCAAACAGCGAGTAGCAGCGCGAGAAGCCTAGCTTGGCGCGCATCGCGTTGGACGCCATGGGCGGCGACCACGCGCCCCGGGCGCCGATTGCCGGCGCGCTGCTCGCGCTCGCGGAGCTGGGCTCCGCGCATTCCATCCAGCTCGTCGGCCAACGCGACGTCATCGAGTCACAGCTCGAGACGCTGCTCGCGGGAGAGCTGGCGCATCTGCGTGCCGGCCGCGAGCGCCTGACGATCGTCGACGCTCCCGAGGTCATCGAGATGGGAGAGAAGCCCATCGCGGCCATCCGCGGGAAGCCGAACAGCTCGATGGTGATCGGGCTCAAGCTGCAGGCCGGCGGGGAGTCGGACGCCTTCGTCTCCGCCGGCAACACCGGCGCGCAGATGGCGGCTTCCACCGTGATGCTGAGATTGCACGGCGGCCTCACGCGTCCCGCCATCGGGACGATCTTTCCCACCGCCCTCAACCCCGTGATCATCCTCGATGCCGGCGCCAACGTCGACTGCTCCGCCGAGGAGCTGGTGCAGTTCGCGCGGCTCGGCTCGGTGTACGCGGAGGACATCCTCGGGCGGCAGAAGCCGGGCGTCGGTCTCCTCAGCATCGGCGAGGAGGCGGAGAAGGGGAACCAGGCGGTGCTCAAGGCGCACAAGCTCCTGAAGGAGACCGACCTGCACTTCCTCGGCAACGTCGAGGGGCGCGACATCCTGGCGGGCACCAGCCACCGGGGCGCGGTGGACGTCGTCGTCTGCGACGGCTTTGTTGGCAACGTGCTGCTCAAGTTCTACGAATCCGTGCCGAAGCTCATCTGCGACCTCATGGAGCGGGCGGGCATCGAGCAGCCGCTCATCGCGCGCGCCCTCCAGGGCTTCGACTACTCCGACTACGGCGGGGCCCCATTGTTAGGCGTCAAGGGGATCAGCATCATCTCGCACGGCAAGTCGTCGCCGCGCGCCATCAAGAACGCGATCGGCGTGGCACGGCGGGCGGTGGAGTCGGGGATGAACGAGCACATCGGGCGCCGCATCGCCGACTCGATTCCGGAGGAGCCGTCGTGAAGCGCCCCGTGGCCATGCTGGCCTCCACCGGACGCGGCATTCCGGACAGGGTGCTCCGCAACAGCGACTTCGCGAAGATGGGGCTCGAGACCTCGGACGCGTGGATCGTCGAGCGCACGGGCATTCGTGAGCGCCACATCGCGGGGGAGGGGGAGACCACCTGCTCCATGGCCGCCCAGGCGGCACGGATGGCCATGCAGCGCGCCGGCGTGACCGCGGGCGAGATCGACGTGCTGGTGCTGAGCACCGCCACGCCCGATCGGCTGCTCCCCGCCACGGCGGTCGACGTCCAGGCCGAGCTGGGCGCCACTCGCGCCGCCGCTTTCGACGTCTCGGCGGCCTGCTCGGGATGGATCTACGGACTCACCATCGCCGAGGGGCTCATGATGTCGGGGAACGCCGAGACGGCGCTGGTCATTGGCAGCGAGAAGATGAGCTCCATCGTGGACTGGACCGATCGCGCCACCTGCGTGCTTTTCGGCGACGGCGCCGGTGCCGCCGTCCTCCGCCGCTCGAAGCACGGGAAGGGGATTCTCTCCTCCTTCATGCGGAGCGATGGCACGCTGGCCGAGTTGCTCTACCGTCCGCATGGCGGAGCCACGGTGCCCATGTCGGAGGCGGTGCTCATGGACCGCTCGCACCTGGTGAAGATGGCCGGCCGGGAAGTCTTCAAGCACGCGGTGCGCTCGATGTCGGAGGCGACCGACCGGGCGCTCGATGGCGCCAGGCTCACCGGCAAGGACATCGACATCCTGATCCCCCATCAGGCGAACGTGCGCATCATCGAGGCGACGGCCAAGCATGCCGGCGTTTCGATGGACAAGGTGTACGTGAACGTGGACCGGTACGGCAACACGTCCTCCGCCTCGATTCCGATCGCGCTCGATGAGCTGAGCGA
>DATFFZ010000259.1:0-11406 GCA_035249845.1 Gemmatimonadaceae bacterium
GATGTCGCCGTCACATCACGCAATGCGGACGTACCGAACATCTACCGGCAGGCTGTCGCGGCTGACCGCTATGCAGAATGCACGACCCGGCACCCGCTATCGTCACCGCTGCGGCGACGCTGGAAATCGCACCTGGAATGGTTGCATCCTTAGTGTGCGCGCAGTCGTATGTGCGCGACGCTCACGACGCGGCGACAAACCTCCGCGCCACGCGCCACGCGCACCGCGCCACGCGCAAGTCACCCGCACCCCGCGCATGATCCAGGCTCGCTGCACCTGTGGTGAAGTCTTCCGCGCCGACGACAAGTACCTCGGCCGTCGCGTGCGGTGCCGGTGCGGGGAGCTCGTCGAGCTGCTCGACGAAGTCCCGGAGCCTCCCCGCAGGCACCACCAGGCATCGCAGTGGGGTGAGCTGTGGCGCGGGTACGCGGAGCACGAGGCGCGGCCGCGCGAGCGGGGCTCCAGTCGGAAGAGCAGCTGGCTCGGCCGGTTCCGCTCCCGCCTGCGCGATCACGGCGAGCGGCGCGACCGGCCCCTCTTCTCGCAGCGCGACCACCAGTTCGACGAGCGCACGCACGAGCGGCGGAAGCGCGTCCGCACGAAGGCCCGCACGGGCACACGCTCGCGCCGGCGCTTTCCCTTCATCCGCCTGACGAGCAGCGAGCATTCGCGCGTTACGCGCTGGCTCACCTGGATCTCGCTCGCTTATCTCGCGATGACGCTCCTCGTCTGGCTCGGCATGCGCGCGGCATCGGAGAGCGTCCTTCCCTTCTCCGCGTACCTGTATGGTCCCCGCTGGATCCTCCTCGTCCCAGCGGTGGTGCTGGCCGTTTTCGCCTTCCTCAAACGCCGCGTCCTGCTGGTGCCCATTTCCCTTGGTGCGCTCGTCGTCCTCATGCCCCTCATGGGACTGCGCCTCGGACTGGGCGGCGCGCCGGCCACACCACCCGACGCGATGCGTTTGCGCGCCGTCACCATCAACGCCGGTGCCTCAGGGCGCGCCACGTTCGGCCTGGCCGTTCTCATCCGCGAGGAGAACCCGGACGTCGTGGCCGTCCAGGAGTGCTCGGAGGTCGTCGCCGAGTACCTGCGTGAGCTCACCGACTGGCACCGGCACGAGACGCCGGGCATGTGCCTCATCAGCCGCTACCCGATCGAGCGCGCGGAGGTGATGGACCGGCGCGCCTTCGAGCGGGTGCAGGAGACCGGACGCGGCGGATCGAGCCAGGCGGTGCGGTACCAGCTCGCCGGTCCGCGTGGGATCATCCACGTTGCCAACATCCACCTCGAGACGGCACGCAAGGGACTGGAGGGGCTCCTCTCGTTCGACACGCGCGCCGTGCAGGAGAACCGGATGCTGCGCGAGCTGGAGTCCGAGCAGATCTTCAACTGGCTCCGACCGTTCGCCGAGCGACTCATCGTCCTCGGCGACTTCAACATGCCGGTGGAGAGCGCGTTCTACAGAGCGTCGTGGGCCGCGTACCGAAACGCGTTCGATGAAGTCGGCCGGGGCTACGGGATGACGCGCAACACGCGCTGGATCCGGGCGCGCATCGACCACGTTCTCAGCGGGGACGAGTGGACCCCGGTGCGCGCCCGCGTCGGCGACGACGTGGGCTCGGACCACTTGCCCGTGATCGCGGATTTGAGGCGAGTGGCGAGAAGCTGATTGCGCGTGGCGCGTGGGGCGTGGCGCGCTGCGCGAGGGACGGGCCTGAGGGCTCACGTCCCGCCGCGCAGTTCGCTAACTTCCAACAGAATTCGAGCGCTTCATCCTCCCTTCACCCGCGCCACACGCAGCGCGCCACGCCCCACGCGCAGCGCGCCACGCGCAACCACCATGCTCCTCCTCCTCCTTGCCCTCCAAGCGACCCAGGCCCAGGCCGCTCAGCAGCCGGCCACGGTCGAAGTCAAACCCGCGGCCGCGTCGGTCACCGCGGGCGCCACCTTGCAGCTCAGCGTCACCGCGCGCGACTCGGCGGGCAAGGAAGTACGCGGAGCGCCGGTGGTGTGGACGGCGACGCCGTTCGACATCGCCACCGTCGACACGACCGGCAAGCTCACCGCCTTCAGGCAAGGGCGTGCGCAGGTGTTCGCGATCGTCGGTGGCAAGCCGGGCATCGCCACCATCGAGATCGAGCCCAAGCCGCCCTCGAGCGTCGAGCTGTCGGCGGGCTCGAGCGAGCTGGTGCCCGGGGCAACTACTCTCATCACCGCCACGCCGCGCACCGACGATGCCGTTCCGCTCAGCAACGTCGCCGTGACGTATCGCTCCTCGGACGAGCGTGTCGCGACCGTCGCTCCCGGAGGTACGGTAACGGCGCGCGCCGTCGGGACGGCCACGATCACCGCGCAGGCCGGACCTGCCCGCGGCGAGCTCCGACTGCGCGTGGGCGCGAACCCGGTCACACGGCTCACCGTCTCCGGACCGGCTCGCGCCAGCACCGGCGACGTCGTCAGACTCTCGGCGAAAGGCACCGGCGCCGGCAATCGTGAAGTCGCCAACCCGCCGGTGCGCTGGTCGGTGTCGGGCGTCGGCGCGTCGGTGTACTCCGACGGCGCGTTCGTGGCCGAGCGTCCGGGCACGTATCTCGTGACGGCGTCGGTGGGGTCGGTGGTGGCGACGCATCCCATCGCCGTGAGCCAGCGCGTACACGCGCGCCGCTTCGAGATGGTGACGCACCGCGGGTTCGGCGACGTCCAGGCCGCCGAGGCGTGGGCGATCGGCAACGCGCTCTACGTGTCCACCATCGCCAATCGTGTCTACACCTTCGACATCTCCACGCCCGGCAATCCGGTGAAGGTGGACTCGATCGTCGTCGACGCGCAGGTGATCAACGACATCTCCACCACGGCTGACGGCAAGATCGGCGTGCTCACGCGCGAGGGCGCGTCGAGCCGCAAGAACGGTCTCGTGTTCCTCGATCTCGCCGATCCGCTGCACCCCAAGGTGCTCTCGGAGTTCACCGAGACCGTCACCGGCGGCGTGCACAGCGCGTACGTCGACGGCCACTACGTGTACGCGACCGATGATGCCACCGGCTCACTGCGCGTGATCGACTTCTCGAACCCGAGGCAGCCGAAGCAGGTGGCCCGCTGGGAGGTGAAGGAGGAGCTGGCCGTCACCACCAACGTGATGGGCCAGCAGTTCACCGCCGGCCGCATGCTGCACGACGTGCAGGTGCAGGATGGAATCGCCTACCTCGCCTACTGGAAGCACGGGCTCATCATCCTCGACGTCGGCAAGGGGATCAACGGCGGAAGCCCGGAGAATCCGCAGCTCGTGAGCCGCCTGATGTACAACGTCGCCGACTACTATCCGCCCGACATGCTCGCCGGCACGCACGCCGTCTTCCGCTACAAGAACTACGTCTTCCTGGGCGACGAGGTGTTCCCCGGCATCTTCGACCTGAGCAGCAGGGAGCGCATCAAGAGCCTGGGCCGCGTGCACATCGTGGACGTGTCCGACATCGAGCGCCCGGTGAAGGTGGCCGAGTACAACGTGCAGGACAAAGGCAGCCACAACATGTGGGTGCTGGACGACGTGATGTACATCGGCTACTACGAGGGCGGCCTGCGCGCGGTCGATGTGAGCGGCGAGCTCCGCGGCGACCTCATGGCGCAGGGCCGCGAGATCGGCGCCGTGTGGACCGGCTCATCGGAGGGCTTCCGCCCGAATCTCCCCATGACCTGGGGCGCCCAGCCGCACAACGGCTTCGTGTACGCGAGCGACATCAATAGCGGGCTCTGGGTTGCGCGGCTGACGCCCGCGCCGGTTCCTTAGCTCATCGCGCAACGAGCCCGGGCTAACCACAGAGACACGGAGGACACAGAGGATTCACAGAGGGTCCTTCGTCGCACGGAGCTCCTGGCGCCACGAGCAGCTTGAACCACGGAGACACAAAGACACGGAGGAACCCGAGCAGGAGAGGAGCTCTCCCCTGTGGTTCCTCTGTGTCTCAGCGCCTCTGTGGTCCAGTCCTGCTCGTTGCGCGGTGGACTCTCCCCGATCCGAATCCCTCTGTGGATCCTCTGTGCTCTCTGTGTCTCTGTGGTGAGCCCGGCTCGTCGCGCGATGCACCGGTCACTGGTGCGCTTCGTCGGCGACGACGGAGCCTTCCTTCGGAATCCCGACCCCGAGATCGTTCCAGTTGATGATCGCGTTCCACACGAGCCCGAAGTTTCCGTGGCTCTGGAAGCGGTGCAGCGGGTTGAAGCCGAACAGCACCACGTTTCCCTTCCCCACCGGCATCGACACGATCGCCGGGTTGCCGCCCAGCTCGGTCGGGTTCTGCACCAGGCCGCTCAGGAACACCGAATCGGCCTTCGCATAACGAGCGATCACGTTCCCCTTCAGGCGGTCGGGCACGTTGAAGTACGGGCCGAACCGATGGTACAGCGGGAGCGTCTCGCTGAAGCCGTACGTGATGGGGTTCGAGCGCTGCTCGAGCTTGCCGCGCACGATCGAGCCCGGCACGAACAGCGTGCGCGGGGTGCTGAGCGTCACGTCGCGCACCAGACCGAAGTCCACGGCCAGCGAGCTCGCCGAGCCTAACGTGATGAGCGTGCCGCCGCCGGCCAGGAAGTCGCGGAGCGCGGCCAGTCCCTCGTAGCCCATGCCACCGGTGATGTCGGGGCTCTCGTCGAGCAAGCCGTGCGTCGGATACTCAGACGTCTTGGTATACGGCAGCGGCGAGTGCTTGGGGTCCACCCCCTGGAAGATCGTCTTCGAGCTCGAGTTGGCGCCCTGCGACGGGAAGAGGATTACGTCGAACTCCTGACGCAGGTTGCGGCTCTTGAGCTCGTCCTCGCCCACGTACGTGAACGGCACCTTGAACTGATCGAGCGTGTAGCGCGCCCACCCCTCGTCCTGCGTGTTGCGCCACGAGTGCAGCACCGCGAGCCGCGGTAGGTCGAGCTCGTGCTTCTTCGCGCGCTCCACCACCTGCGCCGGCGCGCTCAGCACGGTGAGCCCGTAATCTCGCGCCACCTGCTCGATGCGCTGCGCACCGGCCTTACTGCCGTCGATCAGCCAGGCGCCCGCCGGTACCGTCCGCTGTCCGACCTTGAGGCTGTCCTCGGCCGCGAATGTCGCGACATCGTTGAGCGCGAATCGCGCCGCGATCGTGCGCGCCGAACCGTCGGGCACCACCACGTACCACTGCGAGCCGCGCGCGGACGCGACGGTTCCCGGCAGCACGATCGAGTCCGTCACCGGCTGCATGCCGAGCTTGAGCACCGCCGAGTCGTCGACCGCCTTGATGTCGACGCCGTACATGAGGGGGAAGGTCCACGCCACGTCGTCGTACGGACGTGGTGCGTTGTCGGGGAACTTCTGCACCTCCATCAGCATCTGCACGAAGTTGCGGTACGGCTGATCCATCCGGATCACGTAGTCGCCCTCGGCCACCTGCACGTCGCCGTACTTCGCGCCGTCGGTGGCGCGGTGCACCTCGATCCCCTGCCGGCGGAGCAGGTTGAGCACGTAGCTCGCGTCGGCCTTCCGGGGCTGCGACGCGGAGATGAGGTAGCCGTGCGGCTTCTGTGTGCGGCCGCGGTTTACGGAGTTCACGGACTTCGTGTAGTACTGCTCGAGCACGCGCGTCCGGTGCTGCGCGGTGAGCGACAGCGCCGAGAGCACGCCGCTCTGCATGTAGTTGGTGTTGTTGCGCAGCGACCAGATCGTCTCCTTGCGCGGCGGGTTCGGCCGGTACCAGTGCACCTGCGTCGCGTTGTTCTGCAGCTCGCGCTTCATCGTGTTGGGCACGCTGTTGCCGAACGTCTCGTAGAAGCGACCCATCGCGTTGCGGGTGTTCGTCACCCAGAGCAGGTAGCCGGGATACCATCCGTCGTAGAAGCCGTGCGTCCACACGCCGGGCATTCCCTTCCCGGTGAGGTCGGTCACCTCCCAGTTGGAGAACCACTGCCACTCGCTCACCGTGATCGCATCGACGTTCGGGTTGTACGGTCCCGTTCCGGTCGACACGTAGAGGTACGGGATCGACTCGTGGAGGTCGTGCCCGATCGGGTACTTCCACTCCTCGAACAGCTTCACGCCCTCCTGCGTGATGCGCGCCGAGAGCTGGATGCCGTCGCGGTTGTTGTCGTGGAAGATGTACTTGCCCCAGTAGGGCGGACCGGGCACGCGGTCCTGCTCGTCGAACACGTTCTGGTTGTGACGGCGGTGCCAGTCGACCACGCGATTGCGCCCGTCAGGCTCGGCGACCGGGACGATGAAGACGACGACGCTGTCGCGGATGGTCTTGATCATCGGGTCATCGGAGACAGCGAGGCGATACGCGAGCTCCATCACCATCTCCGGCGGTCCCGTCTCGGTGGAGTGGAGCCCCGCGTAGAAGGTGTAGATCACCGGCAGCGAGCGAACGAGGCTGTCGGCGGCAGCGCGATTGGTGCGGCGCGGATCGGAGAGCGCCTGCATGCCGCGCTTCACCGCGTCGAGCCGGGCGAGGTTCGCTTCGCTCGCGACCTGCACGAGCGCCCAGCGATTGCCTTCCTCCGTCTCGCCGAGCAGCTGGAACGCGACCCGCGGCGAGCTGCGGTCGAGCGCCGCGAAGTAGTCGTAGATCTCGTTCACGCGGTGGAGCACGCCCGGCTTGCCGATGGGGTCGCCAAAGTGCTCGGTCGGCGAGATCACCTGTGGGTCATCGGGCAGGTGATCGACCATCGCGTTGGTGTACTCCTTCATCGTGGTCCACGACCGGATGAGCTCGGTGCTCTTCACGTCCACCGCCTGTCCCCAGGAGGTCGTGGTGGGTATCGGCTCCTTCTTGTACCAGTCGAAGGTCTGCGGCACCTTGGGCGCCGCGGGAGTCGTGTCGCGGCCGTCCTGGCCATTGGTTGCCGGCTGACTGGCCGCCTGCGCGCCGGCGGCTGCAGTCCAGAGGACCGCCAGCAGCATGGCGAGGAAGCGGACGCTCGTGCGGGAGTTGATCATGGGACGAGGTAGCGGTGGGGGCGAGTTATTTTTGGGCGCAGGTGCAAGATGGATGGGGAGACTGCGCATGGCTAGGCGGGCGTAGGGCTGGAATCCAGGGGACGGAAGGTCCGTGATGGGAGTGACGAGAGTGGAGTGAGTGATAACGACCAGGGTCAGGGGCATGAGAGAGCGTGATGAGCCCATCACCCCATCTCATGCCCTTCAGCCTGGTCGTTATCACTCACACTACTCTCGTCACCTCTCTCACCTACTCGGCCCTGGCAAAGATCCCGTCACAAATCTACCGTTTACGACATGACTCCATGGGTGACGCGGCTTCTCGTCGCGAACGTGATGATGTTCTTCGTCCAGCAGGTGATGCCGGGGCTGGCGGCGCAGCTCGTCCTCATCCCGGGCTATGCCATCATTCGGCCGTGGACGCTCATCACCTATACGTTCCTGCACGCCGATCTGATGCACATCCTCTTCAACATGCTCGGCCTGTACTTCTTCGGGCCCCGGCTGGAGGAGCGGATCGGCAGCACGAACTTCTTCTTTCTCTACCTGGCGAGCGGGCTGGCCGGCGGGCTGCTGAGCGTGCTCACCGCCTACCTCGGGCTCGCGCCGGGGCTGGTGCGCATCGTTGGCGCCTCCGGGTCGGTGTTCGGCGTCTTCCTGGGCTTCGCCCGTTACTGGCCGCGCGAGCGGGTGTTCATCTGGGGGATCCTGCCTGTCGAGGCGTGGCTCCTGGTGATCATCATGACGCTCCTGTCCCTCTACGGCGGCGCCACCGGCATGGGGAACATCGCCCACTTCGCGCACCTGGGCGGGTACGTGGGCGGCTATCTCTACCTCAAGATCATGGAGGCCCGCTCCCCGGCGCGCGCCTTCAAGAAGAAGGTCCAGGGCGAGCGCCCCCGCTTCCTGGGCGACAGCGCCGACCTGCGCCGCTGGCGCGCGATCCCGCGCGAGCAGCTGCACGAGCTCAACCGGACCGAGGTCGACCGTCTCCTGGCGAAGATCGACGCGAAGGGCGTCTCGAGCCTGACCCCCGACGAGCGCGCCGTTCTCGACCGCTTCAGCGCGCAGTGATTGCGGGACGCGGGATGCGAACAGCAGGGAACCCTCTGTTCGGCCGATGAGCAACGGACGAGATGGAGCTGGAGGCCCCTCTATAGGGCCACCTAGCAACGGAGTGGATGGAGCTGCAGGCCCTCTATAGGGCCAGCTAGCAACGGACTAACGGTAGTGATTTCCAGTGATCCAGTACTGCTTGAGAGAGTAAGAGCGTAAGGGTGTGCCCCGTTACGCTCTTAGCTCTTACCTCCCCACTGAATTACTGGAAATCACTACCGTTAGTCCGTTGCTCGGCGGCCCGACTGAGAGCTCCGCCTGCGCGTCCCGCGTCCCCGCGTCCCCGCGGCCCGCATCGTGTCAGACGTTCCCCTACGCAAGTCCAGCCGACTCCCGACTGTCTCTCGATCGCCGGCTCCTAGATTCCGGCATTAGCGCACCACGAGGGTGCGGCCAGAGGACAGGAGACGGGGACGATGACGATGCTTGCCATGGATCTGCTGGACGACGGGGCGCCCGAGGGGGACGAGGCGGTCACGGAGATGCACCAGATCGCGCCCGCGCTCATCGAGGCGGCGGTCCTGGCGCCGTCCCGCTACAACACCCAGCCGTGGCTCTTCCGGAGCTGGCCCGATTCGCTGGAGCTCGTGGCCGACCGGTCGCGCGTGCTGCCGGCGTCCGATCCGGCGGCGCGGGAGCTCGTCATGAGCTGCGGCGCGGCCCTCATGAACGTCCGCATCGCGCTCCGGCACTTCGGCTTCGCCGGCGTCGTCGAGACCTTCCCCAGCCCGGCCAATCCCGACCTCCTGGCGCGCATCTCGTTAGGCAAGCGGCACCAGCCGACCCATCAGGACCACGCGCTCTTCGCCGCGATCTCGCGCCGGCACACCCAGCGCGCCGACTACGACAAGCGTCCGCTCCCGGCGGCCGTCGTAGAGCAGCTGGGTGGCGCCGTGCGCTCCGAGGGCGTGGATCTGCAAGTCATCGAGGGGAAGACCCAGCGCGGCGTGCTGGCCGAGCTGGTCGCCGCCGGCGATCGCATCCAGAGCGCCCGGCCGGAGTATCGGGAAGAGCTCTCCGCCTGGCTCGCGCCTAACGACGCCGGCGCGCGGCAGGGCATGCCCGGGTACGTGTTCGGTCTGTCGCAGACCGCCTCGCGCCTCGCGCCCGTGATCACCCGGATGCTCCCCTGGCCGCTGTCGCCTGCCTACCGCGGCCGGAGCCGCGCGCTCCGTGCCCCCGTCCTGGCCGTGATCAGCACCGGCGGCGACACGCCGCGCGACTGGCTGGCCGCCGGCCAGGCACTCCAGCGCATGCTGCTGACCGCGACGGTGAGGGGCGTGTCGGCCTCGTTCATCAACCAGCCCTGCCAGGTGCCCGCCCTGCGCGAGCAGCTGCGCCGGATGCTGGGCCTGTTCGGCGTCCCGCAGCTGGCTCTGCGGATGGGCTACGCACGCCGCTCCCGCCTCCGCACCCTGCGCCGGCTGGGCAAGGAGATCATGGACTAGTTGCGGGACCCCGGACGCGGGACGCGAGCAGCGGCGCCCTCTGCTCGGCCATCTAGCGATGGACTAACGGTAGTGATTTCCAGTGATCCAGTACTGCATGAGAGAGTAAGAGCGTAAGGGTGTGCCCCTTCACGCTCTTACTCTCTTATTCAGTACTGAATTACTGGTAGTTACTACCGTTAGTCCGTTGCTCGGTGGCCCGACCGAGGGCTCCGCCTACGCTTCCCGCGTCCCGCTACGGTCGTGGCGTCACCAACTGTGGCGGCGGCGTTCGCGTGGCTCCCCGGTCCGAGGGCTCCCCGCGCAGGGCGCGCTGGCCCTGCCGCGCGTAGTCCAGCGCGCGGGCCAGGATCCGCGCCGATTCCTGCGACGCGTGGAAGCCCATCGAGTTCTCAGCCTCGATGAAATCGGTGAGGAACTGCGCGCGACGCTGGAAGTCGCGGCCCTGCGCCACCTGCGGGCTCGTGCTGTCGGCGCGCGCTGCGTCGGCCACGTCTCTCGTCAGGGCGAGCACCGCGTCGAGCGCGATGTTCCTGAGCTCGTAGGTGCGATCCTGAATGACGTGCACGCGCTCGCGAAGCTCCTCCTCCGAGAAGCGGTGACAGGTCTGACACGCCCGATTGATGTTGAGCAACGGGCTCCGCACGTGGTGGTCGCTGATCTTCATCGCGCCCACGCGCTCGTACGGCATGTGACAGTCGGCGCACGTCACGCCCGAGCGCGCGTGAATCCCCTGGCTGAAGAGCTCGAACTCCGGGTGCTGCGCCTTGAGCGCGCGCGCCCCGCTCGTCGCGTGCACCCAGTCGCGGTGCCCCACGGAGTCGTAGTAGGCCAGGATGCTGTCGGCCAGCAGCCCCTTGGCCCACGGGTAGACGAGCCGCTTCTCCGGGCCGCGGAAGTAGTACTCCACGTGACACTGCCCGCACACGAAGGTCCGCATCTCCTGCCGCGTGGCCATCGAGTTGACGTCGTAGTTCGCCACGCCCTGTGATCCCTTGAGGACCCGGATTCCCTCGATGAACCCCGGACGCGTGATGCGGAGCGCCATCGTCTGCGAGTCGTGACAGTCGATGCACGACACCGGGTGGTCCACCCGCTTCACCGCCTCGGCGTACGGCATCTGGTTGAGCACCTCGAAGCCGCGGATGAGGTCGCCGTCTCCCGCCTGACGATAGGGGACGTAGACGCTCGCGTGGCAGTGCAGACACGTGCCCGGCTGCGGCGCGACGTCCTGCCGGCGCGTGTAGACCTGGTCGCTCAACATGTACGCGTGCCCCCGCTCCTCGCGGAAATCCTCGGCGAACGCGTACCCCGCCCAGAACTCGCGGAGCCTGGGGTCGGCCTCGAGCCGCGATCCCGCTACCTGCGTGCGCGGATCGTCGGCGGTGGGATACTGCGGCATCGCCTCGCTCCCGCCGTAGCGCGTGCGCGTCTGGTCGACGGTGCGCCGGTAGGCGTCGTACTGGAGCGGAAAGTTCTTCCCCCAGACACTGGGGTCAGTGGTCGTGTCGGTGAGCTCGACCACCCGATAGAACGGATTCCGCGCCTCCAGCCGGCGCTCGAAGATGTTGGTGAGCAGCGCCGCCACCAGCAGCGTGACGATCGCCGCCCCGAACGCCGCCACGATCATCCACTTCCCCGACCACCGGCGCGGCGCCCGGTCGACTTCCTCGGGACCTGTCATCTCTCCTCCGTCAACTGGTTCATCGTGCAACGAGCCCGGGCTAACCACAGAGACACGGAGGACACAGAGGATTCACAGAGGGTCCTTCGCAGCATGGAGCTCTTCGCACCACGAGCATGATTGAACCACGGAGACACAAAGACACAGAGAAATCCGAAGAGGAGAGAAGCTCTGCCATGTGGCTCCTCCGTGTCTCCGTGCCT
>DATFFZ010000260.1:0-35299 GCA_035249845.1 Gemmatimonadaceae bacterium
GCCAGCATCCCGATGCCGAGGAAGATCAGCGTGATGGGCACCCCGGCCCTGAGCGAGGCGCGGCTGAACACCACGCTGATCACCAGCAGCGCTCCGAAGACGCTCAGGATGATCGCGGTGAGGAACGGCTCTCTCGGCAGCATGCGGAATTATACGAAGCGAGGGGCGCGTTGGCGCGGTCACCACTCTCGGTGATCACGGCGGCGCAGATCGTGCGACACGATCGCGCAGCCGGCGGCGGACCGGCGGCGGCGAGAACCACACCCGGAGGAGCGATGGCACAGATTCAGATCGAGCAGCGGCGCGGACTGGGATGGTTGTGGGCCATCATCGCCATCGTGCTGGTGGCGCTCGCCATCTGGTACTTCGCCACGCGCGCCGACACGACGGCCGCGCCCGACACCACTGCGCCCGCGACTCCGACGTCGATCGACGCGCACGCGC
This sequence comes from Gemmatimonadaceae bacterium, assembly GCA_035249845.1. Taxonomy (GTDB): domain Bacteria; phylum Gemmatimonadota; class Gemmatimonadetes; order Gemmatimonadales; family Gemmatimonadaceae; genus DATFBY01. Next base: position 445 of record DATFFZ010000260.1, read on the forward strand.
CACCGGTGCCGGCGGCCGCCGCCTGACGAGTCACGAACGCACGGAGGAGCTGATGGCAAAACAGAAGCGCGGACAGCGCGAAGCGCGCGATGTCGCGGGCGTAGGTCCCGACGCGCGCCAGACCCGACATCTCACGCCGCTCAAGGAGCTCAAGAAGTTCCGCGTCGCCTCGGGCGAGCCCGACATCCGCGGGTGGCCCGTCTTCACGTCGAGCGGGCGCGAGCTCGGCGACGTGGAGGATCTGCTGGTCGACACCACCCGCGGCGAGGTGGTGATGCTCGACGTCGACATGCGCGGCACGGACCGGCATTCGCTGGCACCGCTGCGCGCGGCGTGGATCGATCGCGGCAGCAAGCGCGTCGTCCTCGACGGCGCCCAGTTCAACGCCGACGAGGAGTTCCCCTCGCTCGCGCGCACCGGCGATCTGAGCGACGACGAAGTGCGCCGGTTCGGCGAGCGCTACCGCTCCACGTACGGCGACCGCGCGTTGGACGCCGATGAGGACGTTCGTCTTCGGCACCGCGACGACGAGCTACGCTTCGGTCGGCGCGCCACGGACGACGTGGTGGTGGAGCGGCGCGCCCTCCCGGCTGACGATACGACGTGGAAGCGCAGGGACGAGGACGATGCCGATTGGCACGAGGTCCGGGTACCCTCACGGGAGCAGGGCGCGATCGTGGAGGAGACCGTGGTCCGCCGCCGGCTGGTGGACGCCGAGGAGGCCGAGCGGGTAGCGCGCGAGGAGAAGCGTTAGGCGGGGCCCGACGATCGCCCCACGCTCGGCCGCGGGCCGGAGGGTAAACCTCCGGCCCGCTTGAGCTTGGGCCGAACGTCCGCCAAACTCCGCCGTGCCGGGCACGGGCGCTCCGCCGCGGTGGCCCGTTCTCTGAATAGCGTACTCCCATGGCCAGCAAGGAACGTCGCGCCCTCGATCGCGGGCACTTTCACCTGGTGAAGGACCTGCTCTTCGCCCTCATCCGGGCGATCGGCCGTCACGCGACCGGCTTCTACACCGCGTTCGGCATCTTCCTCGTGGTGGGGGTGGCCATCGCCGCGGCCGGCACCTGGGTGTTCGCCGAGCTCGCGGGGAACGTGAAGGAGGGCGCCACCCAGCGCTTCGACGAAGCCGTGCTGCGGTGGATGTCGCTCCACCGCATCGACTGGCTGGAGCGGTCGCTGCTGGAGATCACCGCGCTCGGCACCGGGCTCGTGGTGATGGTGGTCGTCGGCGTGGCGGCGCTCTTCCTCCACTACACGAACCACAAGTACTCGTCCTTCCTCCTGCTCTTCTCCACCGCCGGAGGAATCGTCCTCAACAACATCCTCAAGCTCACCTTCGACCGAGAGCGTCCCGACGTGTTCGAGTGGTCGACGCACGCGGCGAGCAGCTCCTTTCCCTCGGGCCACGCCATGAGCGCGGCGGTGGTGTACGCCACCGTCGCCTTTCTCCTGGCGCGGCTCCAGCCGCGACGATGGACGCGCATCGCCACGATCGGCGCCGCGCTCCTCCTCATCGCGCTCGTCTCCATGAGCCGGCTCTACCTGGGCGTGCACTACCCATCGGACGTGCTCGGCGGCGTGGTCATCGGCCTCGCGTGGGCGGGGTTCTGCGTGGCGGGGCTGGAGGCGGTTCGCGTGTACGCCAAGCGCTATCGGAAGCCGAAGGAGCTCGCGCGCGAAACCGACATCAACAACCCGCCGAAGGCGGCGGAGGCCACGCGGTGAGTGCGCCACTGCGTGTCGAGCGCGTGGCGGAGCCCGAGACCGCTTCTCACCTCCCCCGCTGGGGATTTCTCCTGGGCGCGTGGCTGGCCACCCTGTTCGTGGCGGCGCTGATCGCGCAACTCCTCATGCTGGGAGGAGACTGGGGGATCGGACTTCCGTGGGAGCACCGCATCCTCGAAGCGTTCGACGATCCGCTCCCGTGGTGGCTCGACACGATCATGCTGATCGTCCCCTGGTTCGGCACCAACATCACGCTGCTGCCGGCCACCCTGGGCGCCAGCGCCTGGATGTACTGGAGAGCGCACCGTCCGGACATCGCCCGGCATCTCCTGGTGATGCACGCCGGCGTGTTCGCGCTCACGATGATCGGCAAGGTCATCTTCGACCGCCCTCGTCCCGAGCTCTGGCCGCAGCGCGGCCAGTTCGCGCACGCGTCGTATCCGAGCGGTCACCTCATCGCCAGCGTGGCGGTGCTCTTCACCTACGCGGTGCTGCTGCACCGCCACCGCGGCTGGCGATGGCCCTTCGCGCTGGCCGCGGTGATTCTGCTGATCAGCACGTACTCGCGCCTCTACCTCGGCGTGCACTGGCCGAGCGATGTGCTGGCCGGGGTGGCGATGGGGATCGTGTGGCTGGCCGCCACGCTCCGCGCCTTCCCACCGCGCGCGGTTGACCGCGCGGAGGAGGCGAGTTAGGATGTCCGAGCCGCGCCAGCGTCACCTGCCGTACACGTCGCCCGATGGTCGCATCGGCCGTCGTTGCGCCTCAGGAATTCCGGTCGTCCCTTCGCAGACCTTCACCGCGAGCGTTATGCGACACACGCACGTGTGCCACATGATGAGGAAACTCGTTTCGCGCGTGATCGTCAGCGCGGGCATGGCTCTCGCGCCGGCGGTCGCGACCGCGCAAGCGCCGGACGCACCGCCTGCCGCCGCGCCCACCGACAGCATGATGCATGTCGGTCCCTTCGCGGCCTTCAGCGCCTCGGCGCTCTCGCTCCGCGACTCGCTGGTGTCCATGGCACGCGCGCAGCTGGGCAGACGCTACGTGCTCGGCGGGGAGACGCCGGAGCGCGGCTTCGACTGCAGTGGTCTCGTGAAGTACCTCGCGTCGGCGCTCAACCTCCAGCTGCCGCGCACCGCCGCGCAACAGGCATCGTCCGGCGCGGCCATTCCGAAGGACACGGCCAGCCTGCGCCCCGGCGACCTTCTGCTCTTCGGGAGCGGAAGGCGGATCTCCCACATCGGCATCTACGTGGGCGAGGGGCGCTTCATACACGCCAGCAGTCACGCCGGCCGCGTGGTGGAGAGCCGGCTCCTCCGAGCGCCGGCGCGTCGCATCAAGCCGTGGCGAGGCGTGCGCCGGGTGGTGAGCGACAGCGTCGCCACACCGGCGGCGGCCGGCAGCACCGGAACCGGCCCGGCCTAGTTCCCGCCGCTCTGGCGCGCCGGGGGCACCGCCTGGCGCGTGACGACGGACTCCACCAGCAGTCCCGCTCGACTCCGCGGAAAATCGAGGCGGCTCAACGAGTCGACCAGCACCACCGCTCGGGCCGAGAGATCGTGGCGCACGATACCGGGCGCGCGCTGCACGGTGGGACGCAGGCGTGCCTCCCGCACTTCGCCATCCGCGTCCATCGTGGCGCAGGCGAGCGCGCCGCGGTTCAGCGGCTCGGTCACCGAGAACGGCCCGTAGGTGAGCAGGTTGCCTAGCGAGTAAAAGATCAACGCGCCCTCGTGCCACTCCGCGGCGCGCATCACGTGCGGCCCGTGCCCCACGATGAGCCGCGCTCCGCTCTCGGCCGCCGCGCGCGAGAAGGCCACCACGTTCCCACGATCGTATCCCAGGAAGCGCTCGGTCTCGTCGCGCGCGCGCTGCGCGCTCTTCCCCTCCGCGCCCATGTGCATCGTCACCACCACGCGCGGGGTGATCGCCGCCGCGCGCGCCACGTGGCGCCGCACTGCGTCGACATCGCGCGGGTCGGGTCCGTTCGACGTGCTGAAGCCGAGTATGGCGACGATGTCCCCGGCCGCGGTGCGCACCAGCGTGGCGAGCGTGTCGGCGCCCGTCACCTGCACCTCGGCCTCGGCGAGATGCCGAAGGGTGGCCGCGTAGCCATCCACGCCGGCATCCTCGGAATGATTGTTTGCCACGTTGACGACCACCGGAGCGGCGGTCAGCGCGCGGAGCGCGCGCGCGGCGCTCACCGGCTGGCGCATGGCGTAACAGTTGGTGGACTTCGGGCCGCACTTCTCCGGGACGGTGCCCTCGCCGATGGCACCCTCGAGGTTCAACAGCACGACGTCGGCGTCGGCCACCATCGGGCGCAACGGCTCCAGCAGCGCCGACGGCTCCTCGAGCGCGCGCGGACGGCGCGTGCTGCGGCGAAGCGCGGCCCGCGTCCACGCGGTGTCGAGATTCGTTCCAAGAGTCACGTCACCACCGGCACAGACTCGAACCGCGCCCCGGTCGTTCTCGCGCGATTCCTGCGCGGCCGACGTTCGCGCATTCGCGGCGAAGGCCGCGGCGAGAGCCATGGCTGGCGCGGCACGGTGCAGTAGGAATCGCTTCACGTGATCTCCACGGCGTGAGTGGTCCGACGGGCGCGGCGACGGCGAGCCGAGCTCGGGTATCGCTGGCGCATCTTATGCGACTTCGGTGCGGCAGCGCCGCCGCCCGGCGTCACCACGCCATCGAGGAGTGCCATGCGGGCGAGGATGCCGAACAGCTTTCGACGCGACCGCGAGCTCGACCTTTCACAGGCCGCGCTCCGCGGCGCCGCGGCCGGACTCGTTGGCGGTGCCACCGTCCTGCTCCTCGGCTGGCTGATCCGCCGAGGGGTGGTGTCGAACGAAGATACGCTCGACGACGAGTGGGAGCGCCTCATCCGAAACGTAGCGCGACGCGCGCACCTCGAGCTGAGCGCGCGGCAGCTTCGCCTGGCGCGGATGACCGCGCAGCTCACCTATTCGGCGCTGGTAGGCGCCGCATACGGCGTGGCGCGTTCCCGGCGCGCCCTTCCCGGCCCGCTTCGCGCCGCGTTGAACAGCGGGCTGGTGCACGCGGCGAGCGTTCCGGTGGTCTCGGGGCTCACCCCCGTGCGAGGTCCCAAGCGCAAGCGGCGCAAGGCGTCCGCCAAGGGCATCAGCCTCCCGGTTGGAAGTGCCGCGCTGTACGGATTGACGACTAGCGCCGCCTTCAGCGCGTTTCAGCGGGTATAGCATTCCTGGGTCGCAGACACGAGGTGTCCGCATTTGGGACGCGGCTTCCCACGAGCGGGCATTGCCAGGTGGCGCGTTACATCGTAACGTAAATGGTGTCAAAGGTTTAGGATCGTCCTGAGGTCGGCACGATCCTTCCTTAAGTACCAGGCGGCGGCTGGCACGTCAGGCGCCCTGCACTACCCTCCAGGAGAGAACGTGGTCGACATTGTGCGCACGCCTCCGAAGAAGCGGAAGCGCTACTTATATATTGGCGCGGGCGTCCTCGTGCTCGGCGGCGTGACCGCCGCACTTGGCAGCATCGAGCCCGCGGCACCGACTGTCGAGCGTGGTCCATTGTGGATCGACACCGTCAAGCAGGGGCCGATGGTGCGCCAGGTCCGCGGTCCCGGCACGCTCGTTCCCGAGCAGATCCGATGGATCTCCGCGGTGACGGCGGGGCGGGTGGAGCAGATCCACCATCGTCCCCCCGACAGCGTCACCGACACCACGCTGTTGCTCGAGCTGAGCAATCCCGACGTGCAGCTCCAGGCGCTCGAAGCTCAGCGCCAGCTCAGCGCCGGTGAAGGCCAGCTCGCCAGCCTCCGCTCCTCGCTCGCCACGCAGCGCCTGAACCAGGCGGCGGTGGTCGCCCAGGTACGCACACAGGCCCAGGAAGCGGAGCGGCAGGCGAACATGGCCCGCTCTCTCGACAAGGAAAAGCTGCTCTCCCCCATGGAGCGCGACCGTCTGCTCGATCAGGCGGTGGAGACCAAGACGCGTCTCCAGATCGAGGAGCAGCGCCTCAAGATCATGACCGAGTCCATGGAGCGCGAGGTCTCGCTCCAGGAGCAGCAGGTCGGTCGGCTGCGCGCCGTGGCCCGCTTCCAGGAGGGCAACGTCGCGTCAATGGAGGTTCGCGCGGGCTCGGCGGGTGTGCTCCAGGAGCTCCCCTTCGAGCTGGGACAGTGGGTGACGCCGGGTCAGGTGCTTGCCCGGGTTGCGCAGCCCGGTCGGTTGAAGGCCGTGCTCCGTATCCCCGAAACCCAGGCACGCGACGTCGCGTTGGGTCAGGTGGCGCAGATTGACACTCGCAACGGTATCGTCCCCGGACGTGTCTTTCGTATTGCACCCTCCTCGCAGAACGGAACGGTGTCGGTGGAGGTGGCGCTCGAAGGAGAGCTTCCCCTGGGTGCGCGCCCCGACCTGAGTGTGGACGGAACGATCGAGATCGAGCGGCTCGACAACGTGCTGCATGTTGGCCGGCCGGCGTATGGCCAGGCCGAGAGTACCGTGGGACTCTTCCGGGTGGATCCCGACGGCGAGAGCGCGTCGCGGGTCAACGTGAAGCTGGGCCGAAGCTCCGTGAATACGATCGAGATCCTGTCCGGTTTAAACCCTGGGGACCTGGTCATTATCTCAGACATGTCCGCGTGGGATTCGCAGGAAAGAGTACGCCTGCGCTGAGCGTGCACCGTCATCCACCGTCTTCACCTGTCCTCACCCTCACGCCAAACGGAACCTGTCATGTCCTCACAGCCGACCTCGAAGTCAGGTAGTGACCCCTACTCGGCCTCCAGCGCGACGAACGGCAAGCCTCTCATCAAGCTCGAGGGGATCAAGAAGGTCTTCTACACGGACGAGGTGGAGACGCACGCTCTGGCCGATGTGCATCTCGACATCCAGCCCGGCGAATACGTCTCCATCGCCGGCCCGTCCGGATGCGGCAAGACGACGCTGCTCTCGATTCTCGGGCTGCTCGACACGCCGACCGACGGTCAGTATCTGCTCGACTCGGAGCCCGTGGCCAACCTGTCGGCCTCCGAGCGCGCGCGCGTCAGGAATCGCCAGATCGGGTTCATCTTCCAGGCGTTCAACCTGATCGGCGACCTCACCGTGTACGAGAACGTGGAGCTGCCGCTCACCTACCGCGGGATGGACGGCGCCGAGCGGAAGCGTCGCGTGCAGGCCGCGCTCGAGCGGGTGGGGATGTCGCATCGCATGAAGCACTACCCATCGCAGCTCTCCGGCGGCCAGCAGCAGCGCGTGGCCGTGGCGCGGGCGGTGGCCGGCGAGCCCCTCATTCTCCTCGCGGACGAGCCGACCGGAAACCTCGACTCGGTGAACGGCGAGCAGGTGATGGAGCTGCTCCGCGAGCTGCACCAGCAGGGCGCGACGATCTGCATGGTGACGCACGATCCTCGGTACGCGCGGCACGCGGAGCGGCAGATTCACCTCTTCGACGGTCGCGTGGTGCAGGAGGAGATGGTCTCCGGGACGCACTGATGCATCGGAGCTGATCGGCAGAGACAGGGTACGGCGCGGTCGTTCGCTCTCCGTCGGCTCACGGAGTGACCCCGTATCCGAGGGCGGTGTGGTGGCGGGGGATGGTCGAGTCCCAGTGGCCCGGTCATTCCCCCCACCCGCCGACCCGAAGCGGGGAGGCACCATTGCGGTCACGTGATCCCCCACACCGGCCCACCCCATGGACACGCTCCTCCAGGACATCCGCTTCGCGGCCCGCACCCTGGTCAAGAACGCCTGGTTCACGCTGATCGCGACGGTGTGCTTGGCGCTCGGCATCGGGGTGAACACGGCCGTGTTCAGCATCACGAACTCGGTCATCCTGCGCCCGTTCCCGTATCGCGCGCCGCACGAGCTGGTGATGGTCACCAACGTGCACGAGCGGCGCGGCGAGGATCGCTGGAGCATGTCCTTCGCGGACTTCGAGGACATGAAGCGCGAGAGTCGCTCCTTCCGCGACCTGGCCACGTACTATGATCGGAGCATCACCCTCACCGGGTCCGAGGACGCGGAGCGGCTGAACGCGGCGCAGGTCTCCGCCAACACGTTCAACGTGCTCGGTCTGACGCCGGTGCATGGACGCTCCTTCCTTCCGGAGGATGGCAGGGCGGGCGCGCCGCTGGTGACGGTGCTCAGTCACGGCCTGTGGGAGCGTCGCTTCGGTGCCGATACGGCGATCCTGGGCACCACGCTCACGTTGAGCGGGTCCCAGTACACGGTGGTCGGGATCATGCCGCCGGGGATCAAGTTCCCGGAGGTGGAGGAGATCTGGATCCCCATTCGCGCCGACACCGCGCCCGAGCCGCGCGATGCCCGCTACTACAGCGTCGTCGCCCGCCTTCGTCCCGGCGTATCGGAGGAGCAGGCGTCCGCCGAGGTGGCCGCCATCGCCAAGCGGCTCCAGCGCGAGTATCCCAGCACCAACGAGCATCTGAGCGCGCGGGTCCACACGCTGCACCACTATCAACTGGGGGACAACGTCTACCTGGTGATCTACCTGATGCAGGGCTCGGTGGCGTTCGTGCTGCTCATCGCCTGCGCCAACGTGGCCAACCTGCTGCTGGCCCGCGCCACGGGACGCGAGCGCGAGCTGGCGGTGCGCACCGCGCTGGGCGCGGGACGCGGCCGACTCGTCAGGCAGCTGCTGACCGAGAGCGTGATGCTCTCGCTCCTGGGCGGCGCGCTCGGCGTGCTGGTGGCGGTGTGGACGGTGCAGATGATCGACAGTCTGATTCCCAAGGACGATCTCCCGTTCTGGATGACGTTCGGGCTGGAGCCGAACGCGCTGGTCTTCACCATTGTCGCGGCGGTGATCACGGGACTCTTGTTCGGCGTGCTGCCGGCGCTGCAGATGTCGCGCACCAACGTGAACGAGGCACTGAAGGAGGGAGGACGGGGGAGCACCAGCGCCGCGCGGAGCCATCGCCTCCGGAACACGCTGGTGATCGGCGAGATCGCGCTCTCGCTCATCCTCCTCGCCGGCGCGGGGCTCATGATCAAGAGCTTCCTGCGCATGGCCAACGAGGAGGCGGGCTTCGACACCACCAACCTGCTCACCATGCGCGTGTCGCTCCCCGGCACCGAGTTCGATTCCGTGACCGCGCGAGTGCAGGCGCTGGAGGAGATCGTGGGCCGGGCGCGGGCGCTGCCCGGCGTCAGGGCCGCGTCGTACGTGAGCATCCTTCCGCTCGCCGACAACGGCTGGCGCTCCCCCATCCTGGTGGAGGGGAAGGAATTCGAGCGGGGCACCGAGCCCGTCACCGAGGTGCGCTTCGCCAGCGCCGACTACTTCCGCACGCTCGGCATCCCGGTCCGCTCCGGTCGCTTCTTCACCGATCGCGAGGCGGTCGACAGCGTGCCGGTGGCGGTCGTGTCCGAATCGGTGGCCCGTCGCTTTTGGCCGGCGGGTGACGCGCTCGGCCGCCGTGTGCGACTGGTGGGGGACAGCGCCGCGCCCTGGCTCACCATCGTCGGGATCCTTCCCGATGTGAAGCACCAGATCGACGATCCGCGCACGCAGCTCAGCATGTACGTGCCCTACCGGCTGCTGCAGTGGCGGGCCGCGTCGCTCATGATCCGGACCTCCGCCGCGCCGGCCACGCTGGCCTCCGCGGTGCGTCGCGAGGTGCGGAGCCTTCACGCCGGCATTCCGACGTACGACGTGCGGTCGCTGGAGGAGGTTCGGGCGCGGGAGATGTGGCCGAACCGTCTGTACGGCGCGATCTTCGGCCTCTTCGCCTGGATCGCGATGGTGCTGGCGGCGATCGGCGTGTACGGCGTCATGGCCTATGGCGTCACGCAGCGCACCCACGAGATCGGCGTGCGCATGGCGCTCGGCGCTCGTCAGGCGGACGTGCTGCGCCTCGTCGTCAGGCAGGCGCTGCTGCTCACCGTGGTGGGGCTGGTGATCGGCATCCTCGGTGCCCTGGCGGTGACGGGCTCGATGAGCGGACTGCTCTACGGCATCACCGCCACCGACCCCATGACCTACATCTCGATCTCGCTGGGGCTCGCCGCGGTGGCCGCGCTGGCCAGCTACCTGCCGGCGCGACGCGCCACCCGCGTCGATCCGATGGTCGCGCTCCGCACCCAGTAGCCTCCCGGAGGAGGTCCGATGGACTCGCTGCTCAACGACCTGCGCTACGCCTTCCGCACGCTGCGTCGCGCACCCGGCTTCGCGCTGGTCGCCATCCTGACGCTCGCGTTGGGCATCGGCGCCAACTCCGGGATCTTCAGCGTGGTGAGCGGCGTGCTGCTCGAGCCGCTCCCCTTCGCCGATCCGGATCGCCTGGTGGTGGTGTGGGGCGACCACCCTACCATAGGCCACGAGACGGCGTCCCTGCCCGATTTCGAGGATTGGGACCGCGACAACACCGTCTTCAGCAGCCTGGCCGCCGTCACCAACGCCGGGGACAACTTCAGCGTTCCGGGTGGGGAAGCGGTGCGCGTGCGCAGCGCGCGGGTGACCACGGACTTTTTCTCGACGCTCGGCGTCGCGCCGATTCTGGGTCGTGCCTTGCTCCCCGGCGAGGACAAGTTCGGCTCCCACCAGGTGGTGGTGATCAGCTACGGACTCTGGCAGCGCGTGTTCGGCGGGAGTCCGTCGGCGGTAGGGCGGAGCGTGATGATGAACGGCAACGCCTACGAGGTCGTCGGCGTCGCCCCCGCATCGCTCAACCAGCCGTCGGGCGCCGAGCTCTGGTCGCCGCTCTCGTTCAACCCGGCCAACGGTCCGCCGGGACGTCGCAGCGACTTCCTCTTCGTGGTCGGCCGCCTGAAGCCCGGCGTGACGGTGGAGCAGGCGAAGCGCGAGATGAAGTCGATCATGAGCCGGCTCGAGCAGGAGTATCCGCAGACGAACGCCCGGTGGTCGGCCGACGTCGTGCCGCTGCACGATGAGCTGGTCGGACCGGTGCGCCCGGCACTGCTGATCTTCGCCGGCGCGGTCGGACTGGTGCTGCTGATCGCCTGCGCCAACGTCGCCAACCTGATGCTCGCCCGCGCCGCCGCGCGTGAGCGGGAGGTGGCGATCCGGCTGGCGATGGGCGCCCCGCGCGCGCGGCTCGTCAGGCAGCTCCTCACCGAGAGCGTGCTGCTGGCGCTCATCGGCGGCGCGGCGGGCATCCTGCTGGCGGTGTGGTTCGTGGCCAGCATGCAGACGCTCGAGCTCAACCAGATCCCGCGGCTGGAGGAAGTGCGCGTCGACGGCGGGGTGCTCCTCTTCACCGTCGGCCTCTCCGTCTTCACCGGGCTCCTCTTCGGCGTCGCGCCGGCGCTCCGCCTGACGAGACCGCAGCTCCAGGGCGCGCTCAAGGAAGGCGGGCGTGGCACCGCCGGCGGCGCGGCGGTGGACCGCGTTCGCGGCGTGCTGGTGCTGTCGCAGGTCGCCCTCGCGCTGCTGCTCCTGGTGGGCGCCGGCCTCCTCGTGCGCAGCTTCCAGCGCATGCTCCAGGTGGACCCCGGATTCGATCCGGCTCGACTGATCACCTTCCAGCTCACGATGCCGGCGCGGAGTCATCCCGAGCCCGAGCAGCTCATCACCGCTCAGCGGCTGGTGCGCGAGCGGCTGGCGGCGCTTCCGGGCGTTCAGTCGGTCGGCATCACCAGCGATCCCCCGTTCGCCGATGGCTACGGCTATATCGCCTTCTCCATCCAGGGTGATCCACCGCCCGAGCCGGGGGTGGTGCAGGACATGGTGCTGATCGCCGCCAACGCCGACTACTTCAAGACGCTCGGCATCCCGCTCGAGCGCGGCGAGCTCTTCACCGGACGCGAGCCCGCGGACACGCTCACCGTGGCCGTCATCAACGAGGCGCTCGCCCAGCGATTCTTCAAGGGGCGCGACCCGATCGGCGCGCGAGTCACGCTGAGCGATCCGACCGCCGGACGGTGGGCGACGGTGATCGGCGTGGTGGGCAACACGCTGCTCGACTCCCCGGCCAAGGAGCCGTACCCGCAGATGTTCTTCGCCGACCATCAGCTGCTGCAACGGCAGATGAGCTTCGCGGTGCGCACGGCGAACGACCCGGCAGCGACCATGGGCGCGATCCGCCGCGCGGTCGCCGAGGTCGACCCCACCCTCCCGGTGGCCAACCTGCGCACGATGAGCGAGAGCTTCTCCAACGCGATGGCGCGCCCGCGGGTGAATCTCACGCTGCTGGCGGTGTTCGCCGCGGTCGCCGTGCTCCTGGCGGCGCTCGGCATCTACGGCGTGGTCTCCTACGCCGTGGCGCAGCGCACGCGCGAGCTCGGAATCCGCGTCGCGCTCGGCGCATCGGCGCACGATGTGGAGCGTCTGGTGGTGCGCCAGGGGATGACGCCGGTGGGGATCGGCGTGCTGGTCGGTCTCATCGCGGCGCTGGCGGCCACGCGCGTCATGCAGAGCCTGCTGTACGGCGTTCGACCGACCGACCCGCTCACCCTGGCGTCGGTCACGGTGGTGCTGGCGGTGATCGCGTTCCTGGCGAGCTGGATCCCCGCGCGTCGTGCCACGCGCGTGGATCCCATGGTCGCGCTCCGCTCCGAGTGACCGGAGCGCGCGGTGAAGTATCGGAGGCGCTCGTCCGCGTCCCGCGGCTGATCAACCGACTCTAGCCAGAGGCCAGTCGTGGATCGCATTCGTCAGGACGTCCGGTTCGCCGTTCGCACGCTCGTGCGCAGCCGCGGCTTCGCCGTGGTGGCGGCGCTCGCCATCGCGATCGCCATCGGCGTGAACACGGCCATCTTCAGCGTGATCGACGCGGTGCTGCTCAAGCCGCTCCCCTACGCCGGCGCCGATCGCATCGTCGCGCTCTGGAATAGTTACGGCGACCTCGGGCCGAACCGCGCGCCGCTGGCGCCCGCCGAGTTCGCCGACATGCGCGAACAGACGCGCTCCTTCTCCGAGATCGCCGGCTTCACCGACCGGAGCGTCAACTTCACGGGGAGCGACGATCCGGTTCGCCTCCAGGGCTTCGCCGTGTCGCCGAACTTCTTTCAGGCGCTCGGGGTGACGCCGATGCTGGGGCGCGCCTTCACGCCTGACGAGGGCCGCGCCGGCGGCGACGCGGTGGTGGTGCTGTCGTACGAGACGTGGCGAGCGCGCTTCGGCGGCGAGGTGGGGGTGGTGGGCCGGAGCATCACGCTCAACGGCACGCCGCACACGGTGGTCGGGGTGATGCCGAGAGGCATTCGCTTTCCCGACGACCGCAGCTGGTTCTTCCCCCAGCGTCCCGACCTCTGGATCGCGCGCGACTGGATGGAGGCGCGCGAGGACTCGCGCGGAAACCAGTTCGTGCGCACGATCGCGCGGTTGGCGCCCGGCGCGAGCGTCGAGAGCGCCGCGGAGGAGATGCGGGTCATGATGACGCGCTTCCGCGCCGCCTTCCCTGACCGCTACGCGCCAACCACCGGATGGCACCTGGTGGCCGTTCCGCTCACCGAGCAGATCGTCGGCCCCATCCGTCCGGCGCTGCTGGTGCTGGCCGGCGCGGTGGGGTTGGTGCTGCTCATCGCCTGCGCCAACGTCGCCAACCTGCTCCTGGCCCGCGCCACCGGGCGCGAGCGCGAGATCGCCGTGCGGACCTCGCTGGGCGCCACCCGCGCCCGACTCGTCAGGCAGCTGCTCACCGAGAGCGTGCTGCTGGCGGCGATCGGCGCCGCCCTCGGCACGCTCCTCGCCATCTGGGGCATCGACGCGCTCACCGCCATCGCGCCCCTCGACATTCCGCGTCTCGATGAGGCGACGGTGGACGGCCGCGCGCTGGCCTTCAGCGCCACCCTGGCGCTCGCCACCGGCGTGCTGTTCGGGCTGGCACCCGCCGTCCACCAGTCGCGCCCCGACATCACGGCCGCGCTGGCCGACGGGGGACGGGGTGGCAGTGCCGGCGCCCGGAGCCGGCGCCTTCGCGGCGCGCTGGTGGTGGGCGAAGTGGCGCTAAGCCTGGTGGTGCTGGTCGGCGCCGGGCTGCTCCTCCGCAGCATGCATCGCCTGACGGATGTGCATCCCGGCTTCCGCGCCGAGAACGTGCTCACGTTCCACCTGGCGCTGCCGCCGGCGAAGTATCCGCGTGCGGTGAACATCTTCCCCGTTCATGGCCAGCTGGCCGAGCGCCTGGCCGCGCTCCCGGGCGTGGAGGCGGTGGGGGCGGTGAATCCGCTGCCGATGAGCGGAGACGGCTGGGGCGCATCGTTCGACATCGAGGGGCGCCCCGTGGCGCCGGGTGAGCAGCTCCCGCACGCCGAGCACGCGAGCGTCCGTGGCGACTACTTCACGGCGATGGGAATTCCCCTTCTCGAGGGGCGCACCTTCACGGAGCAGGACATCCGCGAGGCGCCCGGCGTGGCCATCATCGACTCCACGCTGGCGCGCGTGTACTTCCCGGGGGAGAACCCGATCGGAAAGCGCATCAATCCCGCGGGGGGCGACGACAGCACGTGGAACACGATCGTCGGCGTGGTGGGCCACGTGCACAACGGCGGCCTGCGCGACGCGGGCGAGCCGCAGCTGTACATCCCGGCGCTCCAGCACCCGGGCTTCTCCACGTACTTTACCGTTCGCACCCGAGGCGACCCGGTGGCGCTGGCGTCGGCCGTGAGCGCCGTGGTGCGAGGGATCGATCCCGAGCAGCCGGTCGCCAAGGTGCGTCCGATGAGCGAGCTGCTGGCCGCGGCCACCGCCCGCGAGCGCTTCCAGCTGGTACTGCTCTCCATCTTCGCCGGGGCGGCGCTGCTGCTGGCGACGCTCGGCATCTACGGCGTGATGGCCTACGCGGTGGCGCTCCGCACGCGCGAGATCGGCATCCGGATCGCGCTCGGCGCCGCGCCGCGCGGCGTGCTGGTCCTCGTCGTCAGGCAGGGGCTCCGTCTGGCGGTCGGTGGCGTGCTGGTCGGCGCGCTCCTCGCGCTCGGCTCCTCCCGCCTGCTCCGGGGCATGTTGTTCGGCGTGAGCCCCACCGACCCCGTGGTCTTCGGCACCATCGCCATGCTCCTGGTACTGGTGGCCGCGCTCGCTACGTACCTTCCAGCACGACGCGCCGCGCGGGTGGATCCGGTGACGGCGTTGAGGGTGGAATGAGACTGACGTTCAATACAACCACTGAGGTCGTAACGCATGAGCTCGTTGAAATCGTTCTTCTCAGGCGGCGCGCGTCCGGCGAGTGAACCGGCGGCGGCGGCGACCGCGCCGACCGACGGCGTTGGCGCCACGATCATCTCGATGCGCAACGTCGAGAAGTCGTTTCAGACCGGCTCCTCCCAGACGTTCGTGCTGCGGCGCGTCACCTTCGAGATCCGTCCGGGCGAGTTCGTGTCGATCATGGGGCCATCGGGCGCCGGAAAATCCACGCTCCTCAGCGTGCTCGGCATGCTCGACAGCGCCTGGACCGGCGAGTTCTGGTTCCATGGACACGCCGTCCACCGGCTCGCGCACAAGGACCGGGTCGCGCTCAACAAGCAATACATCGGCTTCGTCTTCCAGCAGTATCACCTGATCGACGACCTCACCGTCGCCGAGAACCTCGACATCCCGCTCTCGTACCGGAACATCAAGAAGTCGGAGCGCGAAGCGATCGTGGCCGACACGCTCGACCGCTTCAACATCGTGGGGAAGAAGGACCTCTATCCGCGGCAGCTCTCGGGCGGGCAGCAGCAGCTGGTGGCCGTGGCCCGCGCCGTGATCGCCAAGCCGACGCTCATCCTCGCCGACGAGCCTACCGGCAACCTGCATTCCGAGCAGGGGCGCGAGATCATGGAGCTCTTCCGCGCGCTCAATCAGGCGGGGACCACCATCATCCAGGTCACTCACTCCGAGACCAACGCGGGCTTCGGCAACCGCATCATCAAGCTCCGCGACGGCTGGATCGTCGACTGAGCGGCGCACGGAGAGCCACCACATGAGCACGCTCATCCAGGACGTCCGCTACGCGATCCGGACGCTGCTGAAGTCGCCCGCTTTCACCCTCGTCTGCATCCTGACGCTGGCGATCGGCATCGGGGCCAACACGGCGATCTTCAGCGTCATCAACGCCACGTTCCTGAAGGAGCTGCCCTTCCGCGAGCCCGACCGGCTGGTGCTCGCCTCCCTCGAGATCGGTGGCGTTCGCGGCGAGCGCGTCGACACGCTCCCCTGGTCGTACCCGAAGTTCCGCACCTTCCTCGAGACGCAGCGTTCCTTCGCCGGCGTCGCCGGCTTCAACGATGAGAACGTGAATCTCACGGGAAGCGGCGAGCCGGAGCGCCTGCGCATGGAGGCCGTGTCGGCCAGCTACTTCCCCACCCTCGGCGTCCCGGCGCTGCTGGGGCGCACCTTCCTCGCCGAGGAGGACTCCACGCCCGGCACGCACCCCGTCGCCATCCTCAGTCACGCGCTCTGGCAGCGGCGCTTCGGGGGCGATTCTTCGGTGCTCGGCCGCACGCTCACGCTGAACAAGGTCCCCTTCACCGTGGTGGGCGTCGCGCCGGCACCATTCGAGGGGCTCTCCGGAAGCATAGACGTCTGGGTACCGATGATGATGGTGCCCACGCTCACCTACCCCGAGGCGCTCGAGGAGCGCTGGTCGCACTGGTTCGAGGTGGTGGCGCGACTGGCGCCTGACAGGTCGCTGGAGCAGGCGCGAGCCGATGTGGCGATGGCGGGTGACGTGGTACACCGCGCGCACCGCGCTCCCTTCGACGAGTCCGGGTCGCGCGGCAGCGCGTTCATCGCCCCGCTCCGAGAGGCGCGCAGCGACCCCATGATCCGGCGCTCGATAGGAGTGCTCCTCGGCGCGGTCGGCTTCGTGCTGCTCATCGCCTGCGCCAACGTCGCCAACCTCCTCATCGCGCGCGCCGCGGGGCGCCAGCGCGAGATCGGCATCCGGCTCGCCCTCGGCGCCGGCCGCGTCCGACTCGTCAGGCAGCTCCTCACCGAGAGCATGCTGCTGGCGATCGCCGGCGGGCTGGGCGGCGTGCTGCTCGCGCTGTGGACCACCGACCTGCTCTCCGCCCTCCGCCCCGAACGAACCGCCACCTGGGGGATCCGGTCCACGGAGCTGCTGGACCTGAGCTCGCTCGCGGTGGACGCGCGCGTGCTCGCGTTTGCCTTCGGTCTCGCGTTGGTCACGGGTCTGCTCTTCGGCCTCCTTCCGGCGATCGGGGCGTCGCGTCCCTCCCTCACCGACGCGCTCAAGGAGGGGCTGAGCGGCCGGTCGCGCAGCCTCGGCAGCGGAGGACGGCTCACCGGTCGCGGCGCGCTGGTGGCCGCCGAGGTGGCGATGGCGCTCGTGCTGCTCATCGGCGCGGGTCTGCTCCTGCGCAGCTTCGCGCTCCGGCAGGGAGTGGACATGGGATTCGACCCCAGGAACGTCCTCACCCTGCGCATGAATCCCGCCGACGGCGACTACACGCGCGAGACCGCGCCACAGATGCACCAGCGGGTGATGGAGCGGTTGGCCGCGCTCCCCGGCGTCGTGGCCGTGAGCGTGGACAAGTGCACGCCGCTCTCGAACGCCTGCAACGGCTCGGTGGTGACGCGCGTCGACGACAAGGATTTCGGGCTGACCGCCACCGACGCGATGATCGGCGTGCACTTCATCGGGCCCGATCACCTGCGCGTGCTGGGCGTCCCCCTTCTCCGCGGCCGCGCGTTCACGCTTCAGGACAGACAGGGCTCTCCGCGCGTGGTGCTCATCAACGAGGCCGCCGCGCGCAAATGGTGGCCCGGCGAGGATCCTGTCGGCCGGCGCATCTCCATCGGCATCGGTTACTTCCGCGACTCCACGGCCGAGGTGGTCGGAGTCATCGGCAACGTGAGCTACGGCGCCATCGAGAGCACGCCGGAGCCCGCGGCGTTCATTCCTAACCTTCAGTACTCGTCGCCGAACACGTTCGTCCTGATCCGCACCGAGGGCGATCCCGCCGGCATCGTCTCCGCCGTCAGGCGCGAGGTGCTGGCGGTGGACCCCGATCTCCCGGTCTTCGGCATCAGGACGATGGAGGAGCGTGTCTCCGACGCGCTCTCGCGCGCGCGCTTCGGCTCCATGCTGCTGGCTGTCTTCGCCGCCATCGCGCTCGTGTTGGCGGCGGTGGGGGTGTACGGCGTGATGGCGTACGCCGTCACCCAGCGCACGCACGAGATGGGCGTACGCATGGCGCTGGGCGCCGAGCGTCGCGACGTGCTGCGGCTGGTGTTGCGCCAGGGCGCCTGGCTGGCGGCGCTGGGGATAGCGACCGGCTTGGTAGCCGCGGTCGCCCTCACGCGCGTGCTTTCCAGCCTGCTCTACGGCGTGTCCCCCACCGACCTGCCGACGTTCGCCGCGATCTCCCTCGCGTTAGGCGCCGCCGCTCTGTTGGCGACGTACGTCCCCGCCCGCCGCGCCACCCGGGTGGACCCGATGCAGGCGTTGAGGGGCGAATGAGGCATCGGGCATCGGGACTCGGGCATCGGGACTCGGCACTCGGCGACCTGTCGAGATCTCGCGGCCGCAGCCGAGTCCCGATGACCGATGGCCGAGTCCCGATGGCCGAGTCCCGATGCTGTAACAGTTCTCCCGGGAGAACCGTAGTGATCGCATGCCCTCAGGCCGACCCCCGCGTCGAGGGGCGCGCGTGACTGCCGCATACGGAAGCGCCGTGGCGCGGATGCCGAGCGCGACGACGGATGCGGATGGTCCGGCCACCATCCTCATCGCCGACGACCAGCACGACGTGCTGGAGGCGCTTCGGCTCCTGCTCAAGCCCGAAGGCTACCAGGTCGTGGCCGCGCGCTCACCCGCCGGCATCCTCGCGGCCATCGAGGAGCGCGACTTCGACGCCGCGCTGATCGACCTCAACTACACGCGCGACACCACCTCCGGCCGCGAAGGGCTGGAGCTTCTCCCGCAGCTCCAGGCGCTCGACTGGACCCTCCCCGTCATCGTCATGACCGCGTGGGGGAGCGTGGACAGCGCCGTCGAGGCCATGCGGCGCGGCGCCTGGGACTACCTCGAAAAGCCGTGGGACAACGCCCGCCTGCTCGCCATCCTTCGCACCCAGATCGAGCTCGGCCGTGCGCTTCGGAAAACCCAACGGCTGGAGAGCGAGAATCAGGTGCTGCGCAGCGAGCAGAAGACCGGCATACCCCGCCTGATCGCCGAGTCCCCCGCCATGCGGCCCATCCTCCAGCTCATGGAGCGCGTCGGTCCGTCCGATGCCAACGTCCTGATCTCCGGGGAGCACGGCACCGGCAAGGAGCTCGTGGCGCAGTGGCTGCACGCGGTCTCGCCGCGCGCCGAAAAGGGGTTCGTGCCGGTGAACATGGGCGGACTCTCCGAGGGCGTCTTCGAGAGCGAGCTGTTCGGCCACGTGAAGGGCGCCTTCACCGACGCGAAAACCGACCGTGTCGGCCGCTTCGAGCTGGCCGAGGCGGGGACGCTCTTCCTCGACGAGATCGGAACGCTTCCGCTCTCGCTCCAGACCAAGCTCCTGCGCGTCCTCCAGACCGGTGAGCTCGAGCGCGTGGGTTCGTCCAAGACGCGGCGCGTGGACGTGCGCGTCCTCTCCGCCACCAACGTCAACCTCCACGAAGAGGTGGCGCAGGGTCGCTTCCGGGAGGATCTCCTCTTCCGGCTCAACACCATCGAGGTGCACCTCCCGGCCCTCCGCGAGCGGCGCGAGGACATCCCCGGGCTGGCGATGCACTTCCTGCGACGGCACGCGCAGCGCTATCGCAAGCAGCTCAGCGGTTTCGACCCCGGGGCGATGCAGACCTTGCTGGACCACCCGTGGCCGGGCAACATAAGAGAGCTCGATCACGCGGTGGAACGCGCGGTCCTGCTCGCACAGGGCGACATCGTGCGTGCCAGCGATCTCGGGCTCCGCCTGAGCGCCTCGGGTACCGTCCGCTTCGAGGAGATGACGTTGGAAGAGGTCGAGCGAGTGCTGATCCAGAAGGCGCTCTCCCGCTACGACGGGAACGTCAGCCAGGCCGCCAAGGCGCTCGGGCTGAGCCGGAGCGCCCTGTATCGCCGCCTCACCAGCCATGGTCTCTGATGGAGAGCCCACTCACGCGCCGCTGAAGTTCGAGCGCCGGATCCTCTGGCTCGCGCTGCTGGCGGGCCTTCCCGGCGCGCTGTGCGCGCTCCTCCTCCTCTGGCTCGGCGACTACACGCCGAAGACGCAGTGGACGCTCACCGTCTTCGTCGTCGGCTTCTGGCTCGCCTTCGCCTTCGCCGTGCGCGAGCGCTCGGTGCGCCCGCTGCAAACCACGTCGAACATGCTGGCCGCGCTGCGCGAGGGAGACTTCTCCATCCGCGCCCGCGGCGCGCACGTGGACGATGCGCTCGGGCTCGCCTACCTGGAGATCAACGCCCTCAGCGAGACGCTTCGCCAGCAGCGGCTCGGCGCGCTCGAGGCGACGGCACTCCTGCGCACGGTGATGGCCGAGATCGACGTCGCCGTCTTCGCCTTTGACGGAGAGCGCCGTCTTCGCCTGGTGAATCGTGGCGGCGAGCGTCTGCTCGGCCAACCCGCGGAGCGGCTGCTGGGGAAGCACGCCGACCAGCTCGGACTCGCCGACGCGCTGCGCACGGACTCGCACCGCACGCTCGACGTCTCCTTCCCCGGCGGCACCGGACGCTGGGAGGTGCGGCGCAATACCTTCCGCCAGGGAGGCCTGCCGCACCAGCTCCTCGTGCTCTCCGACATCAGCCGCACGCTGCGCGAAGAGGAGCGGAAGGCGTGGCAACGGATCATCCGGGTCCTGGGGCACGAGATCAACAACTCTCTGGCGCCCATCAAGTCCATCGCTGGAAGCCTGCGCGATCTTCTCGAGCGCCCCAGGGCCGCCGGCTGGGACAACGACTTCCGGCAGGGACTCGGCGTCATCGCGTCGCGCGCCGAGTCGCTCAATCGCTTCATGACGTCATATGCGTTGCTGGCAAGGCTGCCGAGCCCGAAGAAGAGCGCGGTTGACGTCTCCACCTGGGTGCACCGCGTTGCGCAGTTGGAGACGCGGCTCCCCATCTCGGTGATCGCGGGACCCGACCTGGCCATTCACGCCGATGGCGATCAGCTCGACCAGATGCTGATCAACCTCGTGCGGAACGGCGTCGACGCGGCCCTCGAGACCGGTGGCGCGGTCCGTATCGGGTGGACGAGGAATGGTGCCGGGCTGGAGCTGTGGGTCGAGGACGAGGGCCCTGGAATCGCCAGCACCGCCAACCTGTTCGTCCCCTTCTTCACCACCAAGCCGGAAGGGAGCGGCATCGGTCTCCCACTCAGCCGCCAGATCGCCGAGGCGCACGGCGGGACGCTGACATTGGAGAATCGCGGGGATGGGCGAGGCTCGATAGCGCGACTCAAGCTGCCCCTCGGGGTGAACATCAGGTGACGCGCGGACTTCCAGACTCGTCCCGGATGACAAGGGTCGGAGGAGCCGTGGACAAGCGCCTGATGGCCATGCTCGCGCTGCAACTGGCCGCCGCCGCGCTCTCGCCGCTGTCGCGCGCCGAGTCGCAGGAGCGGCGCGACGTGGGGACTTACGTGATGGGAGACGCGGCCGTCCGGGTGACGGCCGCCGCGCCGCGCGTGGAGATGCTGGTGGTGCAGTCGCCGGCGACCATGATGTTGTACCTCGACGGCCGCTCGACGCTCGCCTGGGCGGACTCCGCGGAGCAGATCCTCCGCCTGAAGCGCGACGACGTCCCCTAC
Organism: Gemmatimonadaceae bacterium; assembly: GCA_035249845.1. Classification (GTDB taxonomy): domain Bacteria; phylum Gemmatimonadota; class Gemmatimonadetes; order Gemmatimonadales; family Gemmatimonadaceae; genus DATFBY01. The sequence continues at coordinate 21,819 of DATFFZ010000260.1, forward strand.
GGGCACACCGAGGTGGAGACCACCGTTCTCCGCCACCCCGACCACTCGTACAGCAATGGCGTGCTCCTCACCCGCGTCTTCCGCGACAAGAGGACGCACTGCTACCTCACCACCTGGGTGGGCCGCAACAGCTACACCGCCATCGAGATGAGCGACAAGCAGGCGCGGTCGGTGGTGGCGGCGCTGAAGCGGGCGGCGATGGAGGTGGGAGGAGGACGGTAGAGAAGAGCGGGGAGCGGGAAGCGGGAAGCGGCCGCGCGGAGCGCGGCCTGCGGGGAGCGCGGGCGGAGACGGTACTCATCAGGTGTGCCGGCGCTTCCCGCCTCCCGCTCCCCGGCTGTCACGGCCATCTCCACCCGAACGTCCCTGCCGTCAGCAGTCCGAAGATCACGCCGTCGAGCACGTCTTTCAGGGTGGCCGACCAGGGCTTGCCGAACCAGATCGAGTTGTTGAGCGCCGCGCCGGAGTAGGCCAGGATCGCGACCGCCGCCACGACCCCGAAGACCGCGATGTACGGCGTTCCGGGTGGCAGTGTCCGAGAGGCCACGTACGCCACGGCCGTCGAGATCAACAGGTAGTAGAGGAAGGTGAGAGTCAGCTGCTTCCCCATCCCATCCGGCCAGCGCGTCACCGTGATCAGCGCGTTCGGCCCCTCCCGCTTCCGCTTCAGGAACTCCGGATCGCGCATCTCGGCGCCCCGCGCGAAGGGGATCATGTACGTGCCGCCGGGGGCGCCCTGGAGCGCGGCCGCCACCGCGTCCTCGTTCGGTACCTTTGCGAAGTCCTTGTTGTGCCATCCGACCACCATCCAGATCAGGCCGCTGGCGAGGAATACCAGGGCGGCCGAAATGACGATCGGCATCCAGAGCTGGGCGAGGGTGACCATGCCTGCCTCGTGGGTTGGGGGGTACGGCCCGCTGCTCGGCCATGAAGATGGCGCACGCCGGTTTGCGCGTCGAGGAGACTGTCGCTAACGTGGGGCCGCACGAAAGACCCTGCCTTTCGGCCCACAACGCCCCGCGGACGCCGCCAAGGCGACCGCGCCGGCCCATGATGCCCGCATGCCCGTGATCCGACATCCCCGCTCGCTCGGGGGCGCTCTGGCGTCGCTTCTCGTGATCGCCGGGACGGCTCACGCGCAGCCTCGGGGAACCGTCACGCCCGACGTCTTCCGGCGCTTCTCGTCGCAGGTGGTCAAGATCCACGTCATCGAGACGGGGTCGGCGGCCAAGGCCGAGCTCGGCTCCGCCTTCTTCGTGTCCACCGCCGGACACCTCGTCACCAACTTCCACGTCATCTCGAAGTTGGTGCACGCCCCCGAGCGCTACCGCGCCGAGATGGTGCAGTCGTCAGGCGAGAAGCGCGCGGTGGAGGTACTGGCGGTGGACGTGGTGCACGACCTCGCCATCCTGAAGAGCGACGCGTCTCCCGCGCGCGCCTTCTCCATCGCTCCCGTCGCAGTCCGACAGGGGGAGCGCCTCTACTCGTTAGGCCACCCCAACGACCTGGGGCTCAGCATCGTCGAAGGGACCTTCAACGGCTTGCTCCAGCACACGCTCTATCCCAAGCTGCACTTCACCGGCTCCATCAATCCGGGGATGAGCGGCGGGCCCACCATCTCCGAGGATGGTCGCGTCGTCGGCGTCAACGTCTCGACGGCCGGGAATCAGGTGAGCTTCCTCGTCCCCATCGAGCGCGCCGCCGATCTCCTCGCGCGCGCGCTCGACGGGGGGCCCACCGCGGCCACGCAGACGGATTTCGGCGGCGGCGCCAGGCAGAAGGATTTCCTCGGCGAGATCAGCGGGCAGATCCGCGAGTATCAGGACGAGTATCTGGCCGACATGTTTTCCGGCTCGGGACCCACCGTCACCCTCGGACAGTTCGTGCTCCCCACCGAGCCCGCTCCCTTCTTCAAGTGCTGGGCGGACGCCAACCGCGATCCGGAGACGCCCTATCAGGTGGTGGACCACCAGTGCTCCACCGACGACTACGTGTATCTCTCGTCCGACCAGTCCACCGGCATCGTCGAGCTCGATCACCGGCTGCTCACCACCGAAGAGCTCAACCCCCTGCGCTTCTACGCGCTCTACACCAGCACCTTCCACGAGGAGGTGGACGGCACGTATGGGAGCGAAGAAGAGGTGACCCCCTTCCGGTGCGAGACCAACACCGTGCGCAATCAGGCACGGAAGCTCCGCACCGTTCTCTGCGTGCGGCGCTACAAGAAGCTCGACGGTCTGTACGACGCGGTGCTCCGCGCCGCCGCGCTCGGCTCCCACCGCGCCGGGCTCGTCACCACCCTCACGTTGTCGGGGGTGAGCTTCGCCAACGCCCAGCGCACCACGCGGCGCTTCCTGGAGAGCATCTCGTGGCACGAATGATCTTCCTCGAGGTGCTCGATCAGCGCGGACAGCCGCGCTCGCGCGTCCGGATCGACGCGTTCCCCGCGACCATCGGCCGCGGCTACGACAACGACATCATTCTCGAGGATCCGTACGTTTGTCCGCGCCACGCGCGACTCCTGGTGGACGGCGACCGCGCCGTCATCGTCGAGGACGCCGGCAGCATCAACGGCGTGCACGCACCGTCGCGCGCCGGGCGACAGGCGCAGCTCTCCTTGCTTCCCGGAGAGACCTTCCGCCTGGGCCGCACCACGCTCCGCGTCTGCGAGGCGGGACAGAGCGTCACCCCCACGCTGGTCGATCGCGACGGCGATGCGGCTCGGCTGCCCAGGCTCCTCACCCAGCGCGCCAGCGTGATCGTCAGCGCGCTGGCCTTTGCCGTCCTGGCGCTGCAAACGTATCTGGCCAGCTTCGATCGCATCGGGCTGGCCCGGGTGGTGAGCGAGTCGCTCCCCGCGCTCCTCCTCTTCGCCGTGTGGGGAGGCGCCTGGGCGCTGGCCAGCCGGATCGTCTCGCACCGCTTCAATTTCCTGGAGCACATCGCCGTCATCGCGTCGGTCTTCACCGCCGGTGTGGTGCTCGACTCCGCCATCGAGTGGCTCATCTTCCTCTTCCCCGGATTCGGCGTCCTCGACGTGCTTCAAGGGTTGACCTTCCTGCTGCTCACCGTGCTCCTGCTCTACGGGCATCTGTCCTTCGCCTCGTCGCTTCCGCGGCAGCGCCGGTGGGGAGCGGCGCTCGGTGTCACCGTCACCCTCTTCGCCATCGGCGGCTTCATCTCCATGGCGGAGGACGACGACTTCTCCAGCGACCTGGAGTATCCGGGAGTGCTCAAGCCGGTGGGTGTTCGCTGGGTGCGATCGGTGTCCATCGACGAGTTCACCAAGGCCTCGGAGTCGCTCAAGGCCTCGGTGGATTCGCTGGCGGAGGAATGAGCGGTACCAGCGCGGCGGCCCCGCGACTCCCCGAGGCCGCGCCCGACGCGGCGCGCATCCCCGTGGCGCCGCCTGACGAGCGTCAGGATCTCGCCAAGCGGCTGCTCGAGGCGCAGCGCGAGCTGGCCGAGCGGCGGCTGAACGGGGCCCGTGCCGCCATTCTGGTTCTTCTCGGTACCGCCGCGCTCGGCTACGCCTCTCAGCTGCCCACCACCGTCAACCAGCTCAATCTCGCGCTGCTGGCGGTGACCCTCACCTGGACCTTCGCGCAGTACGCACGCTACTCCGGCGGGCACGCGCTTCCGTCGTGGCTGTATCTCGCCAATCCCATCGTCGACATCACCGCCGTCACCGTGGTGCTGGCCGGCTACGGCATCACCCACGACGCCGCGCTCGCCTTCAAGTCGCCGATCGTCCTCGCCTACTTCGTCATTCTGTCCGCGCGCCCCATCGCCTCCTCGACGCGCACCGCCACCGTGATCGCGGTGCTCGTGGTTCTGGAGTACGCCGCCGTGCTCGCGTACTTCGTGGCCACCGGGCGGCTCGAGCTGGTGGCCAGTCCGCTGGCGGCCAGCACCGGCGCCGGTATCTCGCTCCTCGACGAGGGCGCCAAGCTCCTCTTCCTGGCCGTGGCCGGCGCGATGGCGACGTACGCCACCGCCTGGCACGAGCGCATGGCGCTCAGCTACTTCGAGCAGGCGCGCGTGCGCGAGCGGCTGGAAGGACAGCTGGCGCAGGCGCAGCTTCAGACGCTGCGGCTCCAGCTGCAACCGCACTTCCTGTTCAACACCCTCAACACCATCGCCGCGCTCGTCTCGAGCGACGCGCGCGCGGCGGAGCGCATGGTGACCCGGCTCAGCGACCTGCTCCGGCAGACGCTGAACAGCGCCGGGGAGCAGGAGGTGACTCTTGCGCGGGAGCTGGAGCTGCTCTCACCGTATCTCGAGATCCAGCGTCTGCGCTTCGCCGATCGGCTTCGCGTGGAATTCTCCATCGCCTCGGACGCGGAGAACGCGTTGGTGCCCAGTCTCCTCCTCCAGCCGCTCATCGAGAACGCCATTCGTCACGGCATCACGCCGCGGGCCTCGGGCGGTCGCGTGGAAGTGCGCGCCAGGCGCGATGGAGACTTCCTTCGCGTCGAGGTGGCCGACGACGGCATCGGCTTCCGCGCCTGGTCGGGGCGCACGCCGCGCGAAGGTGTCGGCCTCGGCGCCACGCGGGGACGTCTCCGTCACATGTACGGGAGCGCGCACCATCTCGCGCTCGACGCGCCTCCCGAGGGGGGCTTCACCGTGCGCCTCACCATTCCCTACCGGGCGGAGCCGGCGCGCACGACTCCCACCGACACGGTCCCATGAGCGACGCGCTGCGCGTTCTCATCGCCGACGACGAGCCGCACGCCCGCGCGCGGATGCGCGAGCTGCTGGCCGCGCACGCCGGTGTGGAGGTGGTGGGCGAGTGCGGCGATGGCGCGCAGACCGTGCGTGCCATCGCCAGCCTGTCACCGGAGCTCGTCTTTCTCGACGTGCAGATGCCCGAGCTCGATGGCTTCGGCGTGGTGCAGGCCATCGGCGTCGACCGGATGCCCGCCGTCATCTTCGTGACCGCCTACGACGAGCACGCGCTCCGCGCGTTCGAGGTGCACGCCATCGACTATCTTCTCAAGCCGGTGGATCGCGAGCGCTTTACCGAGACGCTCACCCGCGCCGCGCGCCAGATCCGCGCCGGCGCCGGCGCCGGCTTGGAGCAGCGCCTTCTCGACTGGGTCGAGAAGCTGGCCAATCGCCAGTCCCCGGGCCGCCTCGCCATCCGCGTCGAGGGGAGCACGCTCTTCCTCCGCGCGGATGAGATCGACTGGCTGGAAGCGCACAACAACCACGTGCGGGTGCACACCGCCGCCAAGACGCACCTGGTGCGCGAGACGCTCACCAACTTCCTCCGCCGGCTCCCTCCTGGCCGCTTCCTCCGAGTGCATCGCTCCTCGGCGGTGAACGTTGAGCGCATCAAGGAGGTCCAGCCCTGGTTCGCCGGCGACTACGTGTTGATCCTCGTCGACGGCAGCCGCGTCACCTCCGGCCGCAGCTATCGTCAGGATCTGCGGCGGTTTCTGGAGCACGCGAGCTGAGGCATCGACGTTAGGGATCAGGGACTCGGAACGGCTGGTTCTGCGGTCATCCGGGGTTGCGGCGAATCCCCAGTTCCTGGTTTCAATCCCCGATGCCCCGCGCACGCATCCTGCTCCTCTGAGTGGAACTGCACCCGGTCCTTGTCCCGGCGAGGGCTGGCCGTAAGTTGCCCATACGCCCCATGCCGAATCAGGAGGCCCTCCAGGTGACCGGCTCCGCCACCGGCCCGTCCCGTTCGTTCGCCGTGGCGGACGCACGACGATCCACGGTAGGCGACGATCCAATCCGGCGGTCGCTCGTCCGGCGGGTCGCCGTCGCCGTGCTGCTGGTGGCCATCGCCTCCGGTGTCACGTACGTGCTGGCCGACCTCGTCGGTCGCACCGTGCTGGTCGTCTTCGCGGCGGCGGTCGGAGGGGCCGCCTGGTACGGCGGCCTCAGAGTCGGCCTCATCGCCGCCGCGCTCGCCGTCCTCGCCTACGAGATCTTCGTCGTCACCCGCGGCGAGGCGTTCACGTTCGCCACCGCCGAGGACCTCCTCGCCATAGCCGTCCTCAGCATCACCGCCGCGCTGTTCGCCGGCATCAACCGCTCCATGCGCCACTCGCTGGTGATCGCCGAGGAGGCCGAGCGTCGCGTCTCCGACATCCTCGAGAGCATCGCCGATCCGCTCGTGGTGCACGACTCGCACTGGCGCTTCCGCTTCATGAATCGGCCCGCGCACGAGGCGCTCGCCACCGCCGGTGCCACGACGTCCGGCGACCTCATCGGCCAGGTCCTCTGGGAGACGTTCCCCGCCCTCCGGGGGACGGCGCTGGAGCGCGAGATGCTGCGCGCGTCGGACCGGCGAGTGCCGGCGCGCATGGAGGCGTACTATGGTCCCCGCGACCGGTGGGCCGAGCTCACCTTCTACCCGACGTCGGACGGCGGACTGGTCACGTCCTGGCGCGACGTCACCGAGCGGCGGCGCGCGTCGGAGATGAGCGGGCGACTGGCAGCCATCGTCGAGAGCTCCGACGACGCCGTCGTCGGCAAGACCCTCGACGGCATCGTCACCAGCTGGAACCTCGGTGCCGAGCGCGTCTTCGGCTACACCGCCGAGGACATGATCGGTCAATCCATCATGAAGTTGATTCCACCCGATCGCGCGGATGAGGAGCCGGAGATTCTCCGCCGCATTCGCGCCGGTGAGCGCGTGGAGCACTTCGAGTCCGTTCGGCGCCGCAAGGACGGCACCCTGATCGACGTCTCGATCACCATCTCTCCGGTCCGCGATGCGACCGGGCGGATCGTGAGTGCTTCCAAGATCGCTCGCGACATCACACGGCAGAAGCGTGAAGTCGAGGCCGATCGCTTCCTCGCGGAAGCGAGCTCGCTCCTCGGCTCGTCGCTCGATGTGACGCAGACGCTCGGTCAGGTGGTGAAGCTGGCGGTGCCGCGACTGGCCGACTGGTGCAGCGTGCACGTGCTCGACGAGGCGGGGGTGGCCACGCTGATCGGGGAGGCCTCCTCCCCTCGGCTCGACTCGGCGCTCCGGAGCGAGCTCCACGAGTACGTCGCCGCTCACACGCTCACCACGGGTGTCACCGCCGCGCTCCACACGGGTCGTTCGGAGCTGACGGAGAGCGTGGAGGCGATGCGGACCCCGCTCCCCGTTCCGCCCGCGCTGGCCGCCGTGTCGCTCATGACGGTGCCGCTCATCGCCCGCGGTCGCGTGCTCGGCGCGCTCACGCTGGTCTGGGCGCGCGGCCATCGCTACTCCTCCGCCGATCTTTCCTTCGCCGAGGAGGTGGGTCGCCGCGCCGGCACCGCCATCGACAACGCGCGCCTCTTCCGCGCCGAGCAGCAGGCGCGCGCCGAGGCGGAGCGCGCCCGCAAGGAGGCGGAGCTGGCGAACCAGGCCAAGACCGATTTCCTGGCCACCATGAGCCACGAGCTGCGCACGCCGCTCAACGCCATCGGCGGTTACGCCGAGCTCCTGGAGATGGGACTTCGGGGCGCCATCACCACCGATCAGCGCGAGGACCTGCGCCGCATTCAGCGCAGCCAGCGGCATCTGCTCACGCTCATCAACGATCTGCTCAACTTCGCGCGCATCGACGGCGGCCACGTCGATCTCCGCCTGACGAGCGTGTCGGTGCATCAGACGCTGGCGGCGGTCGAGACGCTCATCGCGCCGCAGATCGCGCGCAAGGGGCAACGCTACGTGTACGCCGCCGTCGATCCGAACGTGGCCGTGCACGCCGACCGCGACCGCCTCGCGCAGAGCGTGTTGAACCTCCTCTCCAACGCCATGAAGTTCACGCCCGAGGGGGGCACCATCACGGTGGACGTCGAGCCGCACGCCGAGAACGTGGTCATCCGCGTCGGCGACACCGGCGTCGGGATCCCCGAGGACAAGCTCGAGGCGATCTTCGACCCCTTCGTGCAGGTGGAGCGAAGCCTCACGCGGATGGTCGAGGGAACGGGGCTCGGGCTGGCAATCACGCGCGACCTGGTGCGCGCCATGGGCGGTGAGGTCACCGTGAAGAGCACCGTCGGCCAGGGGAGCGTCTTCACCGTCACCCTTCCGCGCGCCAGGGGGCTCGCGGCCAAGGAGCCGGTAGCCAGCGGCGCCGAGTCCGCCTGACGAGCGCGGGTGCGCCTCAGACGCGCCTGCTCGTCGCCTTGAGTCCCAGCGCCCGGTTCAACCACCGCACGAAAGGAAGCACGGTAGCGAAATCGCGCGCCAGCCGCCCCGGCAGTCCGGGGCCGAGCATCGACGCATCAGGCCTCGCTCGCGTGGCCGTGAACGAGACGAAGCGGAGCCAGCGCGCGGCCGGCGCATCCCGGTCGAACCCTCGGGGGACACGCGTGAGCAGTCGCTCCTCATCGAGAGCTCCGAACGTCCTCCGAAACGGTCGCGACCCGATCACCGACTCGAACTCCTCCTGTCGCTCCACCAGCGCCTCTCGCACGCGCGCCAGCGCCTGACGCGGCGGCATCCAGAGGCCGCCGCCCACGTAGCAGCCACCCGGCGCAAGGTGAACGTAGAAGCCCGCCGCCCCGCCATCCGGGCCCGCGCCGACGCCGACGCCCCGCCCCGTGTCCTGGTGAAAGAACCAGCAGGCGGCGTGGGTCTTGTACGGCGTCTTGTCCCTGGAGAAGCGCACATCGCGATGGATCCGGAAGATCGATCGCCTGGGGTGCCCCACGAGCTCCGGGGCGAAGCGCGCCAGCCGCGCGTCCATCTCCTCCACCAGCGAGCGAAGCGGAAGGAGGACATCGCGCTCGTACTCCTCGCGATGGGCCTCGAACCACTCGCGACGGTTGTTTCGACGCAGCCGTCGAAAGAAGTCCAGCGTCTTCGGCGTGAATCCGGCGAAATCCGCGGGTTGTGGTGACGTAGCGCGGGTCGGCATGAGCCTCTGGGCGAAGCGATGTACAAGAATCGCGCGCCGCGCGTCGCCGGTCCACTGCTTGCTATAAAGGGGATGGAAGAGTCGACGGATCTACCCCGATGCACCGATCGGTACGTGGAGGAGCGATGATCGCTGACGAGTCCATCGTAGTCATGGTTCGCAATCAGGTGTCGTCGGATCTCGGCGGCGAGGCCGTCATCCTGCACCTCGCGTCAGGCACGTACTACAGCCTGAACGAGGTGGGAGCGCACATCTGGAGCATGCTCCAGCGCCCCCGGCAGGTGCGTGAGATCGTGGAGAGCATCGTCGCGGAGTACGACGTGGACCGCGAGCAGTGCGCGGTGGACGTTCGCCGGCTGCTCGACATGTTGGCGCGCGAGGGGCTCATCGAGATCTCCCGCGAGCACGCCGCCTGACGGCGCGCCACGCGGCTCAGCGCGGCAGCCTCCTCCGTGCACGCCGTCGCCGCGTTGCTGCGCACCGATGGACGCGTCGCCGACGACGGCGCGCGCGAGCGCCTGGCCGCCATGCGCCACGCGATGCGCCACCGCGTCGGCTGTGACTCCGCCATCTCACGCGCAGGGCCGGTCGCTCTCCTCTCCTGCTCCGGCGGCCACGACGCACTGCTGATCTCCGCCGACGCTCGCATCGACAACGCGGCCGAGCTCGCTCCCCTCCTCTCGCTTTCGGCGAATGCGCCGGCGCACCGGATCATCCGGGCCGCCTACGACGCATGGGGAACCGCGGCGCCCGAGCACCTGACGGGCGACTTCGCGTTCGTGCTCTGGGATCATGCGCGCCGGCGCCTCGTCGCCGCCCGCGACCACTTCGGCGTGAAGCCGCTGTACTATGCCGTCGGGCCCGGCTGCCTCGCCCTCGCCTCCGAGATGAAGGGCCTCATGGCCATTCCGGAGCTTCCGCGCGACATCGACCACGCGCGCGTGGTCGACTTCCTCGAGGGAGTGCTGGAGGACACCGAGTCCACCTTCTACCGCCACGTCCGTCGTCTTCCCGCCGCGCACGTCCTCGTGGCCCAGGACGACACGATCTCCATCGCGCGCTACTGGTCGCTCGATCCCGGCATCCCGACGCCTCCGGGAGACGACGCCGAGTGGATCGACCGCGTGCGCGACACGTTCACGGAGGCAGTCCGATGCCGGCTGCCTGACGACGAGCCGGTGGGCGCCATGTTGAGCGGGGGCCTCGACTCGTCCTCCATCACCTGCGTCGCGCGCCAGCTGCTCGCCACTCGTCGCCCCTCCCGGCGGCTGCACACCTTCTCCGCCGTCTTCCCCGGGCTCGAGCAGAGCGATGAGCGGCGCTTCATCGACGCCGTGCTCGCCGGCGGTGGGCTCGCTCCGCACCGCATCGACGCCACGGCGCTCCAGCCGCTGGAGTCCATGGACGTCCTCCTGGCCCATCAGGACGAGCCGCGGCTGGCGGCGAATCTCTACGTCAGCCAGGCGCTTCTGGGCGCCGCGCGCGACGCCGGAGTCGGGGTGGTGCTCGACGGCATCGATGGCGACACGGTCGTCTCGCACGGGATCCGCCGGCTGACCGAGCTGGCGCGCGACCGCCGCTGGAGCGAGTTCGCCGCGGAGTCCGCCGGCGTGGCGCGCCTCCGGCATCGCGCCCCCGTCGTGAACGTCCGCCACTACGCGCTACCCGAGATCACCTCGCGCGCGCGCAACGGGCACTGGTCGGCGGTCGCCTCCGACGTCGCGCAGCTCGCGCGGCATGCGTCGCTCTCCCCCTGGACGCTGGCACGCGAGGCGCTGGTCGAGCCCCTCCTGACCGCGCCGCTCCGCCGCCGGCTCTTCCGCCGCCCCGCCGGAGACCACTCACCACCTCGGCGCCTCACGAATCCCGATCTGTACCGGGAGACACGCGCCGCGGAGCGACACGCGGCGGCCCGAGCCGCCACCGCCCGCACGGAGCGGGACGATCACCACTGGCGCCTCACGCGCGGGATCACGGCCTACGGCTTCGAGGTGATGGACCACGCCGCCGCGGCCTTCGGGGTGGAGGCGCGCTTTCCGTTCTACGACAAGCGGTTCGTGGAGCTGTCACTGTCCGTCCCGAGCCACCTCAAGCTGCGCGACGGATGGACTCGCTACATCCTGCGCCGCTCCATGGACGGGATCCTCCCACCCGAGATCCAGTGGCGCGTCGGCAAGGCCGACGTCGGCGCGCACCTCCAGCGGTCCCTCCTCCAGCACCATCGTCAGGCACTCGACGAGTTGGTGTACGGTAGCGGACATCGCCAGGATCTCGACCTCTACCTCGACCGGGAGTTCCTGCACCAGCAGTACTCGGATTACGTCCAGACCGGGGGCGAACGAGCCGCCATCGCGCTCTGGAAAGCGCTCACGTTCTCCCGGTGGTTGCATCGCTCGCAAGCGAGCGACGTACGGAACGGAGTATGCGTAGCAGAATGACCGAATCCCGGCGCGGAGCGATCTGGAGTCGGGGATAGTCAACACACTAGGAGGAGCAGCACATGCCCGGAACCAGTAACACTACCCGTCGGCGTTACTTCGCCCCCGAGCTGAAAGTGCTCGGCGACGTCGCCAAGCTCACCCGCGAGCACACCCACTCGGGTACGGCCGACCTGCCGTTCGGCTCGCAGGACGAAATCAAGAGCGGAGCTTGAGCGCCGCTTGAGCGCTCGTCGAGGGGGCGCAGGTGTCCGCCGCTCGGCCGTCACGTCGTGACGGAGCGTACTCCTACGTCGCCTACGGCGCGCGCATCGGGTCGTTCATGCCGCTCCCGCCGCTGGTCGCGGCGGAGAACACAGCAGAGCCCGATGTCATCGTCCGGCGTGGCTCCATCCCGGCCACACCATTCGAGACGTCGGGCTCCGAGTTTCAGTGCCTCGTCGTCGACGACGAGATCTGGATCCACTGTGGCGGCGTAGGAACCTTCCGCATCCGCGGCGGACGGGAGATCGACGTCGATCCCGCGCCCCAGGCCCAGGAGTTCACGCTCCGGTCGTACATCGTCAAGGCGGCGCTGGCCGCCATCCTTCGCCAACAAGACAAGCTCATCCTGCACGCGAGCGCCGTCGCCATCGATGGCCGCGCCGCCGCGTTCATTGGCAGCTCCGGGATGGGGAAATCCACCACCACCGCGGCGCTCCACGCACGGGGACATCCGGTGCTTGCCGACGACCTGGTGGCGGTGGACGTGCAGCACCGCCACGGACCGCACGTCCTCCCCGGCGCGCCTCATCTGGCGCTTCTCCCGGAATCGGCGCGCGCCATCGGAGACGACCCGGACCGCCTCCCGCGCATCGCGCCGCGCTCGCCCAAGCACGCCCGCGACGCGGGCCGCGGATTCGCGCACCTCCCGGTGAAGCTCGGCCGCATCTACGTGCTGGCCGATGGAGAGCGGAACGCCGTTGCGCCGATCGCCCGCGACGACGCGCTCGGCGCGCTGGTGGTGCATACGTTTGGACGACGCGTCTTTCAGCCGACGCCCAACGCCGGACACTTCCTCCAGTGCGCCACCCTGGTGCGAAGCGTCACCATCAAGCGCCTCGAGCGCGTTCGCGACCTCGACCAGCTCGCCCAGCTGGTGACGCTCGTCGAAGATGACATCGCCGGCGACGACTGAGCACTCGGCTCCGGTCCTCACCCCGGCGGCGGCGGAGGTCCTCCTCCTCTGCGCGCGACTTCGCCTGGAACCGGAGTCGGCGGCGCGGCTGCGAGAGCTGGCGAGCCGCAGCATCTCCTGGGACCACCTCCGGCGCAACGCGCTCAAGCACGGGATCATCCCGCTGGTCTATCAGCGCCTGTCCGAGAGCGTGCGTGAGGTGGTCCCGGGCCCGGTCCTCGCGCGACTGCGCAGGGACCACCAGCAGAACTCCATCCGGAGCCTGGCGGTCACCGCCGAGCTGCTGCGCCTCCTTCAGCTCCTCGAGCGCCACGGGATCGGGGCCGTGCCGTACAAGGGTCCCGCGCTGGCCGCGCACGTGTACGGCAATCTGAGCATCCGGCAGTTCGGCGACCTCGACATCCTGGTGCGCGAGGAGGACGTGTCGCGGGCGAAGGGCGTGCTCTGCGAGGATGGCTACGTCACCGAGGGGTGGCCGAGCCCGCTCGACGAGCCGGCTTTTCTGCGTCGCGCGCACGTGCACTCGTTCCACTCGGCGGAAGGCTCGGTACACCTCGAGCTCCACTGGGACTTCACGCCGCGCGAGCTGGCCTTCCCGCTGGACCTCGACGCCCTCTGGGGCCGGCTGCGGCGGCGCCCGCTCGGCTCCGTCGACGTGCTCACGCTGCCACCCGAGGACCTGCTGCTCATCCTCTGCGTCCACGGCGCCAAGCACTGCTGGAGCCGCCTCAAGTCCATCCGCGACGTGGCCGAGGTGGTGGACACCGACCGCGACATGGATTGGGACCGCGTGCTCGACGATTCGCGCTCGCTGGGCGCGCACCGGATGCTCTCCCTCGGGATCTTCCTGGCCGGCGAGCTGCTCGGAGCGCCCGTGCCGCTGGAGGTGCGCCGTCACATCGACGAGGACCTCATGGTGCCCCACCTCGCCGGCGACGTGCGCGCGCGCCTCTTCCGCGACGACGTGCGACACTCGGTCTCGGCCGAGGCGCAGCTCTTCTACAT
>DATFFZ010000261.1:0-34919 GCA_035249845.1 Gemmatimonadaceae bacterium
TGAGGAGGGCCAGGCCAAGGAGCGCCCCGGCGCCGGCCACCTCGCGCGCGCTCGCGGTCTCCCCCCGCGCGCGCGGACGCATGCCCGCGAGCAGCACGTAGGCGAAGAGCACGCAGTGCGCCACGATCGCGTTCTGGTTGAGGAACGCCGAACGGAAGAAGATCGGCGTCCCGACGGCGTAGAGGAGCGCCAGCCACAGCGCCATCCGCGAGTCGCGCAGTCGCGCGCGCAGGAAGAGGAAGACGATGACCGCTGCCAGCCCGCCCAGCGGCGCCATGAGTCCCACCTGCATGGCGGCGGCGGCGAGCACGAGCTTGACGTCGAGCCCGCGCGCCCGCGCCTGATTCATGAAGTGCTGGCGGTTGGGGCGCGCGTCGTCGTAGGTGGCCGGAGGCTTGGGACGCGCCAGCTCCGGCTTGGCGCGCAGGATACCGGCGATGACCGGGCGCGCCAGCGCGTACGGGATGGCGCCCAGCATGGAAGCGCCCGGATTGTTGTTGATGTAGCCGCCGCGGCCGGGGATCTCGAAGAGATCGGGGTGGAGGCCGAGGTATTCGTCCACCCGAACGGAGAGCGTCTCGCCCAACGAGATGGCGAGATAGCTCTCCCGGACCACGTTCGACGAGAAGTGGACGGCGTAGACGATCGCCACCGTCAGGAAGAGACGGAGGGCGATGCTGGCGCGCGCCACGCCGGCGCTCATGACGTGGACGCCGCGGCCTCGACTGGCTGGGGCGGCTGCTCGCGCGGCGCCAACGGCTTCGCCTTTTCGGTGTAATCGGCCCGCTCGTCAGGCGGGAGGGGCATCGGTGCCCTCCACATCTTGGAGCCGGCGATGGCGCGCGCCAGCTGCACCGGCTGATACACGATGCTCGACCACATCGCGATCTCGAGGCTGCAGTAGCACTCCCGATTCTCGATCGAGCGGCGGAGCTTCGTCGCCTCCGGCGAGCTCCAGATCTCGGGGAAGCTCTTCTGCCGGAGGTTGCCGATCGGCGCGTGCGTCTCGCACACGCTGACGTCGCCGTTGGCGTACACCACCGCGCTCAGCTTCCCCGCGCGGCAGGGGACCACCTGCCGCTCCTCGCGCAGCGTCCGCACCTTCACGTGCTGGAGCAGCGGCTCCACCATGGCGCCGTAGCGCGACCGCTCGCGCGGTGCCCAGAGACGCCGGATGTACTCGTACAGCTCCTCGTACTGCTGGAGCGTCGGACCGTTGAGCGACGGATTCTTTCGGTCGCCGCGAATGATGGCGAGGTTGTGATGCTCCATCGCCGGGCAGCGGTCGTACAGGAACGTGGTGAGCTGCTTGATCTCGGCGAGGTTGATCCCCGTGGCGCAGGAGTTCGCGTGGATGCGAAGACGCGGGTCTTCCTGCTGCAGGGCGGCCAGCGCGTCGTACGTCTGCATCGACTTCTCGAACGAGTGGCGCGCCACGCGGAAATTGTCGTGGAACTCCGGCATCCCATCGAGTGAGAGCTCGATCACGAAGAGATCGAGCGACGGCTCCTGGAGCACGGAGCGGAGCGCCGCGATCGTCCGGTCGGTGAAGTAGCCGTTGGTGGGTACGTAGATCTGCCGCACGCCGTTGTTGCGGATGAACTGGCGGCAGACGTCGGCGAACTCCTTCCGGAGGAAGGGCTCTCCACCGGACAGGTTCAAGTTCTCGATGTGCCCCATCGACTTGGAGAGCGCGACCAGCTCCTCGTAGGTGAGGTCGTCCTTCTTGTTCAGGCTGGTCCAGTAGAAGCAGTGCTCGCACTTCATGTTGCAGATGGAATTGATGAACAGGACGAGGAACGGGGGCGTTCCAATGTCGTGGTCGTAATTCCGCTGCACCAATTGCACGTGCCGCTTCACGCGGTCGACGGTCTGCATGCGCTCAATCCGATTGAAGAACCGACCGGGCGGCCGGAGGGGAATCGTCTGAAGAAAGGTAGGGGGGCAACGCCTGTGCCGAATGACGACCCGCCAGCCACCCCCGCCACTGGCCAACTAACTCTTTGTCCTGCAATTCATTGCAAGATAGCAAACATCCCTTTGCATCGCCTGGCGAGACGCTTCCTGATGCATGGAAGCCACAGCTTTCAGTCCTCCACTACGTGCGTGGCGAACACCTCGCGGTAACGACGCCAGCGCGCATCATCGAACCGATCCCCGTCCAGGCACTCCGCGGCGGCGTACGCCATCGCCAGCGCGTGGTGCGTGTTGTCGTGCGCGAAGAGTCCCTGCCGCCCGTACGTGAGCAGCCCGGGCATCGACTCCGACCAGGCGTCCAGCACGCCGAACGGCCCCTCGTACCCCGTGAGGTAGATGGGGTAGGCATGACGCAGCCGCTTCACGGTGACCGACGCCGGCGGGCGCGACAAGGGGAGCCCGGCGCGCGCGAGATCCTCCGACACGAGCGTGCCAAGGGCCGCGTCCTCCATCGACCACCACGGATCATCGGGGGAGCAGGGCAGCTCGGCGCAGAGCGTGGTGCGCCCGCGCGGCTCGTCGAGCGCGGCGTAGTTCTTCGGCTCGCTCAACCGCGTGATGCGGATGTCCGCGCCGGGGAAGTAGTGCGCGTCGTAGAAGTCGGTGAAGCGATCGACATCGAGATGAAGATACACCAGCATCATCGACCGATAATCGATGCCGCCGGCGGCGTCGAGCACTTCCCTGGGTGCGGCCGGTCGTACCAGGCGAGCGAGCAGCGAGATGGGAAGGGTGGACCAGACGAAATCCGCCTCGATGCGGCGCGTCTCCGCACCGCGACTCGCCTCCACCACCCAGCGGTCACCCGCGCCCGACGCGCGCTCCACGCCGGTCACCTTCCACCCCAGCATGAGCTCGGCGCCATTCCTCCGAGCGGCGTCGGCGTACCCTTCACTGATCTGCCCGAATCCCCGGCGCGGATAGTAGAACTGGCCGGCGCCCGGCGGCTTGAGCCCGGGAATCTGGGAGATGACCTTCCGCGCCAGCTTCCCGAACGAGCTGGCCGATACGCGGCGCCGCGCCTGGATGGCGGAGAGCTCCTGCGGCGAGCGCCCCCAGATCTTCCGCGCGTAGGGGAAGTAGAAGTCGTCGCAGATGGTCGGACCCAGACTGGCGCGCAGCACGGAGGCGAAGCTCTCGGGCGGGAGCGCGCCGCCGTTGGTGCCGCCGGTCAGCCGGCGCGCCACCATGTCGCGCATCACGCCGGCGGCGAAGCCGCGGTCGAGACGCAGGAAGAGGTCCACGGGCTTGAGCGGAAAGTGAATCCACTTTCCGCGGAGACGGATCCGGCCGCGCCGCGGACGGAGCAACAGGTCGCCGCCCAACAACTCCTGGATGTCGCGCAGAATGCGCGGGTCGCTGGCCGGATGCAGGCGATGGCTGCCATAGTCGAGACGCTGACCGGCTGCCTCGAAGCTGCCGGCGTTGCCACCCACCACGCCCTGCTGCTCGAGCACCGTGACCTTCGCCTTGCCGGCGCGGCGCAGCTCGTACGCTGCGCCGACGCCCGCGGGACCGGCGCCCAACACGACGATGTGGGGGAGATCCATGACTATCGCGTGCTGCGCCCCGCGAGCGCCGCCGCGGGGAGCTCCGAGGGGACGTGGCGCTGCTGCGCCAGCGCCCACCAGATCGCGCCGGCGATGAGTCCGCCGGCGATCATGACCGTCTGCCAGATGAGCGCCGCCACCACGCCGCGCGCCAGCGGCACGCCGAAGGGCACGAGCAGCGCGCCCAACGTCGCATCACGCACCGCGAGTCCGCCGAGACTGATTGGCAGGAGCCCGGCCACCTTCGCCAACGGCCAGACGAGGAACCACACCGCCAGCGTCGTCTCGACGCCGATGGCGCGGCCGATCCAGTAGTTGAGCACGACGAATCCGCTCTGGATGAGGAGCGAGAGCAGGAGCGCGCCGCCCGCCGCGCGACGGTCGCGGGCGATGCGCCGCAGCGCCACCAGACTCCGCCCCAACGGCCGCCTGACGCGGCGGGGCCACCAGGAGAGCGGACGGCGAAGGACGAACGGCACCAGCGCCAACAGCACGGTGAGCCCGAGGAAGACCACCGCCGGGGCGATCATGCGCCACTCACCGGGGAGCTGGCGCCCGATCATGAGCGTGCCAGCCGCCACCAGCAGGACCATCGTCACGATGTCGATGGCGCGGTCGGCGACGCCGCCCAGCATCGCCGCCTCGGGTCGCCCGCTGGCCTTGCCCGCCAGCGCCGCCCGCAACACGTCGCCGCCGACGATGCTGGGGAGGCACAGGTTGGCGAACAGCCCCGCCGCATAGCAGCGCGTGGCATCCGCCAGCCGGAGACTCGCGTTCCCGGCGTTGATCAGGAGGCGCCACTTCACGACACCGAGCTGATGTCCGGCCAGGAAGCCCGCCAGCACCAGCGCCCACACCGAGAGTGGAAGACGGGTGAACGCGTCGCGCACGTCGTGCCACGGCAGCAGCACGAAGAGGAGCGCGAGCAGTCCGACGCTGACGCCGACCTTCACCCAGAGCTTCATTGCCGGGACATCGCGATGCGCGAGTTCTGGTCGGCGAGCAGTCCCACCGCCCACACGATGAGCGCGCCGAGCACGCCGAGCACCGCGCTCTCGGAGAGGTTGTCACGCGTGATGTCGTACGCGAACTTGGCCGCGCCGGCCAGGAAGAGCAGCGCGCCGAGCGGGATGAACACCTTCAACGGATTGAAGAAGACGATCGTCCGCAGGATCAGCAGCGTGAAGTCGTAGGCGTGCCGCGGGCGGATCTTCGATTGCCCGAGCCGAGCGTGATAGTCGATCGGGAGGTACTCCACCTGGTAGTCGTTGCACACCGCGCTCAGCGTGATCGTGGTGGTGAACGAGAATCCCGAGGGGAGGAGGTGCGCGAATCGCTGGACGAGCGACTTGCGCATCAGGCGGAGACCGGAGTTGATGTCGGGCAGGTGCTGGCCGGCCAGATAACTGGCCAGCCGATTCAGAAACGACTTGGCCGGACGTCGCGCCATGGGGATCGCCACCGACTCGCCGATGCGCGCGCCCACGACCATGTCGTTGTCGTCGGCGGCGGCCAGCAGCCGCGGGATGGCGGAGGTGGGGTACGTCCCATCGGCGTCGGTGATGAGAATCCAGTCGAACGCGGCGGCGGCGATGCCGCGCTTGAGCGACGCGCCATAGCCCCGATTGCGCTTGTGGCGCAGCACGCGCGCGCTCGTGGCCGCGGCCTGCTCGGCGGTGCCGTCGCGCGAGCCATCGTCCACCACGATGATCTCGTAGCGCCAGCCGGTCGTCTCCATCATCTCCTGCACGTCGCGAACCTGCTCAGCCACGTGTCCCGCCTCGTTGAAGGCGGGAATGACCACCGATACGGCGTGCTCGAGCGCGACGTCTCTCGATTCGATGATGTCTTCGATACGCGCCAGGCGATCCGCCGGAGCGGTACGTGCCGAGGTCATGGATTCACCATCACGAAGATCGATCCGCCACCCAGCGTGCCGGGAAACTCGGCGGCTTGGCGATAGCGCTCCTGGAGGCGTGCCCAGGTGGTGGGCTGCACCGCCGCCAGGCGAACGGGGAACTGATAGAGCACCCAGGTGCGGTCGTGTCGGCTCTCCACGGCCTCCAGCTCGGCGCCGTTGGCCACCGAGTCCCAGGGCAGCCTGTTGTACCAGTAGTACGGTATGACGGTCATGTCCACCGTGATGACCGCGTCGTTGGGCGACCGCTTACTTTCGACGAAGCGCTGGGCGCCTTCGTAATCCTGCTTCGGCCCCCAGGCGCGGGGTACGGTGAGCGCGCTGGCCGCGATCACGACGAGGACGGCGGCGGTGGCCAGCGCCGGCGCGTGCCTGGTTCGCAGTACCGGCGCGAGCGCGAACACGCCGCGAATGGCGACCAGGATGGCAAAGCCGGCGCTGAAGAAGAAGAAGCGCGGCCAGAGATTGTGCGCCTTGGCCACCAGCACGGCCGCGGTGAGGAGCCCGGGGAGCAGCATGACGGCGGCCACCGCCCAGTGACGCCGGGCGTAGCTGAACACGCCGGCGATGCCCACCACCGCGGCGGCCGCCAGAACGACGAGCACCAGCGGATTCCCCTGCGTGAGTCCGTCGCGCATCTCCGCCAGCGCCCACATCGGCGACTTCCACACGGTGTCCTGACCTTCCATCACCGGCTCGCGCATCACCTTCACCAGCTGCGGCAGGGAGATGGAGTACAGGAGGAGCGAGAAGGTCCCGGCCAGCACGAGCCCGACGAAGGGAGCCCAGGCGGTGGGCCAGATGCCCGCCTGGCGCCGGCGGATCAGCAGCACCAGCCAGACGAGACCATGCGCGGCGACGATCAGGGTGGCGGTGAGGTGCGTGTAGACGGCGAGCGCCATGACCAGTCCGTACGCCACCGCCGCCCCCCAGCCGCGCGTCTCGCGCGACGACAGCATGCGGAGGAAGACCCCGCTGCCGAGGAGCGCCCACAGCATCAGCCCGGTGTAGCCGCGCGCGTTCTGCGAGAACCACACGTGGTGGTACGACAGGGTGAGCAGCGCCACGGCGAGCAGCGCCTCGCGCCTGGTGGTCACCAGCGACGCGAACCAGAAGAGCGCTCCGAGACTGGCGACGCCTAACAGCACCGCCGGCAGGCGCAGCGCCCAGGCGCTCTCGCCGAAGAGCGCCACGCTGCTCTTGGCCATGAGGGAGAAGAGCACGTGCTGATTGCTGTTCTGGAAGGTGGCGATCACCTGTCCGAGGGAGGCGCGCACCGACTGCACCAGCGTCTGGATCTCGTCGAACCAGAGGCCCTCGCCGAGCGCGATCGAGCGGAGGACGAGCGCGCCGGTCAGGAGCGACGCGAGAACCAGCAGCTCGCGGCGGGATGCGCGTGGCGCGTCGGCGACGGCGCCGTCGGCGAGCGGCTCGGCCGCCGCCCACGGAAGGCGCGCGCGCATCCCCGCCACCATGAGCGCGGCGTGCAACAGGAGCAGCCCCTTGAGGAGCCACACGCCGAGCTCGACATCCACCATGGTTTGGCGCGGCGCGCCGCCCACCAACCACGCGGCAACCCGCGACGGAGGGAGGGCGAGCGCTGCCGCCCCGAGAGCCAGGGCAGCGAGCATGACGCCGGAGACGCGAGAATGTCCCGTCCGCGGCTCGGCGCGTGCCGCGGAAGTACCAACGGAAGTCGTCAGGTGGCCGCGACCGGCTCGGGGTCCGTCACACCGGCCGGCGAATTCCTCGAATCGCCGCCGAGCCATACACGATACCAATCGATCGTCTCGCGCAGCCCGTCCTCGAAGGTGCGGCGCGAGCGCCAGCCCAGGCGGGTCTTCGCCTTGGCGCAGTTCAGGAACTGCCGTGGGATCTCGTGCGACGCCTCGTTGAGAATAGTCGGCTCGAGATCGGTGCGATCCATGAGGGCGAGGATGACATCCACCACCTGGAGCACGGAGAGCGGCGTCTCGGTGCCGAAGTTGAACGCCTCGCCGGCGAAGGCGCCGTCCACCATCCGCTCCGCCAGCTCCACGTAGGCATCGACCGCGTCGCGCACGTAGAAGTAGTCGCGCACGAACGTCCCGTCGCTGCGGATGATCGGCGACTCGCCGCGGAGCGCCGAGCGGATGGTGCCCGGGATCAGGCGGTTGAAGTTGAGGTCGCCACCCCCGAACAGGTTGCCGCAGCGCGTGACGGCCACCGGGAGCCGGTACGTGTGGAAGTACGACTGCGCGATGAGATCGGCGCACGACTTGGAGACGTCGTACGGAAAGCGCCCGATGAGCGGCGTGTCCTCGGTGTACGGCAGCCGATCGTGCGCGCCGTAGGCCTTGTCGCTCGACGCCACGATCACGCGCTGCATGCGCGAGGCGCACATGCGGCAGGCCTCGAGCAGCGTCCACGTGCCCCTGATGTTCGACTCGAACGTCGACAGCGCCGAGCGCGCCGCGGTGCCCACGATCGTCTGGGCGCCGAGGTGGAACACCGAATCCACCTCGTACTCGTTGATGGCGCGGAGCACGGTGGTGAGGTCCTCCAGCTCGCCGCGCACCATGCGCGCGCGCATCAGCGTCCCGCCGGACAGGAGGCGGCTCTCCGGAACCCAGTCGCGCACCAGGCACACGACCGAGGCGCCGCGCTGCACCAGGGCATCGGTGAGCCAGGAGCCCAGGAGGCCGGTGGCGCCGGTGACCAGAACGTTGCGGTCGCGCCAGAAGGTGTGGTCGCTCATCTCCGCTTCTTCCACGGCGCGCGTCCCGAGGCCCAGAGCGACTCCAGCAGCTCCTTCTCTCGCAGCGTGTCCATCGGCTGCCAGAACCCCTCGTGGCGGAACGCCATGAGCTGACGGTCGGCGGCCAGCCGCTCCAGCGGCTCGCGCTCGAGGATGCACTGGTCGCCGTCGAGGTAATCGAAGACGCGCGGCTCCAGCACGAAGAAGCCGCCGTTGATCCACCCTTCGCCCACCTGCGGCTTCTCGGAGAACTCGCGCACCGTGCCGTTCTCGAGCAGGAGCGAGCCGAAGCGCGCCGGCGGTCGAACGGCCGTCACGGTGGCCAGCCGGCCGTGGCTGCAGTGAAACTGCACCAGACTTCTGATGTCGACGTCGGCCACGCCATCGCCGTACGTCACCATGAACGTGGTGTCGCCCACCCACTGCCGGAGCCGCTTGATGCGACCGCCGGTCTGCGTCTCCAGGCCGGTGTCGATCACCCCCACCTGCCAATCGATGCTGCCGCCATTCAGCACGCTGAGCGAGCCATCGCGCAGATCGATGACGTAGTCGTTGTTGTGCAGAAAGACGTTGCGGAAGTACTCCTTGATCAGCTCGCCCTTGTAACCGCAGGCCACCAGAAAATCCTTGAAGCCGTGGTCGGCGTAGATGTGCATGATGTGCCAGAGGAGCGGCTTTCCGCCGATCTCCACCATGGGCTTGGGTCGGGTGACCGTCTCCTCCGAGAGGCGCGTGCCGCGTCCTCCCGCCAGGATCACCGTCTTCATCACGAGATCACCGTGGGGGTGGGCACCGGGACGATGAAGCGACCGCCACGGTCGCGGTACGTCGAGAGCTGCGCCATGATCTCGTCGGCGAAGTTCCAGGCGAGGATGAGCACGTAGTGAGGCTGCCGATCGAGGATCGCTTCCACGGGGAGCACCGGGAGGTGCATGCCGGGCGTGAACGTTCCGATCTTGAGCGGGTTGCGGTCCACGGTGAAGGGGAGCAGCTCGTTGCCGATGCCGCAGTAGTTGAGCAGCGTGTTCCCCTTGGCCGGCGCGCCGTAGCCGACCACCACGCTGCCGCTGCGGACGAGCGTCCTGAGCAGGTCGTTGAGCGCGCGACGATTGGCGGCGACGTCGGCGGCGAAGCGCCGCCACCGATCCAGCGACGCGATCCCGTGATCGCGCTCCTCCTCGGCCAGCGCCAGTACCCCACGGGCGTGCTCCTCGAGTCGCACGTCCGGCACCGCGTACACGCGAATGGAGCCGCCGTGCACCGGCACGCGCTCCACGCGGATGAGGCGCAGGCCGGCGCTCTCGAAGAGGCGGAGCAGCGCGCTGATCGAGAAGTAGCAGAGGTGCTCGTGATAGACGGTGTCGTACTCCAGCCGCTCCAGCATCTCGCGGACGTATGGCACCTCGATGGCCACGATCCCGTCGTCGGCCACCAGCGTGCGACAGGCGCGCAGGAATCCGAGGGTGTCATCGACGTGCGCCAGCACGTTGTTGGCGATCACCGCGCGGGCCTGACCATGGGTGGCGACCACGTCGTTGGCCGTCTCCGCGTCGAGGAAGCGCTCCACGGTCTCGATCCCCCGCTCGCGCGCCAGCGCGGCGATGTTGCGCGCCGGCTCGATGCCCAGCGTGCGCGCACCCTGCTGCGCGAAGCGGGAGAGGAGACTCCCGTCGTTGCTGGCGATCTCGACGATGAGGTCCGAGGGCTCGGCGTCGAGCATCGCCAGGACGGTGCGGGCGTAGCGCTCGTTGTGCGCCGCCATGGTGGCCGAGGTGCCCGTGACGTAGATGTAGTCGCGGAAGAGGACCTCGGGATCGATGACGTCGAGCAGCTGGACGAGCCCGCACCCCTCGCAGAAGTAGAGGTCGAGCGGGTAGTGCGCCTCCGTGGAGAACTCCGACGGCTCGCGGACGAAGGCGTTGGCCAGCGGCTGGGCCCCGAGCTCGAGGAAGCGGTTGAGGCGGGTCGTATTGCAGGCGCGGCAGCGATCGCGCCTGCGGTGGACCGGGCGACGCGCGGGCATCTCGGACAGCAACCCGGCCGCCGTGCTCATCGAGCACCCCGGTCGGCGAGGGCGCCGGCGGGACTCTCGACGGAGGCGACGGTCGAAGGGTTCGTTCCATTGCGAGCGCGCTTGGCGGCGGACAGCTGCGACGCCCAGCGCTCGAGCTCACCGGAGAAACGCATACGGAAGAGGTTGGTGAGGAATTCCCAGCAGGTGGACGCGCGCACGTGCGACAGGCCGCCGCCGCGCATCCGGGCGAATACGTTGAACTCCAGGACGCGCACCCCCAGATGGCTGGCCTTCACCATGATCTCGGGATCGAGGAGCCAGTTCCTGGAGCGGAGCTCCATGTCGAGGAGCACATCACGCGGCAGGATCTTGGGGACGCCGTTGACGTCGAGCGATCCGAGGCGTGGCCAGAGCATGAGCATGAACAGGTTGTAGCCGGTGGAGACGACCTTTCTGGCCAGTCCGTCCATGCGGAAGCGACGCCGAACCTTGGCCAGCACGGGCCCGGTGCTGGCGGCCACCGCCTCGTAGAGGTGGACGACGTCTTCGGCGTCCACCTGGCCATCGGCGGGGATGAAGCCGATCCAGGGGGCGGTGCAGTGCGGGATCCCGCTGAGCACGCCGAAGCCATAGCCCTGGTTCACCGGCACGGTGAGGTGGACAACCGAGCGCGACTTGGCGGCGAAGTCGCGCAGAATCTCGCCAGTGCGATCGCTCGAGCCGTTGTCCACCGCCACGAGCTGAAGGTCGTAGCCAGCCCGCTCGAATGCCGAGAGCAGGCGATTGATGGTGTAGGCGACGATCTCCTCCTCGTTGTAGCACGGCATCACGAGGGAGAGCTGAGGAGTCATCTCGGGCTGGGTGGGTGGTGAGGGGCTCATGGCCAACGCGGCGCCCCCTAGCGCAAGCGGAGTGCCCACCTCGCTGCTGAGTTATGTGCCTGTCGTATAACGACCTATCTCACTCCGGCGTGACCGCGACAGGCTCGTTGTAGCGCCTCATCGTGGCGCTGAGCCGACAATCTGCCACAGACCCGGAGGGGGAGGTCTGGCAACATGCAACGGCCCGGATGGGCGCTGACGGGATACATTCGGGGGACACATCCGCGATGGCCTTCGCACATTTGCAGTCCACCAGACCACCTCTCTCCGCTTGAAGCTTTCGGTCGTCGTCACCGTCGTCGACTCGAGCGACTCCCTCGATCGGTGCCTCGCCGCGCTCGGCTCCCAGGAAGGGGCTCAGGACGTCGAGGTCCTCGTGCCGTTCGACGACAGCGTGCCCGAGGTCCCCCAAATCGTGGCTCGCCACCGGGGGATGCGGGCGCTGCCGCTCGGTCGCATCCGCACCGGGCGACCCATCGAGTCGCACGCCGGTCAGCACGAGCTGTTCGACCGGCGCCGTTCTGCCGGCCTCGGGGCGGCGACGGGCGAGCTGGTCGCCATTCTCGAGGATCGCGGCGCGCCGCGCGCGGACTGGGCACGCACCGCGGTGCGGTTGCACGGGCAGCTGCCGCACGCGGTGATCGGGGGCGCCATCGAGCACGTCCCCACCACGCCACTCGCGTGGGCCGTGTACCTGTGCGATTTCGGGCGCTACCAACTGCCCTTCGCCAGCGGGCCGGCGGCCTGGGTGTCCGACGTCAACGTCACGTACAAGCGGCGCGCCCTCGAGCGAACGGCGGAGCTCTGGCGCGAGCGCTATCACGAGAATCGCGTTCACGCCGCGCTCCTCGCGGCCGGAGAGACTCTGTATCTCTCCGACGAGCTCATCGTCGACCACCGACGCCATGTTCCCGACGCCGGCCGGGTGTTGAGCGAGCGCTTTCACTGGGGACGCCTCTTCGGCTCCACCCGCGCGCGCGACAGCTCCCCGGTGCAGCGCGTCGTGTACGTCGCGCTCGGCGGCGCGCTGCCGATGGTGCTGCTGGCGCGCCTGGCTCGGCACGCGCGTCGGTCTGGTGTGCCGTTCTCCAGCTTCGCGCGAGCCGCTCCGCGCGTCACCGGTCTCCTCTCCGCCTGGGTGGCGGGTGAGATCGTCGGATATGTGACGCGGAGATCCTGAGCGGGCCGCCGTGGCTCGGCGCCACTGATTGCGTGTCGCGTCGCGGCAACAGCGCGCCTGTTGGTCGGCCCTGGCGGCGATCTGGAATCGGTATGCCGCTTGCCGCCCCATCAGGCGTTCCCCGAGGGTGGGATCATCCGACCCGACTGAGGCGCAAGCTGCGTCCGCCGAGAGGTCGGGCAACGTACAAGCGAGGTTCGTGCCCCCCATGGCGATCGTGCTGGTGACGGGCTCCGGTGGTCTGGTCGGCTCCGAGGCGGTGCGCTTCTACGCGGAGCGCGGCTTCACCGTGGCGGGCATCGACAACGACCGTCGCAGCCATTTCTTCGGCGACGAAGCGTCCAATCGCTGGAAGGTCGACGCGTTGCGAGAGGCCTTCCCGGCCTATCGTCACCACGACGTCGACATCCGCGATGAGGCGGCACTGGAGCGGATCTTCGGCGAGTACGGATCCGATCTGTCGCTCATCATCCATACGGCCGCGCAGCCGTCACACGATTGGGCCGCGCGCGACCCGATGGAGGACTTCACCATCAACGCCGTCGGCACGCTGCGGCTGCTGGAGCAGACGCGGCAGCGCGCCGGCGACGCCGTCTTCGTCTTCACGTCCACCAACAAGGTGTACGGCGATCGTCCCAACGCGCTTCCGCTCGTCGAGCTCGAGGAGCGGTGGGAGATCCATCCATCGCACGCCTATCGCGACGGCATCGACGAGACGATGTCGATCGACGAGAGCAAGCACTCGCTCTTCGGCGCGTCGAAGGCGGCGGCCGACCTCCTGGTTCAGGAGTACGGACGCTACTTCGACATGAAGACCGCCTGCTTCCGCGCCGGATGCATCACCGGCCCCAACCATTCGGGCGCGCAGCTGCACGGCTTCCTCGCCTATCTCATGAAGTGCACGGTGACCGGCGCCCCCTATTCGGTGTTCGGCTACAAGGGGAAGCAGGTGCGCGACAACATCCATAGCTGGGATCTGGTGAATGCCTTTCACCACTTCTACCAGGCGCCGCGCTCCGGCGCGGTGTACAACATCGGCGGCGGACGCGAGAGCAACTGCTCGGTGCTCGAGGGGATCACGCTGTGCGAGGAGCTGACCGGGAAGCGGCTCTCCTGGCAGTATGTGGACACGAACCGGTCGGGCGACCATATATGGTGGATCAGCGCCCTCGAGCGGTTCCGGAGCGACTACCCCGAGTGGTCTCTTCGCTATGGCCTGCGAGAGATGGCGGCCGAGATTCTCGATCGGAACTGCGCGCGGTGGAAGTAGGGAGCCCATCCGGATGACGGCGACGGAGATGACGCGCGTCGAGCGGAACCTCCAGGAGATGGAGCGCGTCCGCGAGCGCTACTGGCTTGGTCACCCGGGCACGTCGCCCACCAAGCTCCGCTGGCGCGCGCTCACCGTCCGGCACTGCTTCCACGTGCTCCCCGGCGAGCGCGTGCTCGAGCTGGGCGCCGGGAGCGGGCTCTGGACCGAGCAGCTGACCGACGTGCTCCGCGGCGAGAACCCGATCACCGCGGCGGTCTTCAACGAGGATCTCGCCCGGCAGCTTCGCGCGCACAATCTCCGCAACACCACCGTCGAGCTGGTGGAGAGTCTCGACGCGTTTCCCAGCGCGCACTTCGACTACGTGGTGGGGACGGCGATCCTCTGTCACGACGAGTACCCGCGCACGCTGCGCGCCTTGCAGCGGGTGCTCAAGCCGGGGGGGCAGCTCCTCTTCTTCGAGCCGAACTTCTGGAACCCCCAGGTGCTGCTCAAGAGCATCGTGCCGGGCCTCGGTCGCGCGCTCGGACAAGCGCGCTGCCAATCGGGGCTGCGTCGCTGGCGGCTCATGTACGCCGCGTCGCAGCAGGGTTTCACGCAGGTCGACATCGTGCCGTACGACATCCTGCATCCGGCTACGCCGCGGTCGTTGATCCGCTTCGTGCAGGCACTGGCATTCGTGCTCGAGCACGCGCCAGGCGTCCGCGAGATCTGTGGGACACTCTACATCTGGGCGCGCAAGCCGGGGCGGGAGGACAACAGCCGGCCGCTCTGCAACCTCGCCACGCACCGGTCGCTCCTCCGCTCCACCTCCTTCGTGATCCCCTGTCACAACGAGGAGATGAACATCGAGCCGCTGGTGCGCTCCATCCTCCAGCTGTACGGGCCGTACGTGCGCGAGATCCTGCTCGTGAACGACAACAGCCGCGACCGCACGGCGGACGTCGTGCGCGCCGTGGCGGCGCGCGAGCCGCGCGTGCGGTTGGTGGACCGTTCGCCGCCGAACGGAGTCGGCCGCACGTTGCGCGACGGCTACGCCGCCGCTCGCGGGCGCTACATCCTGTCGATGGATTGCGACTTCGTGCAGATCCTCCCCGAGATGCGCGACATGTTCGACGCGATCGCCGCCGGCCACGACGGAGCGATCGGCAGCCGGTTCTCGCACGAGTCGGTGCTGCTCAACTACCCCTTTCTCAAGATCCTCTCCAACCGGTGCTTTCACGTCCTGGCCAACCTTCTCCTGCCGCGGCGATTCCGCGACATCTCGAACAATCTCAAGCTCTATCGCGCCGACATCCTGCGCTCGCTGGACATCGAATCCGATCACTTCGCGGCCAACGTCGAGACGGGGCTCAAGCCGCTGCTGGCCGGCCACGACATCCGTGAGGTGCCGGTGTCGTGGATCAATCGCACCATCGACATGGGCAGCTCATCGTTCCGCGTCCTTCGGGTCGCGCCCGAATACGCCCGCACGCTCGGACGCATCGTGGCGTCGGCGTGGCGCATCCGCGGCGCACGCTCCGCGAGCCCGTCGCCCGCGCCTCCGATGCGGACCACGATGAGCGGCACGACCGGAGACGCCGAGCCGGTGCGTCACGTGCCATCGCTGCCGATGGTCGAACGGACCCGCGTGGCCGCCGCGCCGGGCGACCATCGGGAATGAGCGAGCCAGAGTCTCCACGCTGTCCGGTGTGCGCGCACGCGGACAGCCGGCTGTTTCTCTCCACCCGCGACACGCCACTGAACGGGAATCAGCTGGGCCCCTCGCGCCGGAGCGTGGACGCGGGACGCATCCTCCGCTGCACGCGGTGCGGGCTGGGCTTCCGCGCGCGGCGCGTGAGCGCGGCGGAGCTGGCCACGCTCTACCGCGACATGGAGGATTCCGCCTACAACGCGGAGTCGGAGGGACGCTCGCGGACGGCGATGCGCCTGCTGTCGATCGTTCGGCGGAACGTGAGTGGTGGACGGCTGCTCGACGTCGGGTGCTCCTCCGGGTTGTTCCTGGTGACCGCGGCCGACGCGGGATTCGAGGTGGTGGGGATCGATCCGGCTCGCGCCGCCGCGCGTCGCGCGCGAGCGGCGCTGGGTGATCGCGGCCGCGTGCTGGAGGGGACGCTGGAGGACGTAGATCTTGCGGAGGGTTCCTTCGACGTCGTCACCATGTGGGACGTGCTGGAGCATGTCGCGGATCCCACGGACTTTCTGCGCCGTGCCAGCTCGCTTCTGCGCGACGGAGGCTACCTCTTCGTCAACGTCCCCGACCTCGAGAGCTGGCCCGCACGCCTGCTCGGTCGTCGCTGGCCGCTCCTCCTTCCCGAGCACCTGAACTACTTCACGGAGAAGAGTCTGTCGGTATGCGCCACGAGCGCCGGCCTCGGGGCCGTGGCCAGCGGCCGCCGTCCGGTGTCGTTCAGCATCGCGTACATCCTCCAGCGGCTGGGTGAGCACGGCGTGCCGGGCACATCGCTAGCGCGACGCGCATCGCGCGCGCTGGGGATCGAACAATCGATGGTGTCCGTCTCGATCGGCGAGCGATATGAGGTCTGGCGTCGAGTCGGCTGAGCGGCAGCTCGATCGCACGCTCCGTCTCGGAATGGCGGTGTGGCTCGCCGCCGCGGTGCTCCAGGTAGTGCTGCACGGCATCTCGCTCGACGAGACCGCCACCGCCGCGCCGATCATCGCCGGCGCGATCCAGTATCCCGCCGGCCATCCGCACGAGGACTTTTACCGCACCACCTACAGTCTGCTGCAATACATCGCCGGCGGGCTGTGGCTGCTGTGGCCCGACGCGTTCGGCATCTCCGCCATCTACAACGTCGCCTTCCTCTTCGTGAGCGGGTTCGCGCCGTTCATGCTGACGCTGGTGCTCACCGAGCGACCGCACTGGGCGTGGGTGGCCGGGGCTCTGGCGCTCAGCGAAGCGGCGGTTCCCTTCGACGGGCTGTATCCGCTCTACGTCTATCCCTTTCCGTACAGCAACGGGCACATCGGAATGCACCTCATCGTTCTGGTGGCCGCCATGCTGCTGGCCGGACGGTGGCGCGCTGCCGGCTTCCTGTTAGGCATCTTTCCGGCCGTGCACGGGACGCTGGCCGCGGTGGCGTGGGTGTGGGCCGCGCTCTGGCTGGTCACCGCCGCCGAACGGCCCACCGGCCCCGACCGCCGGCGTCTCCTGCTCTCCGGTATCATTGGGCTCGCCATCTGCGCCGCTCTCGCCGCCGTGATCCTGTCGCGCGAGGTGGCGCCACCGGCCGCGCCATACCTCTCGTCGGACGACGCCCTCGCGGTGTACCGCCAGTTCACTCTGAAGAGCGATCTGCACCGGCAGACGCCGCGGCTGGCCTCGTTCGGGTATCTGGTGAATCCGCTCGCGTTCTTCCTGCTCGGCGCGGTGACGATCGCGGTGCGTCGCTCGCTCTCGGGCGCGGACGCCGCGGTGCGTCGGTTGCGCGCCATTCTCGACCTTGGCGCGATCGGCTGGGCGGTCATTCTCGCCGCGTATCTCTACCGACAGCTCATCGGAACGCTTCCGCTTCCTCTCGAGATCGCCATGCCATTCCGGCTGGCCAATCTCACCGCGATGCTGCTCATCCCGTTGACGGTCGCCGCGCTGGCGAGCGTCGCCTCCGCGCTCCACGAATCGCGGCGGTGGGTGGTGCCGGTCGTGGTGGCCGGAGCGATGATCATCGGCGCCCTGTACAGCGTCCGAAATCCTCCGCTCGTGTCGTCGTTCCTGCTGATGGCGCTCTGGGGAGTGGTCGTGGCCGCCGTCCTCGCCACGCCGATCGGGCGTGCGCGGTCCATCGCCGTCGCGCTGCTGCTCCTGCTGCTGGCGGCGTTCTACCTCTCGCGCGGTGGCGAGCGTCCGTTCATCGCTCTGCTGCTCCCGCTCTTCGGAACCGCCGCCCTGTTCGCTCTCTCATCGCGATCGCGACAGTTGCGCTCCTGGTCGGGCGTGCTTGGCGCCAATCGCCTCCGAGTCGCACTGCTGGGGGCCAGCGTGGTGGCCGTGCTCGCCGGCATCGCCATTCGGGGCGCCGACGATCCGTACGGACCGATGGACCAGACGTGGCGCCGGATGAAACCCGAGGATCGCGCGCTTCGCGCCTGGGTCGCGGCGCACACCGCGCCCGACGAGTCGATTCTCACGCCGATGTGGCCCTACGCGAAAGCGCAGGCCAAGCTCGAGCGGCCGCAGCTCATCGAGTGGGAGACGATGTACGCCATGACGTACGCTCCGCGACGAGCGGCCATCCTCAACGAGCTCTCGCGCGACGTGTTCGGCGTGGACTACGCCGATGCGCGCGCCCTGTCCGCGCTGTGCGGCGGCGGCTTCATCGACATCTGGTGCCAGGAATGGGCCGACAGCTGGAAGACCCGGACGCGCGCCGGGTGGCAGGCGCTCGGCCGAAAGTACGCCGTCCGTCTCGTCATGGCGCCGCGCGAGTGGCGCATCGATCTCCCGAGCGACACCACCGTGGGACGCTGGACGATGTATCGCATCCCGTGAGAAGGCCCCGTCGCCACGCTCAGACGGTGAGCTCCGGCAGCTCTCGCCCGCGCAGTCGGATCCCGCCGAACGAGATGAGCGCGCCGAGATACACCAGCACGCCGAGGGGCACCGCGATCGGCATGGAACGTTCCGGGATCAGCAGGATGGCGGCGGCCATCGCCAGCCCCGCCAGCGCGCTCCGCCAGTAGCGGGCCACCGACGTGCGCCCGAATCCGAGCGGCGCGCTCAGGCGAAGCGCCAGCACGAGCCGCGCGCCCTCGGTGACGACGGTCGCCAGGGCCGCGCCAGCCACGCCGTAGCGCGGGATGAGCAGCGCGTTCAGCACCAGATTGCTCACCGCCGCCGCGCCGCTGGTACGCAGCACCCAATCCTCCCGGCCGCTCGCCATGAGCGCGATGATGGGAACGTCGCGCACCAGCGAGAGCGGGATCGACCACACCAGGATCTGGAGCGCCATCACGGCCGGCGCGTAGTCGGCACCGAAGAAGAGCGCGATGATCCCCGGCGCGAGCAGGAACCCGCCGATGGCGACCGGGAGCGCCGCCGCGAAGACGTGCGCCGATGCCGTGTGGTACAGGGCCCGCTGGCTCTCCGGCTCCGCCGCCAATCGCGTGAGCGTGGGGAGGAGGCTGAGACTGTAGGCGATGCCCAGGTTGATGAGAAAGCTGATGAGCGTGTACGCGGCCGCGTAATAGCCGACCTCGGCGGGTCCCCGCATGACGCGGAGGAAGATGAAATCGGCGTTGTAGATCATGAGGCCGAGGAGCGCGCTGGCGACCAGCGGCATCGCGCGCCGAAGAATCGGGCGAACCAGCTTCCAGTCGAGCGCCGGCCAGATGCGATGGCCGAGGCGCCGAAGCCAGACGAGGAGGATGACTCCGGCGAGGAGATCGCCGGCGAGCTGCGCCAGCGGCACGCGCACCAGGTCGCCAGGCGAGTGCACCACCGCCAGCACGATCGCCAGCATCGTCCCTTCGCCCAACACGCGCGCCAGCGCCACGCGCCCCGACCGCTCGAGGCCCAGGTGCACCCAGCGCGTGCTGAACCCGACGGCGAGAAGCGTCAGCGCGTACGCGGCCAGGACGCGGTTGTCCGGCGAGGGCAGGAAGGCGAGCGCGACCGAGGCGGTGAGCGCCGTGAGCCCGAGGCTCAGCAGCAACCGGAAGCCGATCATCGATGACGCCAGACGATCCGCCAGCTCCGGCCGGGCGGCGATCTCGCGCACGCCGAGCCCCAGCTCCGCGCCGGCGTCGGCGATCCGCGTGAGGTAGAGGAGGACCGCGGTGGCGAAGCCGACGACGCCGTATCCTTCGGCGCCGAGGACGCGGGCGATGTAGATGGTGGCGGCGAAGGCGATGATTCGCGCCACCGCCTCGCCCGCGCCCAGACTCAGAAAGTTGCGTCCGACGACGTGCTCAGATCGGGCGATAGATCACCCAGGCGCAGTAGAGGAGCCAGAGCACGACGGCAATGATGATCGGCCGGTCGGTGAGCAGCGTCTCGGTCGGACTGCCGCCGTTGCGCTTGTGCACGAGAAACAGATACCTGAACACACCGTAGAGGACGAACACCGTGCTGTAGCTCAGCGTCTCCGAGCCCACCGCCACGGCCGTCTCCGAGGTGAGCGTGTACATCACGTACGAGATGATGGTGGCGGAGAGAAGCACCACCGACATCTGGTCCAGGAAGAGCGGGCTGTACTGCGAGAGCACGCTCCGATGATCGGGAGATCCCGCGCCCAGGAGCAGCAGCTCGTGCCGTCGCTTGGCGAAGCCGAGGTAGAGCGCCAGCAGCCCGCCGCAGAGGAGGAGCCAGACCGAGGGATGCACGCCGATCGCCGCCGAGCCGCCGAGCAGTCTCAAGAGGAAGAACGACGCCACCACGAAGACGTCGACGATCACCACGTGCTTGAGCCAGCGCGAGTACAGAATGTTCAGCACCAGGTACATCACGCCGATCATGCCGTAGCGGGGAGTGATCGTGAACGCCGCCGCGATCCCCCCCGCCACCAGCACCGCGCCGATGAGTCCGGCGCGGAATGGCGTGATGATCCCGGCGGCCACCGGGCGCGCACGCTTCGTCGGATGGGCGCGGTCGGCGGACGCATCTACCACGTCGTTCCACATGTAGATGCCGCTGGCGAGCGCGCAGAAGGCCAGGAACGCCGCCAGGGCGGTGACCACCGCCTGCGTGTCCACGATCTTGCCGGAAAAGAGCAGCGGAGCGAGCACGAAGAAGTTCTTGACCCACTGCTCCGGGCGCGCCAGCCGAAGCCAATAGCGCAGGGCCGCGGCGCCCCGCGCCTGCGCGGCCGACCCGCTCGCTTCGGGGGTGGGGGGGGCGTACGCCGGCGCGTCTGATGGGTGGGACACAGCCATCTGTAAGGAAGACTCGGGTTGGGAGTCGCCGCGGGCGGCGTCTCGGACAACAGGTAAGTTGGCGTCCCTCCGAGAGCAAGACGGCAGCCATTGCCCGAGCCGGCGGCCCCGCGCATCTACAGGCTTGCCAGGAGCTTCCGCGCGCGGAACGTCGTCCGATGTAGCGGGGCCGCCACGCGGTTGTGGCGCTCCCTGGCGGGAGAACAGACGCAAGTGGGCGTTCAGCCGCCCTCCCGGGGCTCCGCCTCCCCTCTGTTCGGGGACCGCGGATTGCCCTCACCATGGCGTCCCGAGCTACAATTCCGTCGCAACGCGCGCGGCCGCGCCCCGGTATTTCGTCGCCGGGCACAGAAGCCTGTGTCACCAGCAACTCGCCATCTGATTCCTGCATCGGCCATCCTGCTCGCGCTCATCGCCTCGGCTTCGGCCTGCGCGATCGCGGAGACGTCTCCTGCCTTCCGGGCCACCGCAACCGACAGCGCGCTGCACCCGCTCGTCACCCTGGATACCACGGAGCGCCATCAGACGATCAATGGATGGGAGGCGGTGGCCCAGGCCGGGCACGAGCTCCCGGAGTACCCGCGTTTCCGCGATACGCTCATGGCGCTGGCCGCCAACGAGGTCGGCATCGACCGCGTTCGGCTCGAGGTGCGAAGCGGGATGGAGAACCCGCGCGACTACGAAGCCGAGCGCGGAAGGAATCCGGACGTCGCCAAGCAGTGGGCGTGCACGCGCTACGCCACGGAGAACGACAACGCCGATCCATTCGTGATCGACACGGCGGGGTTCAAGTTCGGGGGGATGGCGCCCGCGGTGGAGCGGGTGGTGCTGCCGCTGGCGCGCCGTCTCGAGGCGCGCGGCGAGCGGCTGCACCTGAACGTCACGTACGTGGCGTTCGTGTCGAACATGTGCCCGGGGTACACGTATCATCACGACAAGGACGCGGAAGAATACGCCGAGTTCGCGCTCGCCGTCTTTCAGCATCTTCGCGACCGTTACGGTCTGGTGCCGGATTCGTGGGAGCTGGTACTGGAGCCCGATCCGAGCATCTGGACCGGGGAGAAGCTGGGGCGCGCGCTGGTGGCGACGTCGCGGCGGCTTCGCGCCAACGGCTTTTCGCCGGAGTTCGTGGGTCCGTCCACGGTGAAGGCCGACATGGCGCTCCCGCTGCTGGACGCAATGCTGGCCGTACCGGGGGCTCGTCAGGCACTCACCGAGATCTCGTATCACCGCTACGGCCTGCTCGCGCCGCGCGCCCCCGTGCTGCGCGCGATCGGAGAACGGGGCACCGCGCTGGGGCTTCGCACGTCGATGCTCGAGCACATCGGGAGCGGTTACGAGAATCTGCACGCCGATCTCGAGCTGGCGAGCGTCTCGGCCTGGTCGCAGTACACGCTGGCGTACACCGGTGGCGACAACGGCGGCCACTATTTTCGCATCGAGCTGGGCGGGGGGACGCCGGTGGTGGAGACGGGACGACGCACCATGTTTCTCGCCCAGTACTTCCGTCATGTGCGGCGCGGCGCGGTGCGCGTGGGCGCCGCCAGCGCGAACTCCAGCGTGCACCCGCTCGGCTTCCTGAACGCGAACGGGTCGCGCGTGGTGGTGGTGAAGGCCGACGGACCGGCATCCATCTCGGTGGCCGGGCTGGCTCCGGGACGGTACGAGGTCACCGCCGCGCTCGAGCGCGGCCCCCGGCCGCCGGCGGAAGAGGTGGATGTGGCGCCGGGGCAGTATCTCAATGCGCGCATTGCTCATCGCGGCGTGCTCACCGTGGTGGGGCGATAGGATGCGCGCCGAATCCCGCCTGACGAGCGTGGAGAGCGTGTCCGGCGAGCCTCGCGGCGCGAAGGCGGCCGCGCTATTCCTGCTGGGGCTGGCCGCCGCCATCGCCCTCTGGGCGGCGACGGAGCCACGCTTTCGGGGCGCCGACGGAGCGCTGGAAGGCGTGATCGTGCTTCCGCTGGCGGCCGCGCTCGCGTCGCTGGCGCTGGCGGCTGGATTGGCCGCGGGAATGGTACGACTCGGCTTCTGGGCCGGAGTGATGATCCTCGGGCAGGGCGCTGCGCTCCTCCTGGTGGATGCCGGGAATCTCGTGGGGTACCAGCACCTCCGTCCGTGGGGGCGGATCCTGCGCGAGACGTCGCCGGTGGTGCCGGCGATCCTGGTGGCGCAGGCCGCGCTCGTGCTCATCATGGGCCGCGACATCCTACGCGGCGCCATCGCCTGGCTGCCTCGCAACGTGGGGGGGGTCCGACTCGCCGTCATCGCGGCGCTCACCGTGCTCACCAGCGCGGTGCTGGCGCGGACGCTGGGCGGCTTCATCGAGGAGATGCTGACCGGGTCGCTCCTTCAGCTCCTCGCGCTCGGCACCGTGATCGCCGCCGCCGGCAGCGTGCCTCGCGAGCCGCGCGCGCTGGCCGCCTTCACGCGCGAGCCCGCGGGCAGGGGGATCGATCGCGCGACGTGGTGGGCGGCGGCGTGGGTGGTGGTGGTGGCGGCGCTGCTCAGCGTCCTTTCGTATCAACGCCATCCGCACGTGCCTGACGAGGTGGCGTATCTGTGGCAGGCCAAGTACCTCGCGCGCGGCATGCTCACCATGCCCGCGCCGCCGGTGCCGGAGGCGTTCTCCGTGTACCTGATGGAGTTCATGGGTGATCGGTGGTACTCGGTGGTGCCCCCCGGATGGCCACTCGCGCTCGCCGCCGGCGAGCTCGTCGGCGCCGCGTGGCTGGTGAACCCGCTCCTGGCCGGACTGTGCGTCTTGCTCGCCTGGAGCCTCGTGACGCGACTCTACTCGCGGCGCACGGCGCGGCTGGTGGTGCTGCTGCTGGCCACGTCGCCCTGGTTCATCTTCATGTCCATGAACTTCATGACGCACACGCACTCGCTCTTCTGCGCGCTGCTGGCGGCGTACGCGGTACTGCGCCTGCGCGAGGAGCGCCGGCTGCGGTGGGCGCTGCTGGGAGGCGTGGCGATCGGACTGGTGGGACTCACGCGCCCCCTCGAGGGCGTCGCCGTGGCGCTCCTCCTCGGCGTGTGGGCCCTGGGCTCCGACTGGAGGCGCCCGCGGGTGCTCGACGCTGGCGCCCTGGCGCTGAGCACCGTTCTCGCCCTGGCGGCGACCTTTCCGTACAACTCCTACTTTACGGGGAAGGGCAGCGAGTTCCCGCTCATGGCGTACGTCAACCGCACCTTCCCCAAAGGCTCGAACTCGTTGGGCTTCGGCTCCGATCGCGGCCTCGGCTGGGGAGGACTGGATCCAATTCCCGGCCACGGCGTGCTCGACATATTCGTCAACGCTCAGCTCAACGGCGCGATGCTCGGCGTCGAGCTGCTGGGGTGGAGCACCGGAGCGATGGTCCTGTTGGCGTTGGCGCTCTTCTGGATGAAGAAGCGTCCGGCCGACCGGCTGATGGTCATCGCCGTCGCCGTGATCGTCGGCATCCACAGCCTGTACTGGTTCGGCGGCGGCCCCGATTTCGGCCCGCGCTACTGGTATCTGGCGATCCTTCCCCTGCTGGTGCTCTGCGCACGCGGTATCGAGGAGCTGGCGCTGCGGGTCGATGAGACGACCGAAGCGCGCCATGGCTGGCGCGTGTACGCGGGCGCGGCCCTGCTGTGCGCGGCGTCGGCGCTCACCTTCGTCCCCTGGCGCGCCATCGACAAGTATCGTCATTACCGCGGAATGCGCCCGGACGTTCGCGAGATGGTGGCGCGAGGCGCCTTCGACGGCGGGCTGGTTCTCGTTCGCGGCTCCGCTCACCCCGATTTCGCGTCGGCCGCGCTGTACAACCCCATCGATCCTCGCGCCGGCGCGCCGGTGTTCGCCTGGGATCGCTCCGCCGAGGTGCGCGCCAAGGTGCTCGACGCATATCGCACTCGCCCGGTGTGGATCGTCAATGGTCCCACGCTGACCGGGCGTGGCTACGAGATCGTGGAAGGTCCGGTTCCGGCCGCCACGCTCATCGACGCCGAGCCATCGGAGCCGGGAGCGCGATGAGCACGCAGTTCGTCCCGCCCCCGCTCCGCGTCGGCGTGCACGCCTCGCTCGCCTCCAGCGCGCCGGAGGTCGCGTACGTCCTCCGCACGCTGCTCACGCTGGCCGGCTTCCCGTACGATCTGTCCATCGTGGATGGACAGCCGAGCGAGCCGCTCGACATCTTCTACGGCCCGGCGAGCGGCGGCACGCGCGCGGCGCTCCGCATCCCCGCCGACCCGCGGCGCTACCAGGAGCTGGCGGCGCTCTCGCCCACCGCGCTCGTCAGGCGCGACGGACTGCACTGGATCGACTTCGGCGACGGCGCCGTGGGCGTGGATCGCGAGGGGGGCGAGCTGGCGCTGCGCGGCGACATCCTCCTGGCGGCGTTCTGGATGCTGAGCGGGGTGAGCGAGCCCACGCTGCGTCGCGACCGTTGGGACAACCTCCAGCTCGATGGGGCGTTCGTCGGCTCGCCGGAGATCCTGCGCACGCCCATCGTCTCGCTCTACGCCGCCTGGCTGCGCGAGCTCTTTCGCTCACGCGGGCACGAGCCGCTTCTCCCGCCCTGGGCGCGCCCGGGGGAGACGACGGCGTTCATGTTCTCGCACGACATCGACTACCCGGAGATCATCAAGGCGATCGAGATCGCGCGGTTGATGGTGGCGCGCGGCCTCAAGGGGATTCCGCTGGCCGCGCGCGTGCTGGCGGGGAAGAGCAACTTCTGGAACTTCCGGGAGTGGATGGCGTTCGAGCGCGCGCACGGGGCGCGCGGCGCCTACTACTTCATCGCGCGCCGCGGCTCGCTGGTGGAGTACGCGCTCGGCACGCCCGACGGCTTTTACGACGTACGGTCGCGGCGCTTCCGCGCCCTCTTCAAGTCGCTCCGCGAGGAGGGTTTCGAGATCGGGCTCCACGCGTCCTATCACGCGCACCGCAGCACCGAGCAGATGCGCCAGGAGAAGAGCATCCTGGAGGAGGCGGCCGGCATATCGGTGAAGGGGAACCGTCATCATTACTGGCACCTCGATCCTCGCGCGCCGCACGAGACGCTGGCCATGCACGAGGCCGCGCACTTCCAGTACGACAGCTCGCTGGCGTTCGAGATGCGCCCGGGCTTCCGCCGCGGGATCTGTCACCCGTTCCGTCCGTATCATCCCGGTGAGCGCCGCGCGCTCGGCGTGGTGCAACTGCCCCCGACGTGGATGGACGATCACTTCGACCGGCGCCGCGCGTGGAACGGGATCGAGCAACCCGACGAGGTGGCGCGCACGCTGCTGGACGTGGTGCGCGACACCGGCGGCGTGGCGGTGGTGAACTACCACGAGCGCGGCATGAACGCGGATTTCTTCCCGCGCTACGGCGCCTGGCTCGGGCACTTCCTCCAGCGTGCGCGGGATGCGGCGTTCGTCTTCCACCGCCCGTGCGACGTGGCCGAGATGTTCGAGGCGCACGAGCGCATGCTCGACGTCCGCTCCCGCGAGCGGCTCGGCCTTCGCGAGAGCGTGATGGTTCATGTCAGCCGCTGAGAGCGCGCTCGCGTCGCGAGCGAGCACCGTCGCCCCGCTCACCGCCGCCGAGGAGAGCGAGTGGGAGGCGTTCGTGCGCGAGCATCCCGACTCGACGATCTATCATTCCCTGGCCTGGCGCGACGTCACGCGCGAAGGACTCGGCCACGAGCCGCGCTACCTCCGGGCGCGCGACGCCGATGGCCGCGTGAGTGGCGTGCTGCCGCTCTTCCTGGTGAAGGGCCTCTTCGGCCGACGCCTCGTGTCGGTGCCGATGCGCGACCGCGGCGGGGTGGTGGCGCGCGACGTCGCCACCGCCTCGGCGCTGGTGGAGAGCGCCATCGCGCTCCGCGATGCGCTCCGCTGCAAGTACCTCGAGCTGCGCTCTCTCACCGAGATGTCCACCGAGGTGGTGGCCGCCAACGGCCTCACGGAAACGCCGCACTGGGTCACCACGCGAATCGACCTCACTCCGGGCGCCGATGTACTGTGGAAGCGGCTGGACAAGGACGCCGTCCGATGGGCGGTCAATCGCGCGCGTCGCAATGGCCTCGCCGTCACCGTCGACGACTCCCCCGCGGCGGCCGATCTCTTCTACGAGCTGTTCGCCAAAACGCGCTGCGCGATGGGCATTCCCCCGTTTCCGCGCGAGCTCTTTCGGGCCATCCACCGGCACCTGGTGGTGCCTGGGCGTGCCATCTGCATGATCGTGCGAAAGGGCGACGTGCCCGTTCACGGCCTCATCTCCTTCATGTCGGGAGACACCTTCATTCCCGCCTATGCCGCGCCACAGAACGCGTACCGGAAGGAGAATCCGACCGATCTGGTGACCTGGGAGGCGGTCGCCTGGGCGTGCGCGCACGGCTTCAGCACGCTGGACTTCGGCGCCGACTCGCCGCGTCAAACGGGGTTGCTCAGGTTCAAGTCGAAGTGGGGCGGGGTACAGCACCCGATGCACTACTACGTGCAGGCGGCCGAGGGTCGCTCCCTGCCGAACTTCGACAGCAGCTCGCCGACGTTCGAGCTGGCGCGGCGGCTGTGGCGCCGGCTCCCCGTGTCGATCGCGCGCCCGCTCGGGGCGTGGACCACGCGGCAGCTGAGCTGAGCGTGCCGGCGCTCCACGATTCGAGCCGCGCGCGCGCCACGGGCGGCGTGACCACGATCGCGACGATCACCGCCGCCGAAATCGCGCCCGCCGCCGGCCTTTTCGTGCGTGCGTTTCCGCGCATCGTTCGGCGGCTCTTCGCCGACGATGGCGCCGCTCGGCGCTTCTACGCGGATCTTCTCGAGCTCATGCGCCGTCGTCACGGCGAGACGTTCTTCGCCGCGCGCGCCGAGGACGGCACACTGGCCGGCTATCTGACGCTCGTGCCGCCGGGCGAGACCCAGGCGCACTGGCGGCAGTTGGCGCGCATGTGTGGCCGCCTGTTGACCGGCGCCTACGGAGCTCCGTTGCGCGTCGTCCGGCGCGCGCTGTCGCGCGCGCTGACTACCGAGCCCATCGAGATGCGTGAGGCACGACGGACGTACCCGCTGGTCTACGTCGTCGCGCTCGACGAGGCGTGGACCGGGCGCGGAGTCGGGACGCTGCTGATGGATCGCGCTCGTCAGGCGTGCGCTGGCCGGTGGAACGGCATCTGGCTGCTGGTGGAGCGCGAGAACGACGGCGCCATCCGCTTCTACGAGCGCCAGGGCTTTCGTCGCATCGCCGAGCACGAGGGGCAGCTCGCCATGCTGTGGCAGCTCGCGCCGAGCTCCACGTGAGCAATTCATCCGCCGCTCCGTACCTGGACGCGCTCCTGCCGCACATCCCGCGGCTCCTCTCCACGCTCGACCGCGAGCCGCTCTCCACGTCGGCCGGCAGCTTCGACCGCATCCACTGGGGATGGAAGCTCCGCGACGTGCCGCTCACCATGCTCCAGGGCGGCATCTATCCGCTGGCGCTCCTCTGGCGCAATGCGTACGGCGGCACGCCATACCACCAGAATCCGCGGCTCCTCTCGTGGATCGAGCTCGCCATCGATCAGACGGCGTCGCGCCAACACCGGGATGGCGCCTTCGACTCGGTGGGACCGAACACGCGCGATCATGGCGTGACGCTGGCCGTGGCCCGTATGCTCGCGCGCACCACGCTCACGCTCGGTGACGCGCTCGCCACGTCGCGGCGCGAGACCGCGCTCGGCGTCGTGCGGCGAGCCACGCGATACGCCGCGCGCTCGCACGAGGATTACGCGTTCATCAACAACCATCAGGCGCTCTTCGCGCTGGCCTATCTCGACGCGCACGATGCGCTGGGCGACCCCGAGCTCCGCCGCGCCGGCGAACGGGTGCTGGCCGGCATCCTCGCGCACCAGTCGCCGGACGGCTGGTATCCGGAGTACGGCGGCCCCGACCCCGGGTACGAGACGCTCGGCATCATGTATCTCGCCGAGTGGTGGTCACGCACGCGGGACGCGCCGGTGCTCGACTCCCTGCGCCGCGCCGTACGCTGCTTCTGGCACTTCGTCCACCCCGACGGGAGCGTGGGCGGCTGCTACGGCAGCCGGCTGACGTCGCTCTACTTCCCCTCCGGCTTCGAGCGACTGGCCGGCGAGCTCCCGGAGGCGGCCGCCGTGGCGGCGTACATGCGCGGCCGGCTGGCCGCCGGAAACGTCGTGATCCCGGCCTCGAGCGACGCCGAGAATCTGTACGTGCTGGCGGCTTCCTATCTCGATGCCGCCACCCACGCGGCGATGGAACGAACCGTTACACCCACCCCGGCGCTGCCTTGCTTCGGGCTGATGGGCACGCATGAGTTTCCCGGCGCATCGATCGTCGTTGCTGGGACGCCACACTATTATGCCGTGACCAATCTGTCGAAGGGCGGCGTGATCCGCGTCTTCGACCGCCAGAGTGAGCGAATTGCTTACGAGGACTCAGGTTACGTCGTCTCGACCGCTGCCGGCAAGTGGGTCTCTCAGACCCTGGGGCAAGGGCGAAAAGGCCCCTCGACTGGCAGCGAAGTTGCCTCCCATACCGCGCTGACGGAGGCACGGCAGCTCCTCCCCACGGCCTGGCGGTATCTCCTGCTCCGGCTGGCCAATCTCACGTTGTTTCGGATCGGTTGGCTGGGGACGCTGCTCCGGCGCAATGTCATCGACCGGCTGATCACCGGGGCGCGCACGGCACCGTGCCGACTGGCCCGGGTGATTCGCTTCGAGAGCGAGGCGGTTGTCATCAGCGACGAGCTGGCGACGACGGCGCGGGAACGGGTGATGGCCGTCCACCTTCCGCGCTCGTATGGGGCGATTCACATGGGGTCGGCCAAGTACTTTCACGCCGCCGAGCTGGCGTCGGTTCGGCAGGCGGATGCGAGCGGGCTCGCGGAGTCGTTGAAGCGTGACGGCAAAGCGAGGTTGACGCAGCGCGTGGATTTCGTCGCGCGCGCGCAGATCGACGATGGTGCGACGAAAGGCGGCACGACGCCGCGGTCCGAGCCCGAACGAGAGGATGTCTTGCGCCGATGATTCACCTCCTGCTCCCCGCCTACAACGAAGAGGACAGTCTCGAGCCGCTCCTCGCGCGCATGGACCGCGTGATGCGCGACATCGGCGCGTCGTATCGCGTGGTGGTGGTGAACGACGGCAGCCGCGATGGGACGGCGCGCATGCTGGAGGAGCTGGAGCGCAAGTACCCGATCCATGTCCTCACGCACAAGTACAATCGCGGGCTCGGCGAGACGGCGCGCGACGGCTTCGAGTACGTGGCCGAGACCTCCGATCCGGGCGACGTCATCGTCCGCATGGATTGCGACGACACGCACGATCCCTCGTACATCCCGGCGATGGTGGCCAAGCTCGACGAGGGCTACGAGGTGGTGACCACCTCTCGTTATGCACCCGGGGGCGGGCAGGTGGGCGTCGACCTGTATCGTCGCACCATGAGCCGGTGCGCCAACCTGCTCATGAAGCTCTGCTTCCCGCTCCGCGGGGTGAAGGAGTACACCTGCGGCTATCGCGCCTACCGCGCGTCGGTGGTGCAGGACGCCATCGCCATCTTCGGCAACCGGTTCATCGACCTCAAGGGAATGGGGTTCACCGGCACCGTCGAGAAGATGATCAAGTTCAAGCTGATGGGCGCGCGCGTGGCCGAGGTGCCGTTCGTGCTTCGCTACGATCGCAAGCTGAGCACGAGCAAGGTGGTGAGCAGCATCACCACGCTCGGCTATCTCATGCTCATCGCCAAGTACATCGTGTGGTGGGGAGAGATCGGACGGGAGTGGAAGCGGCAGATCGCCGAGCGTCGCGCGCGGGT
This sequence comes from Gemmatimonadaceae bacterium, assembly GCA_035249845.1. Classification (GTDB taxonomy): domain Bacteria; phylum Gemmatimonadota; class Gemmatimonadetes; order Gemmatimonadales; family Gemmatimonadaceae; genus DATFBY01. The sequence goes on from DATFFZ010000261.1 coordinate 30,199, forward strand.
GTACACCAGCGACGGACAGTTGCGCCGGGAGAATGATCGCGAGCCATGTGCGGAATCGCAGGTATCATCGAGCGCGAGCGCGATCGTCGCGTAAATCGCGAGGCCGTTGCGGCGATGACCGCGGCGCTCTCGCACCGCGGTCCCGACGACGAGGGCACGCACTTCGACGGACCCGTCGGGCTCGGTCACCGTCGCCTGGCGGTCATCGATCTGGCCACCGGCCGTCAGCCGATGTCCAACGATGATGGGAGCATCTGGATCATCTACAACGGCGAGGTCTACAACTACGTAGAGCTCCGACGCGAGCTGGCGCGCCGGCACACCTTCCGCACGCAGAGCGACACCGAGGTCATCCTCCGTCTCTACGAGGAGCATGGCGAACGATGCCTCGAGCGGTTGAACGGCATGTTCGCCTTCGCCATCTGGGACGCGCGGCAGCAGCGGCTCTTCGCCGCGCGCGACCGCTTCGGCATCAAGCCGTTCTACTGGACGCAGAGCAAGGAGCGCTTCGCCTTCGCCAGCGAGCCCAAGGCGCTCTTCGCCGGCGGGGTGATATCGCCGGAGTCGGATCCCGAAGGGCTCGAGGAATATCTCGGATTCCAGCTCTGCCTCGGGCCGCGCACGCTCTTTCGCGCCGTGTCGCGGCTGGAGCCGGGGCACTACCTCACCTACCGCCCCTTCCGCGACTCGGCGCCGAGCGTGCACCGCTGGTGGGACCTCGACTACTCCATCGACGAGCACCACACCGAGGAGTACTTCGTCGATCAGCTGGTGCAGCTGCTCCAGGACGCCGTGCGCATCCAGCTCCGCAGCGACGTGCCGCTGGGCGCCCACCTGTCAGGCGGCATCGACAGCTCGACGGTGGTGTCGCTGGCGGCGAGTCTGCGCGACCAGCCGCTGCACACCTTCACTGGCGCCTTCCGCGAGGGCACGCGCTACGACGAGACGCGCTATGCGCGTACCGTCGCCGAGAACGTCGGCGCGGTTCATCATGAGGTCTGGCCGACGGCGGACGACTTCGTCGCCGCCATGCCGCGTCTGGCGTACATGATGGACGAGCCGGCGGCGGGCCCGGGACTCTTTCCGCAGTACATGGTCTCCAAGCTCGCCCGCGAGCACGTCACCGTAGTGCTGGGCGGGCAGGGCGGAGACGAGCTGTTCGGCGGGTACGCGCGCTACCTGATCGCCTACCTCGAGCAGGTGCTCAAGGGCGCCATCTACGGCACCCAGGAGGAGGGGAAGCACATCGTCACCTGGGACAGCATCATGCCCAATCTCTCGCTGCTGCGAGAGTACCAGCCGCTGATGCAGTCGTTCTGGCGTGAGGGGCTCTTCGAGGACATGGGCTCGCGCTACTTCCGTCTGGTGTCGCGCCTCGACGACGCCGACTCGCTCATCGCCCCCGACGCCTGGAATCCGGCCAGCCGCGCGCGAATGTTCGACTCCTTCCGGCAGGTATTCGACGCCCCGGCCACCAAGAGCTACTTCAACCGGATGACCAACTTCGACCTCAAGACGCTGCTCCCGGCGCTGCTGCACGTCGAGGATCGCACCAGCATGAGCGTATCGCTCGAGTCGCGCGTGCCGCTGCTCGACCATCGCATCGCCGAGCTGGTGTCGAGCATGCCGCCGACCTTCCGCTTCAAGGGGGGCGACACCAAGCGCGTGCTGCGCGAGGCGGTGCGCCACGTGCTGCCGGAGCCGGTCATCAACCGGCGCGACAAGATGGGCTTCCCGGTGCCGCTGTCGGAGTGGATGCGCGGACCGATCCGCAACTTCGTGGGCGACGTGCTCACGTCCTCCAGCGCGCGGCAGCGCGGGCTCTACCAGATGGCGGGCGTGGAGCGGCTGCTGGCGCACGAGGCACCGTTCGGCCGACAGATCTGGGGTCTGCTCTCGCTGGAGCTCTGGTTCAACTCCTTCATCGATTCACCCTCGCGCCTTCCGCAGCCCGACGCGGTGCGTCCTCCGCGATCCACGCCGGTCAGTCAACACTGATCGATGGCGATCGAGACGCGCGCACGGCGGCGCCTGACGACGGCCGTCGCTCTCGCGCTGCTCGCGCTGGTCTCGTACGCCCCCGGCTTCTGGTGGGGGGCGCCGCACGCCACCACGCACGAGCGCGCGCAAGCATGGGGCGTCGATGACGAGGCGCCGCTCGGCGCGCTCGGCCAGGTGCACGGAATCATCACCGGGAGCAGGGGGCAGAACCTCGGATATCCCCTCCTCAGCTACTTCCTGATCGTCGGCGCGCAATCACCGTATCTGCTGTACCTCAAGGCGACCGGCGGCTTGAGCACGCCCAGCTCGGAGTATCCGTACGGACTTGCCGACCCGGTGCGCTCGCTGGCGGTACTCACCTGGATCGCGCACGCGCTCTCGGTGCTGTACGCGATCGGCGTGGTTCTGGCGGCGTACCTCGCCGCGCGCGATCTGTGGGGGGAGCGGACGGGGCGCCTCACCGCCTTGTTGGTGATGGTGTCGTACCCGACGTTCTACTACGCGCGAACGTCCAACCCGGACATCGGCGTGCTGTTCTTCACCGCCGCGGCGTTGGCGGTGTACGCGCGCTGCCTGGCGCGCGGGGTGACGCTCGGACGCGCCGCGTGGCTGGGAGTGTTCATCGGCGCGGCGCTGGCCACCAAGGAACCATCGTTCGCGTCCTTCGTGGCGCTCCCGTTCGTGCTGCTGGTGCTCCACGCCCGTCAGCGAAGGGAGCACGGCGCCCGGCCGGGCGAGGCGTGGAAGATTCCGGCGGTGTGCGCGGCGACCGCCATTCTTGCGTTCGGGGTGGGAAGCGGTCTGTTCATCGACCCCGCGCGCTACATGGCGCACCTCGAATTCGTCAGGCAACGCTCGCAGGAGCTGGCGGCGTCGGGCGTGTCGTACGCGAAGGCGTATCCGCGCACCCTTGCAGGACACGCCGAGCTGATTCGGGACATGGCGCGGAGGGTGGTGGACGCGATGACCCTGCCGGGAGCGCTGGCGGCGCTGGCGGGACTCGTCTGGGCGGCCGTCCGCGAGCGGCGCATGCTGCTCTTCGCGCTCCCGGCGGCGACGTACCTGGCGATCCTCTTCGGCGCGCGCTCGGTGCAACTGCGCTACGTGATGCCGGCCGTCTTCGTGCTGGCGTTCTTCGCCGCCCGGTTCTTCGACGTGCTCATGGCGCGCGGGGGAACGTGGAGGACGCCGAGCGTGGTGGTGGCGGCCGCGGTGATCGGCCTCGGCTTCCTTCGCGGCGCCGATCTCACCGCGGCCATGATCCGCGACTCACGGTATGCGGCCGCGGAGTGGATTCGGGCCAACCTTCGGAGCGGCGACCGAATCGACTATTTCGGACCCGTCCAGAAGCTGCCGCCCCTTCCGGCAGGAATTCGATCTGAGCAGGCACTGCCGTACGCCGGAGGTCCCGCTCGTCAGGCACTGGGAGCGGCGCAAGCCGACTCGGTACGCCGTCGGTGGCGGGAAAACCCGCCGGCGGCCGTGGTCGTCATCCCTGACTACCGTGCCTCGCATCTTCCGTATGGTGGCGCCATGCCACCCGCCATCTACGATGACCTCAACGAAGGCTCGCTCGGCTTCGAGCTCGACACGCTCATTCAGTCGCCGCCCTTCTTGCCCTGGGTGCGACGTCCGCCGATCGACTACCCCACCGTGAATCCACCCATTCGCATCTACCGCTCGCCGGCCAAGCTTCGGTGAAGCCGGTCGTCCGCACGCTTCTCTCGGTGTTCCGGGTGGCGCTGGGGATCGCGCTCCTCTGGTATCTGGCGACGTCCGGCATGCTGGAGTGGTCCAAACTCCTCGGGCTCGCCCGCGCCTGGCCCCTCACCCTGGCGGCGGCGGCGTTCTTCTTCATCGACCTCGTCATCACCGCGTCGCGGCTCTGCCTCCTGATGCGCGCGCTCGACCTCAGGCTCTCCCTCTTCGGGTCGGTGCAGCTCAGTCTGATCGGCCTCTTCTTCGGCAGCGTCCTTCCCGGAGCGGCCAGCGGGGAGATCTTCCGCATCTACTACGCGGCCAGCGGAAACGAGGGGCGTCGGATGGAAGTGGGAACGGTGATGCTGCTCGATCGGGCGGTGGGGGTGTTCGCGCTGCTGCTCTGGCCCCTGCTGGCGATTCCGTTCATCCCGCGCGAGCTGCTCCGCAACGATGTCATCGCCGGGCTGCTGCTCGGCGCCGCCGTCTTCGTGTCGGGCCTCGCCATCGCCTTTCTGACCGTGCTCTCCACGCGTCTCCGCCACAGCCGTCTGGTCACCTGGGTGCTGGCCAAGCTCCCGCTCGGCGGTTACGCGGCGCGCATGGTGGACACCGTTCACGCCTACCGAAGACGCCCATCGGCGCTGCTGGGCGCGGTGGGCATCTCGCTGATCGCGCACACGATGAGCATCGGGATCGCGCTCATGATCGCCGAAGCGGTTCTCCCGGGCGGCGCGGCGTGGGAGATGAGCTTTCTCATTCCCTTTGGGCACGTGGCCAACACGATCCCGCTCACCCCCGGCGGACTCGGCGTCGGCGAGGCCGCCTTCGACTCTCTCTTCGCGCTTGCCGGCTTGAGCGGGGGCGCCGAGGTGCTGTTAGGCTGGCGCCTGATCACGATCCTGGTGAGCCTCGCTGGCCTGGCGATCTACCTGCGCGGCACGCGGCGCCTGGTGCATGCGTGACATCGGGACTCGGCACTCGGCACTCGGGACTCGACAATGAGGAAGGGCCGGCGAAGA
>DATFFZ010000262.1:0-2731 GCA_035249845.1 Gemmatimonadaceae bacterium
CAGCCGCTCGTGCGCGGCGCCCGCGCTCGCCGCGGGCGATGAGGTCACCGCCACCGGCGATAGCCCCGGAAGGGATTCGCGAACAGATGCAGTGGGAGGAGGAAGATGACGAGAAAGAAGAGAAGGGCCGCCACGAGCGACAGCGCCAGAATATACGGGTTCCGGTGAACCGTGTAGGCCAACGCCGCCACGATCGCGCCCACGCTGGCGAAGAGGCCCAGCAGGAGCCGTCGCGCCATGCGCGACATGAACTGCTGCATCTCCAGCATGTCACGCGGGTGCGCCCTCACGCGCAGCTCGTCGCGTCCGGTGCGACGCAGGACGTCGCGCAGCTCCCGGGCGACGTGCGCCGCCTCGGTCATCCAGTCGCGCACCATCTCGCTGGAGTCGCCGAGCATGGCCCCCACCAGCTCGCCGCGCATGCGCCCCAGCACGGGGGTGGCGAACTGCACGCTATTGAAGTCGGGGACGTAACGCACCCCGATCCCCTCCACCAGCGCCGCGGCGCGGCCGAAGTACACCAGCTCGCTCGGCATGGTGATCGGCCAGCGGTAGAAGGTGGACATGACCTCGTTCACGATCCGCTGAATCTGCCGCGGCTTCGTGTCGGGGGTGAAGGCGATGGCCATGAGCGCGCGCGCCGCATCGCGCACGGTCCCGCGGTCCACGTCGGTGTCCAGCAGGCCGAGCTCGTAGAACCCGGCGATCACGCCGTCCACGTCTTGCCGCACCGCCGCCATTACCGTCGAGATGAGCCGCGAGCGCGTCTCCTGCCCCACGCGCACCACCATCCCGAAGTCGAGCAGCACCAGTCGCCCGTCCGGCGCGACCAGCAGATTCCCGGCGTGCGGATCGGCGTGAAAGATGCCGTCCACCAGCATCTGCCTGACGTACACCTCCACCAGCACCTCGAGCAGGCGCGGCACCGAGACGTCCCCCGCGGCGATCCGCTCGTGGAGCTGGTCGACGCGCGTCCCCTCCATGTACTCGAGCACCAGCACGCGCCGGCGGGTCAGGCCGGACAGCACCCGTGGCACCGCCACGCGCCGTTCCTCGGCGAAGTTGGCGCGGAAGATGTCCACGTTCCGCGCCTCCTCCCGAAAATCCATCTCCTCGTCGATGCGCTTGGCGAATTCCCTGACGATGGTGGTGATCGACCGCGTGTGATTGTTGGGGAAGAGCACGCTCATGAAGAACAGAATGCGGAACGCGGCGTCGAGGTCCACCGCCACCAGCATCTCCACACCCGGCCGCAGCACCTTCACCACCACTTCCTGCCCGTCGAACGAAGCGCGGTGCACCTGCCCGAGCGACGCGGAGCCCAGCGGCTCGGCGTCGAAGCGGTCGAACAGCTCGCCCACCGGTTTCTCGAACTCGTGCGCGATCACGTCCCTGATCACGTCTACCGGGAGGGGCGGGACGCGGTCGGTGAGCGAGCCGATCTCGGTGAGGTAGGGCTCGGGGAGGATGTCCGCGCGCGAAGCGAACACCTGGGCCAGCTTGATGAACGTCGGACCGAGCGCCGCCAGCGTACCGGTGAGGCGTCGCGCGCGGCGCTGGTGCGCCGCGTCGTCGAGCCGACGCGGGCGGCCGACGACGATCCAGCGCTTTCGATCTCGCAGAAAGGCGACGAGGAACGGCGCCAGTCGCCAGAAGACAACCAGCGCGCGCACGTCAGCGCGGCAGGGCGAGCGGCACGGGGGCGCCCGCGTCCGCCCGCTGGATCAGCACGCTCTTGACGCGTGCCTGCTCGGCTTCGACCACGGTGATGTCGAGCCCCTCGAAGCGGAATCGCTCCCCGGCGCTCGGGATGCGACCGAGCGCCCGCGTCAGCAGACCGCCGATCGAGCGCTCGGTCTCGGGCAGCTCCATGGCCAGCCGCTCGGCGATCTGACCGACCTCCGTCGACGCGTCGACCAGGATGGCGCGCTGCGGCGCGGCGCCGGCATCGCCCGCCGGCTCGTCGTGCTCGTCGCGGATCTCGCCGACCACCTCTTCCAGCAGATCCTCCAGCGTCACGATCCCCGCCGTCCCGCCGAACTCGTCGAGCACCACCGCCATGTGGCGCTGGGTGCGCAGCATCTCCACCAGCATCTCGGTGCACACCTTCGACGTGGGCGCCTGGGCCACTTGTCGAAGCGGCGGCATGCGCTCGGCGCCGAGCTTGATGACGTCGAGGACGTGAATGACACCGACGATCTCGTCCAGCGACTCGCGGTACACGGGGACGCGGCTGTACCCGCTCTGCGCCAGCGCCTGCGCCAGCTCGCGCGGCGGCGTGGACTCCGCCACCGCGAAGATCTCGGTGCGCGGCGTCATGACGTCGCGCAGCGTCTTCCCCTGGAACTGCATGAGCCCGGAGATGATCTCGATCTCCTCTGGCTCGCCGATGCCTTCGCGCTCGCCCTCGCGGAGCAGCGTCTCGAGGTCCTCGCCGGGCGTCCCCTCGGGCTCGGGCGCGCGCTTGCCTAACGGGTGCGTGGCCCAGCGCGCCGTGCGCAGCACCGGGGCCAGCAGCAGCTCGAGGGCGCGGAGCGGCGGGAGGACCACCGGCATGAGGCGCGACGCCCAGCGGCGGGCGATGGCGCGTGGGAGGAGCTCGCCGAGAAAGAGCAGCACCGTGGCCAGCAGCAACAGTTCGCCCGCAAGCTGCCAGGGGCGAGTGCCGCGCGCCGCGCCCATCGTCACGCCGGCGGCCGTGATCACCGCGGCGATGCCGGCCAGCGCGGCG
>DATFFZ010000263.1:0-10813 GCA_035249845.1 Gemmatimonadaceae bacterium
GGCGTGCTGGGCGACGACGGTGTGCTGGTGGAGGTCCTTCCGCAGGGTGTGATGGCCTACGCCTGGCGAGACGCGCTCCGTGTGAGCACCGCACTGGGCCGTCACTTCCCGGAGCTGAGAGGGCGGCGTGCGGTGGTGGAGCCGGGCGATCCCCGGCGGCGGGTGCCGATGCCCGCGCCGCCGACGTGCCGCGCCGGCGTGGCGGCGGTGATCTTCCTGGAGCGCGATGGTGTGGATGCCATGCACGCGTTGGCGCGCACCGAGGCACTGGCCGCGCTCGTCAGGCAGTCGCCCTGGGTCATGATCGACGACGCGCACGCGGGGCATCATCTGGCCGCGCTCTCCGACATCGCGCGGCGCGTCCCGGCCTACCGGCTCCTACACTCCTCGGCGCAGCTCAAGCGCATCGCCCGTACGCTGCTGGAGACGTGCGCGTGAGTCGCTACAACATCTCTCCCGACGCGACCTTCGCCACGCTCGAGGACCGCGCCGTCGTCCTCAACCTCCGCACGAAGCGATACTACTCGTTGAACGAGACGGGAGCGGCGGTGTGGGGTATGCTGGAGAGCGGCACGGCGACGGTGCACTCGCTGGTGGCAAAGCTCCTCGAGCTGTACGACGTCACCGACGCCCAAGCACGGCGCGAGGTGGAGCGGCTGCTTTCCGAGCTCGAAGCCGAGTCGCTGGTCACCATCGAGGGCGACTGAGCCCGCGCTCGCTCGGCTCCGCCTGACGCACGGCCGGGTTACATTCCCGGCATGAACCCCCGACAGCCCGGCTCACGCCAACGTGTGGGCTGACACGCTTCTCGACATCGAGCGCGCCCACCTGCTGCGAGTACTGGTGTGGGGCGGGCTGTCAGTCGTGACGGGCCTGGGGGTACTGACGATGATCTGGCGTCGCGGCGCGACGCTCACGCTCCTGCGACAGTTCGGCAGGCAGATGCTGCTGTGGGGCGTGGTGGAGCTCTCGCTCGGCGCGCTGGCGCTCCGTGCGCTGGCGCCTCGCGACCTGGCGCGCGCGACGAAACTGGTCAGCGTGCTCTGGCTGGAAGTGGGGTTGACCGCCGGCGCGGCGGTGATCGGCGTGACGCTGGCGCTCGCGGGATGGCGAGCGGGTCGCCGCCAGGCGATGATGGGCGTGGGGATGGCGATCGCCTTGCAGGGCGCCGCATTGTTTCTCCTGCACTGGCGTACGCTTCAGACGATCTCCCGTTGGATGTAGGAGGAGAGAGGTGGCCGAGTCGATGCTCGATCTGCGCGGCGTTCCCAAGCGCCGGGCATACGAGGAGCTCGAGACGCTCGTGTCGAGCGTGCTCCAGGGGACGACCGACGAGATCGCCGCGATGTCGGCGATCAGCGCGCTGATCCACCACGGGTTCGGGCATCTGTGGACCGGGTTCTATCGCGTGGTGGACCCCGACGGACTGTTGCGGGTGGGCCCGTACCAGGGCACGCTGGGTTGCATGGAGATCGGGTTCGGCTCGGGGGTGTGCGGCACGGCGGCGCGGGAGCGACGAACCGTGATCGTACCGGATGTGCGCGCGTTTCCGGGCCACATCGTGTGCGACGCGCGGGCGCGCTCGGAGATCGTGGTCCCCGTGCTCGGGCCGGGCGGGCGGTTGATCGGGGTGCTGGACGTCGACTCCGCCGCGGTGGGCGCGTTCGACGATGAGGACCGCGTGGGGCTGGAGCGGATCGTGAGCTGGTTCCTTCGCGCCCCTCCGCGGACGGCTGTATCTTGGGACATGGCCCCCGGGTATTCCGATCGCATCAACCACGCCTTCGCCTTCGCCGCGAAGCACCACGATCGGCAGGTGCGGAAGGGGACCAAGCTTCCCTACCTCACGCATCCGGCGAACGTGGCGGTGATCCTCACTCGTTATGGGCGGGACGAGGACACCATCATCGCGGGGATCCTGCACGATGTGGTGGAGGATTGCGTGCGCGAAGGCTACACGCGCGAGATGCTGGAGTCGCGGATCGCCGAGAAGTTCGGCACCGACGTGCTGGCGATCGTGCTTGGCGTGACGGAGCGCCGGCTCGATGATGATGGCGTGGAGCTCTCGTGGGAGGAGCGGAAGTCCGACTACCTGGAGCGCCTGACGAGCGCCAACGAGCGCGCGCTATGGGTGTGCGCGGCGGACAAGATCCACAACGGCAGCTCGCTTCTCGCCGATCTCCGGCGCACGGAGTTCCCGGACATCATCTGGAGCCGCTTCAACCAGGGGCGCGGGGGAACGATCCGGTGGTATCGCCGGGTCTACGAGCGACTGATCGAGGTCGGGTTCGACGCGCCCATTCTCGAAGAGCTGAAGGCGTTGGTGGTGGAGTTGGAGAAGCACGACGTGGGAAGCGAGGAGCGGGGAGCGGGGAGCGCCGACGGGTGGATCGGGCAGCGGCGCGCCACCTCGTAGACCCTACTTCGGCTCGCGCTCTCCGCTCTCCGCTCCTCGCTCGCCGCTGGGCGATCTGGTCGCGCCGTTCGAGTAGCGCGTCCGGACGTAGTCCTCGAGAATCGCCAGGAACTCCGGCACGATGCGATCGCCGCGCAGCGTGGTGACGAGCTTGCCGTCGACGTACACCGGTGCCTTGGGCTCCTCGAAGGTGCCGGGGAGCGAGATGCCGATGTTGGCGTGCTTGGACTCGCCGGGGCCGTTCACCACGCAGCCCATCACCGCCACTCGCAGCTCCTCGATGCCCGGGTGACGGGCGCGCCAGACGGGCATCTGCTCGCGGAGGTAGAGCTGGATGTCCTCGGCCATGCGCTGAAAGAAGGTCGACGTCGTGCGTCCGCACCCCGGGCAGGCGGTGACCTGCGGCGCGAAGGAGCGGATGCCTAACGACTGAAGGATCTGCTGCGCGACCTGGACCTCTTCGGTGCGATCCCCGCCCGGACGCGGGGTGAGCGAGACACGGATCGTGTCGCCGATCCCCTCGCCGAGGAGGATGGAGAGTCCCGCCGTACTGGCCACCACGCCCTTGGTGCCGAGCCCCGCCTCGGTGAGACCGAGGTGCAGCGGGTAGTCGCATCGACCGGCGAGACGGCGGTAGACGTCCACCAGATCCTGTACGCCGGACACCTTGGCCGAGAGGATGATGCGGTCGTGACTCAATCCGGCCTCCTCGGCCAGCGCCGCCGAGCGAAGCGCGCTCTCGAGCATCGCCTCGATGTACACGTCGCGCGCATCGAGCGGCTCGGGGCGCGTCGCGTTGTCGTCCATCATCTGCGTCAGCAGGTCCTGGTCGAGCGATCCCCAGTTGACGCCGATGCGGACCGGCTTGTCGTGCTCGAGGGCGATGCGGACGATGGTGCGGAAGTTCTCGTCGCGCCGTTTCCCGCCCACGTTTCCGGGGTTGATGCGGTACTTGGCGAGCGTCCGGGCGCAGGCCGGGTACCTGGCCAGCAGGAGATGGCCGTTGTAGTGGAAGTCGCCGATGAGCGGGACGTCCACGCCCTCATCGCCCAATCGTCGCGCGATCTCGGGGACCGCGGCGGCGGCCTGCTCGTTGTTCACCGTGATGCGAACGAGCTCGGAGCCGGCGCGGGCGAGTGCCGCCACCTGCGCGGCCGTGGATGCGGCGTCGGCGGTGTCGGTGTTCGTCATCGACTGGACGACGACCGGGTGCCCGCTGCCTACGGGCACCCCGCCGACGACGCAGGTGACGGTCGGTCTCCGAGGGGCGAATGCCACGATCCTCGAAAGTTAACGGACCCGCGCTCCCTGCGGTAACGAGCGTCGGCGGCGCGAGGCCGGGCCTCCTGACGGGAGTCGGCCAGGGGCGTACGTTTGAGGGAACCCCAATCGGCTGCCGCCCATGTCCGACGACCTCGAGACCCCTCCCCGCGCCTACAACACGCCCGACCTCGGCGCGGAGCCCGTCGAACGTCCCCGTCGCCGGCGATGGAAGTGGATCCTCGTCAGCGTACTGCTCCTTCCGGCTCTCCTGGTCGCGCTCTGGACGGTGATCGCGATGGCGTACACGTACAGCTCGGGGGAGCGAGTGGGCTACGTGCAGAAGTTCTCGAAGAAGGGGTGGCTGTGTAAGACCTGGGAAGGGGAACTGGCGCTCAGCAACGTGCCGGGGCAGATGCCGGAGAAGTTCTACTTCACGGTGCGGGATGACTCGGTGGCCAAGCTGGTCCAGGCGGCGGAGGGGGGACGCGTGGCGCTCCACTACCGGCAGCACGTCGGCATCCCATTCAGCTGTATCGGCGAGACACAGTATTTCGTGGACGCCGTGCGTCCAGCGCGGCAGTAGGGCGCGATAGCTCACACGCCGCGCCACGGCTGGCCTGCAAACTGCACCCGCCTTTCCGTCCACCGAGGATCGTAACGAGGAGGACGGATGGAACGTGGAACGGAGTTTCTGAGAACGCAGGTGAGCCTGGCCGTGATGCAGCACCAGTCGTTCGTCGACGCGCTGCGCGATCACGAGCGCTCGGCCGATGACATACGCTTTCGCGATCTGTGCACGAAGTACATCCCGCTCATGCAGGAGCATCAGCGGATGCTCGAGCAGCATCAGCAGGAGATCGGCGCCGAAGCGGGGATGGGGAAGAAGATCCTGAACGCGGTGACGTCGGTAGGACGCGATCTCGCCGATGTGGCCGTACAGAGCGATTACTACCGGCTGATCGGCGATCTGCTGATGTCGCGTCAGGCCGAGGATACGCTCAAGACGTTCCGCGAAGCGGGGCGGGCGTTGGGGATGGACCAGCTCTATCGCATCGGCGAGATGGGCGAGCGGCATCACGATGACTACAACCGGGAAGCGAACCGGCTGATCCAGCAGATGTTCGTGGAGCAGGTGCGCGGGGTGGAGCTGGGGGACACCGCGAGAGCGGACGGCTCGGCGCGCGTGGCGGACGAGCTCGATCGCCGTCCGACGATCTAGGACACGCGCCGGGTGGGGCGCCTAACGAGGCGCCCTGCCCTTCCCCGCTCCCGTGCGTGCCGGTGCCGGCGCCGGCGCCGGCGCTCCGCCGAGCAGGGCGAGCAAGGACATCGGGTCGAGCGTGCTCGTGCCGTAGCGCGCCACCATGTGCAGGTGCGGGCCGGTCACGCGACCGGTGGCGCCGACGCGGCCGATCACCTGGGCGCGCCGCACCGTGTCGCCTACCGCGACGGTGGCGCGACTGAGGTGCAGATACGCGGTGACGAGGCCGGCGCCGTGGTCCACGTAGAGCACGCGCCCACCGAGGTAGAAGGTGTCAACGAGCGCCACGACCCCGCGAGCCACGGAGCGTACCGGCGCGCCGGAGGCGCCGGCGAAGTCGGTGCCCATGTGCCTGCCCTGCACCACGCCGTTGTATTCCCTTCCCCGCCCGAAGCCACTGGTGACGCGTCCGGGTCGTGGTCTGGCGAGCGGCGCGCGCCAGAGACGCGGCGTCAGGTGCGAGTTGCGCGAGACCTCCATCGCGCGACGCGACTCGTCCTCCAGCCGGGCGGCGATCAGGGAGTCGGGCTCGCGGCCGAACTCCGGCGCGACGGTGAGACGCTCGATCGGATAGGTGGCGGGCGCCACGGGGAGCGTGACCGTCAGCGTCTCCGGAGCGGCGCCGTGGTGGCGGATGAGGAAGGTGGAGCGGAGAGTGTCGGCGGCGTCGAGCGGGACGCCGGCCAGTGCGCGGAAGACACCGTCGCGCTCACGCGTGAAGTGCAGCGTGTGGCCGGCGAGCTCGGCATCGATGTCGAGCGAGTCGGCGATGCCGTTGGCGGGGGTTCGGAGCGCCACGATCACGAACGAGCCCTGGCTGGGGCGGGCTGGCCTGAAGCTGACGCGGGACGATGCGGAGGACGTCTCGGCCTGGGCGGCGGCGTCCTGCAGCGGGAGCAGCGCGGCGAGCGCCAGCGCGGTGAACGGCACACGAGTCATGACTTCTTTACCCTTTCGTTCGCGTCAGTGTTCTCTGGCGAGGGGAACGTGGGTGATCGGCACCGTGATGCCGACGTCCGGCAGCGCGTGCGCGATCACCCATCCGCGGACGAACGGGCTCTCGAAGACGTATCCACCGTCGATGCGCTCGAGAATGCCCTTTCGGACGAGGAGCTGGGCGCTGTTGTGAGTGGTACCGGTGTCGCCCAGCGAGAAGCGCTCGCGGGTGGCGGTGGTGGTGAGGCCGGAGCTTCGGAGCGAGAGTGCGCGGAGGACGTTCTGCTGATGGATGGTGAGCGACTCCCAGACGGACCGGGTGATGTCGGCGCAATCGGCCACGGCGGCTGCGAAGGCGCTCCGCACGTCTTCGTCACGTGCGAACCCAGATGAGCGAACACCATCAAAGCAGTATGCGGCTAGTTGAGCGACATTGGCGACCTTAGTTCCGCCAATGGTCGCTATCGCTGTTCCAGTGCCTTGTGGCTTCACGCCGGTGAGCCGGAACTGGTCGTCGATCCAGGCAGCGAGGTCGTTCGCCGCCGGCGGCTTGAGGTGGAGCGGCTCGAAGAGGGAGAGCGGAGAACGGTCGGCCGTCGCGGGGCGAGGGGAGGTGTGGTCGGTCGAGGTCAGGAGATAGCCGAGGTTGGCATGCTGCCTGGCGGCGCTGGCGAGCGCCCAATCGGCGGAGCTCCCGCCAAGGCGGAAGAGCTCCTGGATCTCATCGAGGGCAACGCCGAGTCGCGCCTCGCGCGATCGGGCAAGCTCGTCGAGAGTGTCCAGCGCGCGGCGCAGCAGGACGTGCTGGTCGTCGAGCGACGCGCGTCGCAAGGCGGCGTCGAGGCAGGGAAGGATGTTACCGGAGGCATCGGTCTCGAGGGTGATCCGGATGCCGATTCTCTTCACGATCTCGCTGGTGGCGTCGGGCCAGGCAGGGGAGAGGTCGACGGCAGCGGCTCGGAGGAGACGCGAGGCGACGTCGGCGACGGAGGAGATGCCGGCCAGATCCGCGACGACCACGGGTGTGCCCGCTTCCCGGGCATCGGCTGCCGCCGCTCGTACCAGCGTCGTTTTCCCGGTGCGGCGGGTGGCGAGGATCAGGAGCTTGGCGGCGGGGTCGGAGAGGGCGAGCGCGGCCCTTCGTCGCTCGTCCGTCCGGCCAAGTATGGAGCTGGACGCATCGGCGCCGTCGCGGAAGGGGTTGGTGATCGGCAATGAGGGTCCGCAGTCTAGTTTCAGACTACTATGGAAGAATCTTGTGCGTTTGTACAGTGCACGCCGTCTGCCGGGTGCCACGCGCCCATCAGTGTATCGGCACAAACTGTGTAACAACACAATAAAAACGGCCGCTCACGTCGTGGGCGGCCGCTGCTGTCTACCTCGGGCGAGCTCGTAGTTACCGCATCCAGGTCTCCAACTCGTTCGCGCTGCGCGCGGTGTTGTTCGAGGGCGGCCTGAGGCTGGCTCTGGCCGCTTCGAGCTGGGCAGCGAGCGCCCTCGGTCCCGTCCCGCCCTCGACTTCCCGCCGCTCCACCGATGCATTGGCGGAGAGGGCATCGAACGCGTCCTGACCGAACGACGCGTGGGCGGCGGTGAAGGAGCGAAGGGGGAGCGCGTACAGCTCGCACTCCTGTGATTCAGCCTCACGCACGAGGGCGCCGACGACCTGATGCGCCTCGCGGAAGCTCACGCCCTTTCTCACCAGGTAGTCCGCCAGATCGGTGGCCATCATTGCGCTCGAAAGCGCGGCGCGCATGCGGTCGGTGCGGAAGGTGGTCTCCGCGAGCGCGCCGGAGAGGGCAGGGAGGACGAGCTGCATGGTGTCCACCGCGTCGAAGAGCGCGCGCTTGTCTTCCTGAAGGTCCTTGTTGTAGCCGGTGGGAAGTCCCTTGAGGGTGGCGAGGAGCGCCGTAAGGTCGCCGAGCACACGCGCACCGGAGGCGCGAGCGAGCTCGAGCGCGTCGGGGTTCCGCTTCTGCGGCATCATGCTCGACCCCGTCGTGTATGCCTCGCCATAACGAGCGAAGCCGAACTCCCCGGTGCCGAAGAGAATGAGGTCCTCGGCCAGGCGCGAGAGGTGCGCGCCGAGGAGCGCCGCCACGAAGAGGATCTCGGCCACGAAGTCGCGATCGCTCACGGCGTCGATGCTGTTCCGCGAGATGGCGCTGAAGCCAAGGCTCCCTTGCAGGAGGACGCGTGAGATGGGAAAGGCGGAGCCGGCAATCGCGCCCGAGCCGAGCGGGAGTTGAGCGGCGCTTTCGCGCGCGTGGTGGAGGCGCGCGCGATCGCGATCCAGGGGCCAGAAGTGCGAGAGCATCCAGTGCGTGGCCGCGACCGGCTGGGCGCGCTGGAGGTGCGTGTAAGCGGGCATCAGCGCGCCATCGAGGGCAGCGGCCTTGTCGAGGATGACGCTCTGAAGTGCGCGGATCGCGGCGTCGAGGTCGGCGCACGCGTTCATCGCCCAGAGGCGTGTGGCGGTGGCCACCTGGTCGTTTCGACTTCGTCCGGTATGCAGCTTGGAAGCGACGTCGCCCACCTGCTCGTGGAGCAGGCGGTCGATCATCGTGTGGACGTCCTCGTCGGATGCGACCGGGGTGGCGCCGCTCTCGAACGCGGCGGCGACGGCGTCGAGCCCCTGCTCCAGGCGCTCGCTCTCGTCGAGGGTGAGCACGCCGGCATTCCAGAGCGCCACCGCCCAGGCTTTCGACGCACGGATGTCGAAGGGCCAGAGGCGGAAATCGACGTCGATGGAGCGGTTGAGCGCGTCGAGCGCCGGCGCGGACCCCGAGGCGAAGCGGCCACCCCAGAGGCGATGGGGAGCGGGGATGAGGGAGCGGGGAGGAGTCGAGGGGCTCGTCATACGGCCACCAGCGAGCGCTCGTCGGAATCGGCCGTCGTCGTCTCCTCGAGCCTCCCTCTTCCCACCTCTCTGTCCTTCAAGGCTCGCACGCGTTGGGAGAGGCCGTAGAGGCGAATGAATCCGGCGGCGTCGCTCTGCTGGTAGACGTCATCCTCGCCGAAGGTGACGAAGCGCTCGTCGTACAGCGCGTGCGGACTGGAGCGGCCGGCGATGGTGATGTTCCCCTTGAAGAGGCGGAGGGTGATGGTGCCGGTGACGCGCGCCTGGGTGACGTCGACGAAGGCGTCGTAGGCATCGCGCTCGGTGGTCCACCACCGTCCCTCATACACCAGCTCGGCGTAGCGCGGCGCGATGAGATCCTTGGCGGCGAGGGTACGGCGGTCGAGGACGAGCTGCTCCAGCTCACTGTGCGCGGCGTAGAGCAGGGTGCCGCCGGGTGTCTCGTAGATGCCCCGCGACTTCATCCCGACCAGGCGATCCTCCACCAGATCGATGCGACCCACGCCGTGGGCGCCGCCGATGCGATTGAGGGTCGTTACCAGCGTCACCGGGTCGAGCTCCACGTGATCGACGCTCACCGGGACGCCGCGATCGAACTCGATGACCACGTCGCGCGGCTCGTCAGGCGCCTCGGCCGGTGAGACGGTGAGCTGGAAGAGGTCGTCGGGCGGGACGCTGGTCGGATCTTCCAGCGAGCCGCCCTCGTGCGAGAGGTGCCAGAGATTGCGATCGCGCGAGTAGATCTTGTCCCTGGTGGCGGTGACGGGAATGCCGTGGGCCGCGGCGTACGCCAGCGCGTCCTCGCGGCTCCGGATGTCCCACTCGCGCCAGGGCGCGATGACGGGGAGCTCCGGCGCGAAGGCGGCGTAGGTGAGCTCGAAGCGTACCTGGTCGTTCCCCTTGCCGGTGCAGCCGTGCGCCAGCGCGTCGGCGCCGACGGCGCGCGCGATCTCCACCTGCCGGCGAGCGATGAGCGGCCGCGCCATGGACGTCCCCAGGAGATACTTGCGGCCATACACCGCGCCGGCGCGGAGCGTGGGCCAGATGTAGTCCTCGACGAACTCGCGGCGGAGATCCTCGATGAAACACTCCGCGGCGCCGGAGGCGAGTGCCTTGGCGCGCACCCCTTCCAGCTCGTGACCCTGGCCGACGTCGCCCGCGACGCAGATGACGCGGGCGTCGTAGTGCTCGCGGAGCCAGGGGACGATGATCGAGGTGTCGAGGCCGCCCGAGTAGGCCAGGACGACGGTTCGCGGCATGCGCGCTCCCATGAATAATTATTCAGTAAGAGCGCATATCTAGTATGTCGGAGGGCGCGCGTCAAGCGTCCCGGCGGGCGAACGAGGAGACGCCGAGGGGGTCAGGCGTCGCGCGCGAGGGCCCGGAGGCGGGAGAGGAGTCGTTGCCGGGCCGCGCTCGAGCGGCAGATGAGGAGGATCGTGTCGTCGCCGGCGATGCTGCCGAGGAGCTCCGGCCACTCTTCCATGTCGATCGCCTCGGCGACCGGCTGCGCGCCCCCGCGGTGGGTGTGGACGACGAGCAGCTCGCCGACGCCGTCGGCGTCGACGAAGAGCGGGGGGAGGAGCGCGTCGAGGCGAGGGGATCCGGGGTCGGCGCCGGCGTCGGGCACTCCGTAGCGGACGCCGCCGTCGGGAGTGGGAATGCGCCCGACCCGCATCTCGCGCAGGTCGCGCGAGAGCGTGGATTGGGTGACGTCCCAACCCCGCTGTCGGAGCAGCCTGCGCAACTCCTCCTGGCTGGCGATCGGACGCTCCTCGATGAGCCGGCGAACGGTCGCCTGTCGCTCGCGTTTCCCGGACATGGGGGGAGAATGCCTGAAAGGTCGAGGGGCGGGAAGAGGGGGGCGAAGAGCGCTCCGGGCGCGAAATGGCTTGACAGGGCAGCCACCTGCATTAAAATGCAGACTTCATGCATAAACTTCCCATAGGTGTCCTCGGTGCCTCCGGATACGCCGGGCGAGAGCTGTGCGGGCTGGTGTTGCGGCACCCCGCGCTCGAGCTCGCCTTCGCGGCCGCGCACGAGCGCGCCGGGGAGCGCGCCCGCATCGACGGGCGCG